>JAZUEK010000021.1:0-9596 GCA_045640165.1 Acutalibacteraceae bacterium | reverse complement strand
GATTACGGTCACGCCGTCCGAGGGCTATCAGCTCAAGAGCCTGACGGTGCTGTCGGCGATTTCTCTTGCTCCGCCTATCTTCCCGACGCAGGATACGCAGGACACGACGAAGTACACCTTCTCTATGCCCGACTATCCCGTCAACGTTAAGGCGGAGTTTGAGGCTGCAGGCGATACGAAACTCGGCGAATGGTTTGGTTATTGTTCGGAAGACAGTCAGTATCAGTCCTCGATCGGAACGGGAGGCGGAATGTCCCTTACGTGGGCGATCAGAATTCCCGTCTCGGCTCTGCCGCAGCAGGATGTGCTGACAAAGGTGGCTTACTACACGGGCTATGACACGGGTTTTGAGGGTGCGTATCATATTCGCGTTTATTCTTCCGATTCGGGGGTAACTCCGGATGGCTCCGCACCGGACTATGAGCAATTGTTCGTTCTTTCCGATCCCGTGACGGTGGGTTGGCACGAAATCGTTCTGACCACCCCCTATGAGATCGACAGCACGAAAGACCTTTGGATCGGCATTGAAAACACGGACGTTGCGTATCCGGCATCGATTTCGACGGAAAAGCTCGAGAATCCGGATTCGTATATGATGTATTTCGGCGGGAATTGGTCTCCCATAACGGCACTGATGTCTAATGACGATAATCATCCGTGGATGATTCGCGGATATTTCGGAGGTGCTTCCGCTACCTACGCGATTACCAATGCTGCGCCGGAGGGCGACAAAGAGACGAATCACGGCTATATCGCTATTGACAAAGAAACCGCCGCCGAGGGCGATACGGTGACCGTCACGGTCACGCCGTCCGAGGGCTATCAGCTCGATACGCTGCAATACAATGACGGCGAGGATCACGAGATCACGGCGGACGCGACGACCGGCGACTATACCTTCACGATGCCCGGCGCGGATGTCACCGTCACGGCGACGTTTGAGGAAGTCCCCGTTTCCGGCGGAAAAACCTTGCCGTATTCTTTCGATTTCGAGACCGATATGACGGCTGAGGGCTGGACGAACATTGACGCCGACGGCGACGGTCAGGACTGGATCACCGGAACGAATAATTACGGCAATCAAGGGCTTGGCGTGGATGAAAGCAACTGCGCCGTTTCGCAGTCTTACGATAATGAAAAAGGACGTTTTGACGCGGACAACTGGCTGTTCTCTCCGGCGCTCGTGATTCCCGAAGGCGGCGCAACGATAAGCTGGTATGAGGAATCGCAGGATCCGACTTACCCGGATTCGTATATGGTTTATGTCGGCGAAACGGCTGTGGCTGAAGAATACGATGAGCTCACCAGCCCGAACGGGATGAAGGAGCTTTACTCCGGTGTCGCGGCGTATCCTTGGACACAGCGTTCTGTGGTGCTTTCCGCAGAAGAGTATGGCGGAAAGACCGTATATATCGCGTTCCGCCATCTTAGCGAGGACTGTTATTTCTTGGATATCGACAACTTTGCGGCAGAAGAAAAATCTGTGTCTCACGCCCACACCTTCACCTACGCGGCGGATGGCGGCGTGCTTACCGCGACCTGTGAGGACGGCTGTGACGACGGGTTTGACGAAAATCCGCTGACCCTCACGCTGACCGCTCCGGAGAGTCTTGCTTATGACGGAAACGCCAAAGCGTTCACCTTCGCGGACGGCGAAGAGGAGGCTTGGGAAGAGGCAGGACTGGAGCTGCCGGACATTATCTATTGCATAAAACAAAACGGGCAGTCCGAGTATCTGCCGTTGTTCGGAACGCTTAAATTTGTGGGCAACTATATGGCGCAAATCACCGTGGATGGGGAAACCGCCCAGGTGGAATTCGCCATTACCAAAGGGACACCGTATATCAAGACCACCCCTGCTCCGAACGAAATCGAGTATGGCGAGACGCTTGCGGACAGCACGCTTTTCGGCGGTTACGTTCAGGTTTCGAGCACCGACAGCACGCAGGTCGCCGGTCTGTTTGAATGGACCGAGCCGGATACCGTGCCCGGTGTGGCGGACAGCGACGTTACCTTGTACGAGGTGACCTTTACGCCTGTGGACGAGGATAATTATACGACGGTTTCCTGTCAGGTGACGGTTACGGTCAATCACACGCACAGTCCGGTGTTGGTCAAAGGGCAAGAGCCTACCGACGTTGCCGGCTTTAAGGATTATTACGAATGTGCCTGCGGCGCGTATTATGAGGATGCTGCCGGCGAAATCCCGATTGAGAATCTTGAAGCGTGGAAAGCCAAGGGCGGCAACGGCTATATCGCGCCGGTGACCTACACGGTGACCTATTTCGACGGCGATCCGGTCGAGCCGGGCCCCGATACCTACGAGGAAAAAGCCGACGGTATCCACGTGTATACGTTCGACTTGGTCTTTACCGGCAAGACCGACAAAGACCTGATTATGGAATCCACCTGCGACGAGATCTATCTCGAAGAGATGACCATCGGCGGCGACCTGCTCTCGAACGAAAGCGAAAACTCGATCATCGTGAATATGACCGACTCCACGATTGAGGGCGATTTCCGCGCGATCAAGGGCGAAGGGGAGATGTATCCCTGCGTCTACGTGAACGGCGACAACGCCATTAAGGGCGACGTCGTCTCCGATACCACTTTTACGGTCTACGGCGAGTCCGGTGCGACCTTGCAGGTGGCGAGCGTGACTGCCGAGGACTATCTCATTCTCCAAAACACCCGTCTGGAAAACGTGAACGAAGACTACGTGTTCGGCGAGAGCACGACGCTGACGCCGAAAGATACGTCCCTGCCGATTACCTTTACCATTAAAGCGAACGTCACCTTCGAGGATGAAGAGACGTTCATCATCAACAACGGCAAGCCGTTCGCGTTCGGCGAGGACATCGAAATCGGTACGCCCACCGCGTTCGACGAGGAAGGCGTGGAGCTCGATCCGCAGCCGGAGCTGGATATCATCTACTACGCGGTGGAGGAGGAAGGGTACTCCTTCGTGCAGGTGGACGGCGTTCCCACCGAAGAGGGCGACTATTGCGTTGCGTTCTTCGTGTCGGAGGACAATCCCAACTACTGCGGTGCCGGTTCGTATTTCTTCTCGATCGGACACAACATCCAAAAAGTGACCGGCAAACCGGCGACCTTGACCGAGGACGGCTACAAAGACTACTACTACTGCGAGGGCTGCGACACCTATTATGAGGATGAAGCCGGCGAGACCCCGATTGACGATCTCGATGCGTGGAAAGCCGAGGGCGGCGCGGGCTATCTTGCAGTACTTCAGCTGATTGACACCATTGTGATTGACGGCTTCTGTGATCCGGTTGCCGGCGGCAAGGTGGGTGACTACTTGCACATCGTTATTCCCGAGGATGCACACTATGGTTTCCTTGGAACCGGTATGCACTGGTATGACGATGCCGCGGATATGTTTATCTATGATGCCGAAGTTTTGTTTAAAGAGGGCAAATCTTACTCGCTCGGCAGTGAGTTGGTTGCCGACGAGGGCTACGTCTTTGCCGCGAACCCCAAAATCCTTTTGAACGGTGGCGAGTATCCCGTTGACATGGACCATTCCTTCACGTATAGCACGAATCCGCGCTATTTCAAACTGTGGACCCAGTCGAAGACGGCCACCGAGCCCGAACCGATTGAAACGACGGTGGATCTTCGCATCGGTGACAAAGAGTTTTATGGCGTGAAAGGCGGCGCGACCTTAGAGGTGGAGTCGCTCGACGACTTGCAGGATATCACCGTTCTTGTCCAAAACGGCGTGGACGTTGAGGGTATGTCGGAAGACTGGTCGATGTCTACGAAATTCCTCGACAGCGAGGGCCGCGGCGTGCTCGAGGTGCAGGTGTTCGAAACGGGCGACGATTACGTAACCTTTAACCTGCAATCCCATTACGCGGACTGCCCGGGCGCGAACGTGGAAGATTTCCAGATTATGATGATTACTGCGAAACTGCCGGCTGTCGAAAAACTGCTCGGTGACGCGAACGACGACGGGCTCGTCAATATGAAAGACGTGCTGACCATTCGCAAGCAGCAGGCAGGCGTAGAGATTTCGTATAACGCCTTGAATGCCGACTGCAACGAGGACGGCGAACTCAACATGAAAGACGTGCTGATGCTTCGTCAGTATTTTGCAGGACTCATTTCGCAGCTCGGTGCTGAAGCGGCGAAATAAGCAACGGAACAAAAAGCGCAGGGATTTACATCCCTGCCCTTTTTTCTTGTGTTTTTCAAAATGTGTGCTATACTGAAAGAAACCTATTCGGATAGGAGGCATAGAGTATGCAATATCGGAAAGATAAAAACGGCAACGAACTCTCGATCCTC
Organism: Acutalibacteraceae bacterium; assembly: GCA_045640165.1. GTDB lineage: Bacteria > Bacillota > Clostridia > Oscillospirales > Acutalibacteraceae > RGIG426. The sequence goes on along the minus strand of JAZUEK010000021.1, from coordinate 5,285 downwards.
GGTTTCGGATGTATGCGCTTTACGAAAAAAGGCGGCGGTATCGACATCGACAAAGCCGAACGGGAGATTTTAGAGGCCTACAACAGCGGCGTCAACTATTTTGATACCGCCTACGTTTACGGCGGAAGCGAGGCGGCGGTCGGCGAGATTTTCGAGCGCAACGGGCTTCGCGAAAAGGTGAAAATCGCCACAAAACTGCCGCAATACCTCGTGGGAAACCGCGCCGCGGTGGATAAATATTTTACCGAAGAGCTCTCGCGGTTGCGTACCGACTATGTCGACTACTATTTGATGCACCATTTGACCGACGTTGCGATGTGGGAAAAGCTGAAAGCCGTCGGCATTCTTGATTGGATTGAAGAGAAAAAGGCGAGCGGCCAAATTAAAAATATCGGGTTTTCGTACCACGGCAACACCGACGGGTTTTTGAAAATTCTCGCCGATTACGACTGGGATATCTGCCAAATCCAGTATAACTATTTTGACGAACACTCCCAAGCCGGCAAAGCCGGGTTGCAGGCGGCGGCGGAAAAGGGCATTCCCGTGGTCATTATGGAACCGCTTCGCGGCGGCAAACTGGTGGGAATGCTTCCCGACTCCGCCAAAGCGGTCATGAAGCAAAGCGGACGCGATTGGACGCCGGCGGAATGGGGCTTGCGGTGGCTCTATAACCAGCCGGAAGTAACGGTCGTGTTGTCCGGTATGAACTCGCTCGACATGGTCAAAGAAAACTGTCGCACCGCATCCGAGGCGACCGCCGGCGCGTTTACCGAGGCGGATTTTGAGACCATCCGCGAGGTGACGAAAAAAATCAGCGAAAACGAAAAAGTCGGTTGCACCGGTTGCCGCTATTGTATGCCCTGCCCGAAAGGCGTGGATATTCCCGGCGCGTTTCGGTGCTATAACGCGATGTATATCGACTCGAAAACGCAAGGGCGGTTTGAATACGCCCAAACGGTGGGACTGACGAAAGAAGCCGCGTTTGCTACCCAGTGTATCGAGTGCGGCAAATGCGAAACGCACTGTCCGCAACAGTTGCCTATCCGAAAATTGCTGAAAGAGGCGGATGCGGCGCTTCGTCCGCTTCCGTATAAAGCCGGCATTGCCATTGCGCGCAAATTTATGTTCCGAAAAGCGAAAAAGACCAAAGGATAAACCGCAAAAAAGCGGCAGGGAACTCCCGGCCTTCCGGGAGTTCCCTGCCGCTTTTGTTTTTGCTTTTTTACGTTTCAATCGTGGCGATTTTGTCAAGGATGCGGTCAACGGTTTCGAGGCATTTCCGCGAGGCGTTTTCCAGTTCGGCGAAAAATCCGTCCGCGCCGTCCGCCAAGCCGTCCGACACCGCTTTGAACAAAATGCACGGCACTTTGTTGATGTCGCAGGTGGTCACGATGCCGGCGGATTCCATATCGCAGATGTCGCCGCCGAAGGTTTCGTGGAGATGGGTTTTTTCTTCCGCCGTGCCGATGAATTTGTCGCCCGAACAGCAGGTGACAAGCGAGAGTGACTCGTCCAGCGCCAACGCGTGTTTCACAAGAGTTTCGCTCGTCTTGATGTAGATGGAATCGTAGCCGTCCACCTGCCCGACCACCATCGGCAAAAACTCGGTGCAGTCGTATTTGTAGTGGACGACTTTGTCCACGAGGCAGACTTTGAGTTGTTTCATTTCCTCGGTCAAGCCGCCGACCACGCCGAAGTTGATGATGGTGGAGACGTTGCATTTGGAAATGAGGAACTGGCACGCCGCCGCCGCGGCGCATTCGCCCATGCCGGACTGCGCGATGTACAGCGAAAAGCGGTCTTGTTCGACCACGAACAGCTTAAATCCGGCATTGGTTTCGATTTCGCGGCAGTTGCCGTATCGCTCGAAAATGGCGTTCATCTCGATGGCGACCACCATGCCGACCCGACGTTTTTCGGTCGGCGTGTCGGAGAATTTGTCGCGGATGTTCGAGAGCAGTAAGTGGCCGCAGGTGAGCGCGTCGGCATCCTCGCTTTTTTTATCGAGATAGACCACCACGTCCCAGCCTTTTTCCAAAAAGGCCTGTTCAATCGGGGCAAACACGTCGTAGGAGTCGTATTCGCTCGTCACGGTAAAGCCGTTGTCCTGCGCGTTAAAGGTTTGGTGGATGGGGGTGAGTTTAATCTCGAATTTTTCTTTGTCAAACAGGTCGTCAATCACCGCCGCGTCAATCACGCTGTCTTTGGTGACCGGGAAATTGAGGCGGTATTTGTTGCCTTTCGGCATCGGGAGCGTGGCGCCGATTTTTGCGATTTCCTCAAGGGAAAGAGAGCGGTTTTTATACAGTTCGTTGCGCGCGCTCTCGTCGGTGGAGAAGATGCTGAATTGCAATTCGGCGTCTCCGCCGTACACCTCGTTTTTGATGCGGCAATACCGCTCTAAAAACGCGGTAACGCGGGCTTTGTTTTTCGGGAGCATGGTGGAAACGGTCGGCACAATGACGTCGGCATCCACCTTAGAGCGAATGAGGGCGGAGAGCTCGAACTCGATAAAATCCAACACGGCGTCGTTGAGCGTCGGCTCGCCCATACGCATAAAGTCCACGCTGAAATAGCGTGTGTGCGTGGTGCCGACGTTGTCGAGAATGGTGTTCACTTGATATTTCAAATCGTCGGTCGTCGCGTTGCCGTAAAAACCGTAGCCGGGGCAGTCGCAACAAAGGCATTTCATCGGGCAACCTTTTTGACTGGAAACCGTCGTGTACCACGCTTCTTCATACGAGGCAACCACGTTTTTACGCGCGTTTTCCAGGCCGTAGCCGCGCTTGTCCGATTTGATGCGGTATTCCTGCGCCTGGCCGGGGAACGAGACAAATTCGAGCCGCCGTTTTTCGTCCGCAAAAATGGTGCCGCTCGGCTTTTCGATAATGCGCAGTCCGGCGTGCTTTTTGCGCACGTGGTTGGCAACCGCCATCACGATAAACGACGCCACCGAAATGGCCGCGAACGCGATGATGGAGAGAATGAAGACGGATTGCCAAATTTCGATAACGGTTTTGTCTTTATACGCGATATTACATACAGTGGCAATCACCGCAAACGCGACGATTTCGACGGCGCTTGTCATCAGGATGATGACCTCGTTAAACGACAGCTTGCGCTTGCCGCGGTGGAGTTTTTTCGAGTAGACGTAGTCGAACAGCGCCATCAGCGGCAACCCGAAAATGACGCACGCGGTAAAGTCGTTGAGTCCGGCGAAAAAGGCGGTGCGCCAAAAATCCGTTTTGGAAACAACCCATTGAATGAATCCTACGTCCAAGCCGATATAGATCGAGTTGACCAAGGTGATGAGGATAAACACAAACACTTTTTTCGGGCTGTCCAGACGGGTGACGTGGGATTTGCAACCGACAAACCGCCGCCACAGGAAATACGGGATAAAGCCATAGAGAATCTGTGACGGGAAGCCGAGTAACGCCGTCTCGATGCCCCATCCCGAAACGAGGTCGGACGCGAAGTTGCCGACGGCGCAACCGAGGATAGCCGGCCAGCCGAAAATGATGCCCAAAACGGGGTTCAGCGCGGCGGAGATGCGCACGCTGGACACGTCAAACGCGAGCAGGTAGGTGTTGGCGAAAAGCGTTGTTAAAAAGAACACCGCACACGACAAAAGGAAAACGAGTATATAGTTTTTGCTTTGTGTTTTTTTCATAGCCATCGGTCCTTGTAAAATTTTTAGGACATTATACAATAGTTTCGGAAAATAGTCAAGAAAGAGCGTCTGTCTTTGTCGCTGGTTGCAAAAAGTTTGTGCTTGAGCGGAATGAATGTTTGAACCAAATCGGCTTGACAATGAGGCAAACGGCTCATATAATAACTTATATGAATCGCAAAACGTGTTTTAGGAGGAATCCGGAATGAAAAAATCGTTGTCGATGCGCCTGCTTGCCTTGGTGCTTTGTGTGGCGATGCTCGTCACCGTGACACCGCTTTTTGCCGCGGCGGAAACCGCCATCCCCGAAATTGTCATTACCGATGCGGCTATTACGCCGGTCATCGGCAAGCCGGCAGGCGACTTTTTGTCGTATACCTTGCCGGACAATGCGCCGTATACCTGCACGAACTACTATTGGTACAACGATACCAAAGGGGTTCAGCTTAAGGACACCGACACCTTTGTCGAGGGGGATTTGTATTCCTTATTCGTGTCGCTCGAGCCGAAAGCCGGGTATGCCTTTGCCAACGGTGCAAGCGTTTCCGTTAACGGTGGCGAGGGAAACGCCGATGAGGAAAACACGTGGATTATGTCCTCCATCGCCGCTATTTGGATGGAGCGGACGGCAGCGGTCGCGGCGCTGCCCATAAAGGAAGTCACCATTTCCAACGTGACGGCCAAACCGCTTGTCGTGGGTGAACGAGTGGGCAACAACGTGCCGACGTTTCGGCTTGCCGACAATGCGCATTTTTCCTGCGTCAAGAGTTATTGGTTCAGCCTCGACAACTACGCTCCTGTTGGAGAAAACGACACCTTTACAAGGGGAGACGCCTACTTCTTGACGTTGGAGATTGTCCCCGACGATGGCTACGCTTTTTACAACGGGCACGTGACGATTACCGTTACCAACGACGTCGGTAGAAACCTGGGTATCGGCCCAAACACCAACGTCTCGGGAGATTATGGAATTATTTGTATGGGCGTCTTTTACGTCTCCGATCCGCCGGCAATTTCCGAAATCAACCTTCTTGACGCGGATCTTGTGCCTGTCGTGGGCGAGAAAGCAGGCGACCATTTGTCGTATACGTTGCCTACCGACGCGCCGTATACCTGCACGCAGCAGTATTGGGTTGACGACAGCACGGGCAAAATGCTCAATGAGGATGACCTCTTTGCGGTGGGGAGCTCGTACTCCCTGGTGTGGGTGATTGAGGCGGACGAAGACCATACCTTTAACGACGCTATGCGTATTTCGATCAACGGTGACACGAATAACGTGGATTTGAATAATACGTCACTCGGTGAGACCCAATGCACGATTTGGTCGAATTCGATCCCCACCTTTGTGCCGCCGATTGACGAAATCAGCCTTACGGAGGCGAACGTCACGCCGGTCGTGAACGAAAAGGCGAGCGCCCATTTGGCGTATACGCTGCCGGAGGACGCGCAGTTTACCTGCACGGAGCATTATTGGTATAACGATACCGAAGGGGTGAAGCTCAAAGAAGACGATACGTTTGCCGAGGGGAACTCGTATTCGTTAAAATGGGTGCTCGTTCCCAACACGGGGTATCGCTTCGATACCGATGCGAGCGTTTCGATCAACGGC
>JAZUEK010000020.1:0-31135 GCA_045640165.1 Acutalibacteraceae bacterium | reverse complement strand
TCCCTGTGAAGGGTGTGTTTGCGACAGAACCGGCAATATTTGTTCATTTCCAGTCTGTCCGGATCGTTTTGCTTGTTTTTCATCGTGTTGTAGTTGCGCTGCTTGCATTCCGTGCAAGCCAAAGTGATTTTCACTCGCATTATAACGGCACCTCCTTATAAGCCTCCCTCGTAAAAACAACGCGGGGAATGCGAAAAAATCGCACAAAAAATAAACCTCCGCAAAAACGAGGTAAAGTCACTATACCACACCTTTTTCCGTTCGTCAACACTTTTTTCGCAAAAAGTGCAAAAAAATTCTCTATATAATTACCTATTAGTAAAACACGCGCGCGTGCGCATTAGAAAAAATTTTTTATAAAATTGCAAAAAAAGGGTAGCAATTTGCAAATTCATCTGTTATACTCTATAATACACAAATTTGCGATTGAAAATATTCAAATAGATTCAGGAGGAATTTCTATGGCACACAAGTACGTTTACCTCTTTAGTGAGGGCAACGCCACTATGCGCGAACTGCTGGGAGGCAAAGGCGCCAACTTGGCGGAAATGACCAACATCGGTCTTCCCGTCCCCCAAGGCTTTACGATTTCGACGGAAGCCTGCACCAAGTACTATGAGGACGGTCGTCAAATCAACGACGAGATCATGGCGCAAATTATGGAGCATATTACGAAGATGGAGGAAATCACCGGCAAAAAGTTCGGCGATAAAGAGAATCCGCTTCTCGTTTCCGTTCGTTCCGGTGCCCGTGCGTCTATGCCGGGTATGATGGATACCATTTTGAACCTCGGTCTTAACGAAGACGTGGTCAACGTGATTGCCGAGCGTTCGAACAATCCTCGTTGGGCGTGGGACTGCTATCGCCGCTTTATCCAAATGTATTCCGACGTTGTGATGGAAGTCGGCAAGAAATATTTTGAGCAACTCATCGACGAGATGAAAGCCAAAAAAGGCGTTAAATTGGACGTGGAATTGGATGCGGCCGACTTGAAAGAGCTCGCGACCCAGTTCAAAGCCGAGTATAAATCCAAAATCGGTACGGAGTTCCCGACCGACCCGAAAGAACAACTGATGGGCGCCGTCAAAGCGGTGTTCCGTTCGTGGGACAACCCGCGCGCCAACGTGTATCGCCGCGATAACGATATTCCGTATTCGTGGGGTACCGCCGTCAACGTCCAGATGATGGCGTTCGGCAATATGGGCGACGATTGCGGCACCGGTGTGGCGTTTACCCGTGACCCGGCGACCGGTGAAAAGAAATTGATGGGCGAGTTCTTGACCAACGCCCAGGGCGAAGACGTGGTCGCCGGTGTGCGTACCCCGATGCCCATTAAAGAGATGGCGGACAAATTCCCCGAGGCGTATGCCGAGTTTGTGAAGGTGTGCGCGCTCCTCGAAGACCACTATCGCGATATGCAGGATATGGAGTTCACCGTCGAGCACGGCAAACTGTTTATGCTGCAGTGCCGCAACGGCAAACGTACCGCGCAGGCCGCGCTCAAAATCGCGTGCGACCTCGTGGATGAGGGGATGATTTCGAAAGAGCAAGCTGTTGCTATGATTGACCCGCGCAACCTCGATACGCTTCTCCATCCGCAGTTTGACCAAAAAGCGCTTAAAGCCACTACGCCGATTGGCAAAGGCCTCGGCGCGTCGCCCGGCGCGGCGTGCGGCAAAGCGGTGTTTACCGCCGACGATGCCGAAGCGTGGAACAACCGCGGCGAAAACGTGTTGCTCGTTCGTCTTGAGACTTCGCCGGAAGACATCACCGGCATGAAAGCGGCGCAGGGCATTCTGACCGTGCGCGGCGGTATGACCTCCCACGCGGCGGTGGTTGCGCGCGGTATGGGCAAATGCTGTGTCTCCGGTTGCGGAGACATTGAGATGCACGAAGACGAAAAATATTTCGTGCTCGCCGGAAAAACGTTCCGCGAGGGCGATTATCTCTCCATTGATGGTTCGACCGGCAACATCTACGACGGCGTTATCCCCGCGGTGGACGCCACCATCGCCGGTGAATTCGGCCGCATTATGGAGTGGGCGGACGGCTTCCGTCGCCTGAAAGTGCGCACCAACGCCGACACGCCGACCGACGCGGCGAAAGCCGTCGAACTCGGCGCGGAGGGCATCGGCCTTTGCCGTACGGAGCATATGTTCTTCGAGGCGGACCGCATTAAATCTATCCGCAAGATGATTGTTGCCAAGACCGCCGAGGCGCGCAAAGCCGCCCTCGACGAGATTTTGCCACTGCAACAGGGCGACTTTGAAGAGATGTATCGCGTGCTGGCCGGTCGTCCGATGACCGTCCGCTTCCTCGATCCGCCGCTGCACGAGTTTGTGCCGCAGAAAGAGGAAGATTTGGTGGAACTCGCTTCCGAGCTGTCTATCAGCGTGGATGAGTTGCGCAACGTCGTGGCGGATCTCCACGAATTTAACCCGATGATGGGTCACCGTGGCTGCCGCTTGGCGGTTACGTATCCGGAAATTGCCGCGATGCAGACGACCGCCGTTATCAACGCGGCGCTCACCGTCAACAAAGAGCATCCGGACTGGAACATTGTTCCGGAAATTATGATTCCGCTGGTCGGCGAGGCGAAAGAGCTGAAATATGTCAAAGACGTCGTGGTGAAAACCGCCGATGACGTGATTAAAGCTGCCGGAAGCACTATGACCTATAAAGTGGGTACGATGATTGAAATTCCGCGTGCGGCGTTGACCGCCGGCGAGATTGCCAAAGAGGCGGAATTCTTCTCGTTCGGCACGAACGACTTGACCCAGATGACCTTCGGCTTCAGCCGCGACGATGCCGGCAAATTCTTAAACGCCTACTACGACGCGAAGATTTACGAGTCCGATCCGTTTGCCAAACTGGACCAAACCGGTGTCGGCTCGCTTGTGAAGATGGCCTCTGCGGCCGGTCGTGCTACGCGCCCCGATTTGAAACTCGGCGTGTGCGGCGAACATGGCGGTGACCCGTCTTCGGTGGAATTCTGCCACCAAATCGGGCTCGACTATGTGTCCTGCTCGCCGTTCCGTGTGCCGCTGGCGCGCCTTGCCGCCGCGCAGGCCGCGCTCAAAGACAAGAAATAAGATTTGCAACAAAAACCCCACACCATCGTGTGGGGGTTTTGTTGACTTTTCGGGGAAAAATGCTACAATAAAAGCAGTTTCTGAAAAAGAGTTGAGGAAGAATGGAAAAAATCAAAAGTTTTACGATAGATCATACGAAATTGCTGCCCGGGGTGTACGTCAGTCGCGAGGATGCGGCCAATGGGCAGCCGGTGACGACTTACGATATCCGTTTGACTCGCCCCAACTTTGAGCCGGTGATGGGTACCGGCGAAATCCACACGATTGAACATATCGGCGCGACCTATCTCCGCAACCGCGCGGACGTGAAAGACCGCGTGATTTACTGGGGGCCGATGGGTTGCCGCACGGGATTTTATCTCATTATGGCCGGCGCGCCGGCACTGCCCGAGGTGGAGCGGCTTATGCGCGATTTGTTCGCGTTTACCGCCGCGTTTGAGGGCGCGATTCCCGGTGCAACGCCGGTGGAATGCGGCAACTATTCGGATATGGATTTGCCGGCGGCAAAGGCGCGCGCAGAGAAATACGGCGCGATTTTGCAGGCCGGCGCGTGGAAATAATTTTTGCCGCGCGTAACCAAACACCGCTCGCCGCGGTATTATGTGTGACAGAGACTCGAAACGGAGGAATACACAATGCCGAAAAAGATACTTGACAACTGGACAGGGTTTGACGTGTGGCAGAAGATACAGTCCCAAGACGAAGCGGCGGATTTGATTCCGGGAGGCAGCTTCGCTTCGACGCTTTCTTTTGTGGAAGGGGTGGCTAACGTCTACGATAAAGACGGCAAACTGTTGCAGCCCAACGAGTTGCAGGAATACATCGCCATCCAACAGCAGAAAAAACGGGACGGCGAGAACGTTTCGGACGACGTGTTTTATTTTCAAGATTTAGAAGACGAGACCGAGATGTACGAGCTCACGGTGGAATACGGTAAGCTGAACCCTCACCTGACGCTGAACGATACGCCGCTTAAAGAGGCGGATAGAAACAAGGTTTTGAGAAAACCGCAGGTGGCGCAGCCGGTGGTGCAAGAACCGCAGCCGAAACAGCCGGCGGTTGAGCAGCCGCAGGCGGAAGAACCGGTGGAGGAAGAACCGCAAAAGAAAACGCCGGAAGAGGCTTCGGTGGAAATTTTAGAGGCGTTTTTCGCGTATAAACAAATCAAAGAGGATCTGTTCCCGAACGACGAGAAGGAGAGAGATTGGGAGGCGGCAAGCTCCACCTATTTCGGTCTTCTTGGCCAGTTGAAAGATGCGGTAACCGTTTACGACAAAGACGGGTTTCCGATGGAGAAGGAAGACTGGCAAAATCAGATTTTTGAGAAACAACAGAATCACCTGGATGGAAAACCGGCGTCGAACGACACGTTTTATCTGCGAAGCGATGCGAATACCAAGGTGGCGTTCCCTTTGACGGTTTCCTACGACGGAAAAACCCCGACGATGGTCGTAGCCGACGAGCCGCTCTCCAAAGAAGCGTGGAACAACGTACTGAACGAAGCGGCGGAGAAAAAAGCATCGGCGGTTGACCGGTTTTTTGCTGCGTGGAAAGGGGTCGAAGATTTCAAAAAATCGCCCGGTATGGAAAACCGCGGCATGGATGTTTTGTCCGTCAACAAACTGAATCGGGCGCTGAAAACCGTCCAGGAAGTCACATTTGTGAGCGACAAAGACGGCAACCCGATTACCGGCGATATGTGGACGTCTCTCCTGACCGCCAAACAAACTACGTATGAAAAAGGCGAAAAGGTGCCGAAAGAGACGTTTTACCTGCGTTGCAAATACGATGTTTCCAAGATGTTTAAGCTGTCGGTGGAGTTCGGCAAAACGAAGCCTACGTTTGCGCTTAACAAAACGCCGCTTTCCGACAAAGAGCGCACCGCATTGGAAAGCAACTGGAACGCTGAAAAAAACGTCAAAAAAGCCTTTGAAGCCGCCCACGTCGACCTTACCGATCTTCGCGCACGTCGCGAGCAGATCGCGAACGCGCCGGAGCGTTTGCTCGGCGCATTCAAGGGTGTTTTGAGCGTGAAAAAAGCGCCCGATTTTAAACGCCCGAATCTCGATATTCCGGCGTTGGAATTGCGCAAAAATTTGGAAAACGTGCAGGATATCGCCAACGTCTGCGATGCCGACGGCAACGCATTGGACGGCGACGCCTGGTATGAGCGCATTGCCCACAATGAACTGATGCGCAAAGGTGGCGAGCCGGTGCCGAAAGACACGTTCTACCTGACCTGCAAGGACGATAACTCCAAGATGTTCAAAGTGACGGTGGAATACGGCAGAAATAAGCCGAAATTCAAAATCGACAAAACGCCGGTTTATGAGGACGAGCGCTGGAGACTGCGCGGCGAATGGCAAAAGAACGCGGCGCAGATGGATGTGAAAAATCCCAACGCGGAGGATTCGCCCGAGAAGCAAAATCAAAAAGAAAAAACCGCCGTGGCGGCAAATAACCTTGCCAAAGGCGCCGTTACCGAGAAAAATGCCGAAAAAGTGGTGACAAACGCCACCGAAACCGTGATTACGCCGTCGCTGGACGAGCGCATGAGGGCGGCAGGCAAGGACGAACACGGCTACACCGAGCCGTCGTGGAAAAAATACGATGTGAACGCCAAAAAAGCCGGCTCCGGCGTGGTGATGGAAATGGCCGAGATGAAGCCGCTTGAAGAAATGAGCGAAGAACCGCAGTCGGCGATGAAGAATTTTGAGCAGGAATGGGCGGAAAAAGAAAAAGAGTGGGACGAAAAGCGTTCGCCGGAAGAACGGGATATGGACCGCATCAGCAAAAAAGTGAACTCGATGGCGAACAAAGAGATTGGTGAGTCGCTCAAAGGGAACGACGTTGAGGCTCAGGAAAAGACTCGGGACATGACGAAAAGCTTCCGTCGCGACATCTTGGATGCCGCGAAAGAAAACGATGCTGTGCGCACCCTGCTCGCCAACATGGAAACCTCGACGATGCAGCAGCTGTATAAAACATACAGCGATGATATGACAAAAGGCATCGATCCGATGCTCAAGGGTGTGCTTAACGAGTCGGTGCGACTGGCCGAGGCTGAGAAAAACGCGGATAGGGGCCTCAATAAAGAGGCGGAGTATTTCCCCATTCCGAACAACGAGGACTTGGAAAACAGCCAAAGCCAACAACAGAACGAGGAAGACAAAAAGCTGGAAGAGATTCAGGTTGGTCCGCAGGTCGGTGGAGCGTAAGCGCGACATTGATAAAACAAAAAACTCCCTGCAACAGGTGTTGCAGGGAGTTTTGTTATGCGATAATCATTCGTCAAGCGGTGTGGGCGTTTGTTGTGGTTTGTTCGTGCGTAAAAAGAGCAGGACAAAGCCGAACGCGAGACGTGCGGTGGTGGTGAGCAGATAGGCGATGCAAAATCCCCACAGCCCCCACCAATAGGCGGCCGGAACACACAACGCCACGAACGCGATGCCGTACAGCACGTTGACGTACAACTGATCTTGTTTTTTACCGAAGCGGAGCAACACGGTGGTGAGAATGTTGCCGACAAAATAGACGATTTGCGCCAGGTTGCCGAGCCACAAAAACGGTTTGACCGTTTCGTATTCGGCCGGGTAGAGGAGCGGAAGCAGGATGACCGACGCCACGAAGCAACCGAGCATACCGACGAGGGAAATTGCCGCCGAACCGCCGGCAAGGAGCGCGACGGTGCGCTTTTTGAGGTTGCCTTCATAGCGCATTAGATAGCCGATGAGCACGCTGTTGAGCGGTGTGGTAACGAGCGCGGCGGTTTTGCCGATGAGCGATGCCAAGTAGTAGGTGGTGACCGCCGTTCCGCCGATAAAGAATTTAAGAATGAGGCGGTCGCCGTTAAAGATGAGGTTGGAGATAAGGTTGGAGCCGAACAGCGCGGCAATGACGCCGGAAATTTCGAGAAATTCCGCTTTGGAGGGCAGTCCGTCCGGTCGAAGCACGCGGCCTTTCCAAAGCACGAATGCCACGCCGAGAATTTCGCCCAGCAGTAGTGCCAACACCCATTCGCCGGTTTTTAAAAACAGCAGAGCGCCGATGCCGTAGCCGACGCTGATGAGCAAATAGTAGAGAAAATAGCCCTTGTAGTTGAGGGAGAGGCGGAATTCCACGTCGGCGTAAAATCGCCACATCGTAAACCCGATGAGCAACGCGAACATTCCGGCGGTTTTGAGATCGAGCGCAATCAGTCCGTGGCAGAGAATCGCCGCCGCGCCGAATACCACGGTGCCGCCGCCCAAAATCAAAAGATACGAGCGGTTTTTAACGTCGGAACCTTTGTTGCACATTCTGCCGTAGTTGACGGCTGTGCCGAGTGAAATTGCCACAATATTCATCAGCGACAAAAGATAGAGGATATCGCCGTATGCGTCGCTTCCCAGTTGTTTGTCCCACAAAGGATAGATGAGGAACTGCGCCACGACGTTCATCAAAATGATGCCGGCGATGCTCCACATCGAGTCCTTCAAAATGGATTTCCCAAGTTTTTTCATAGCGCTTAACCTGACTTATTCTTCCGTTTTGCGGTCTTCTTCGTCTAAGTGACGGATATAGTCGCCGTCGCGGCGGGGGATCATCCAATCCTCGCCGTAGATGAGCGCCAATTCCTCTTTGTAGCCCGAAATGGCGGGAAATTCGCGCCCGCGCAAGGGGAGGGTCGTCTCGCCGGCATACAGCGATTCAGGATAAAATCGCAGGTCTTTCGGGTTGACGTCCACCTTTAAGCGGTAGGAATCGGTGACGGTTTCATAACGGTGGGTGAGCGCTTGCTTGCGCTTGTGGATAAACGAAAGAGGGAACAGGTGACCGAGCGTAGCGAGTACCCACACCTGTACCTTTTGGATGCCGCTGTATTTGGAATAGTCGATGGAGTAACGGCGGGACATCCCGAGCCCGAACAGGATTTTGATACGCAACCGCATCATTTTTTTGCCGAAATCGCTTTTCGGGGTTTTTGCCATCACGAAAATATCCGTACCCAAATGGCTGACGAACTCTTTATAGTAGCGATCCTCTTCCGTCAATTCGCGGATCGGCACGCGGTCGTCGTAAATGCGGACGATGAAATCATAAAACGCGGGCATCCGCTCGGTGGGCTCCGCCAAATGGAGATGCTCCGGAAGATTCTTTTCCATCGCCTCTTTGAAGGCGGGGTAGTCTTCGGCCAGCACTTTCAGATCCATATCGTCGTCCCACGGGATAAAATCCCCCTCGCGGGCGGCGCCGAGAGCGGTGCCGCTGTCGAGAAAATAGCGGACGTGTTCTTTTTTGGCAATATCGTCGATGGTGCATAACAGCTCAAACAGACGGTCATGCAGCTCGGGCAGTTTCATAAGGAAGCACTCCTTTTAGGCTTTCGCCATCTTCTCTTTCAGCGAGGTGGTGGAAATCTCTTTCGTGTAGGGGAGGTATTCGATCGAGACGCCGAGCGGAGCAAACTGCTCCTCGGTCTTGAGATAGCGCTCCGAGCCTTTCCAATCGTCGCCGGAAAAGAGCACGTCAAAGTGGAATTTTTCGAGCGCCAGCATTTTGTCGTTGGTGGTCTCAACGTCAACGAGGACGGCATTGTCCACGCACTTCAGGGCGTTCAAAATACGCACCCGCTCCGCCTCGGAGAAAACGGGCTCTTTCTGCTTGACGTTGTGAACGTAGTCGTCGTCGCACACGCCGACAATAAGAACGTCGCACATTTCCTTGCACCGTTCCAACAGGTTCAGGTGGCCGACGTGAAACAAATCGAATACGCCGCAAGTATAGCCCACGTGATATTTTTTCATAAAGGTCGCCCCTTTCTAACCCTCTAATTTTACCACAACCGCCGCCTGCTGTCAAGAAATCGCGAGGGGTTGCTTCTGTAAATAAATAATAAACAAAAAGAAAAAGGCTTGACGGGGGTTTTTTAGGTTGCTATAATAAGGAATTGTAGTAAAATAGGTTAGTATCGTCCGAAAGGAGCCAGTTTTATGCTCGAACTCAAACAAATTACAAAAATTTATCCTGCCGGTGGCGAAAACGTCCAGGCGCTCAAAGGGGTCGATATGCAATTCCGCAAAAGCGAATTTGTATCGGTACTGGGGCCCTCCGGCTGCGGCAAAACGACGTTGCTCAACATCATCGGCGGTCTCGATCAATATACCGACGGTGATTTGCAGATTAACGGCCGCTCCACCAAGGATTTCAAAGACCGCGACTGGGACGCCTATCGCAACCATTCTATCGGGTTTGTTTTCCAGAGCTACAACCTCATTCCGCACCAGACGGTGCTCCAGAACGTGGAGTTGGCGTTGACGCTTTCGGGCGTTAAAAAATCCGAGCGCCGCAAACGCGCCAAGGAAGCGCTTGTCCGCGTGGGACTTGCTGACCAAATGAAGAAAAAACCGGCGGAGATGTCCGGCGGTCAGATGCAGCGTGTCGCGATTGCGCGCGCTATCGTCAACAACCCCGATATCATCCTTGCCGACGAGCCGACCGGTGCGCTGGATACCGAGACGAGCAAGCAGGTTATGGATATTCTTAAAGAAATCGCCAAAGACCGCCTCGTCATTATGGTGACCCACAACCCCGACCTTGCGAACGAGTATTCCACCCGTATCATTCGGATGCTGGACGGCCGCGTTACCGACGATTCCGCTCCGCTGACCGCCGAGGAAGTGGCAGCTGAGCAAGCGGCGCAGGAGGAGAAGACCGAGCCGAAAGCGAAAAAGAAAATGCCGTCGATGTCGTTTGGCACGTCGTTCGGTCTGTCGCTTAAAAACTTGTTTACGAAAAAAGGTCGTACCGCGCTGACCTCGTTTGCCGGTTCGATTGGTATTATCGGCATCGCGCTCATCTATGCGGTGTCGCAGGGCACGACCACCTACATCGACACGGTGCAGGAAGACACGCTGTCCTCGTATCCGCTGACGCTTGAAGCGCAACACGCCGACCTCGGCAACCTCATCGAGACGTTTATGGGCAAGGCGCAGTCCACCCACGACCACGACAAAGATGCGGTGTACCAAAAAGCGATGCTGTACGATTTGGTCAATGCGGTGAACACCATGGAGTTGCAGGAAAACGACCTCGCGGCGTTCAAAAAATACATTGAGAAAGAACGCGCCACCGAAGACAGCGATATGCAAAAAGCTGTTGCCGGCGTGCAGTACACCTACGGGATGGATATGCTCGTTTACACCAAGTCGGTGGATGGCGAGATTATCCAATCCGATGCCGAAGCGCTGATGCAGGATATCTTGCTCAAATACATGAACGTGGACCTGTCCTTTATGATGCAAATGCGCGACCAGACGATGATGGGCGGCATGGCGAATATGTCTTCCTCCGGTTCGGAGCTGTGGCAGGAGATGCTCCCGGGCGACGACGGCAAAGTCATCAACCCGGTGCTCGAGAAGCAATACGACCTGGTTTACGGCAACTGGCCGACGAAATACAACGAAATTGTGCTCGTCCTCGACAGTCAGAACGAGATGAACGACCTCGCGCTGTACGCGTTGGGTCTTAAATCCCGTGACGAAATCGAGGCGCTGATGATTGCCGCCAAGGACAAAACCGAGGTGGATTATACGGCGGAAAAATGGAGTTACAAAGAAATTTGCGAGACGCCGTTCCGCACCATTCTCGGCGCGAACTGCTATACCGACAGCGACAAGGACGGTGTGTATACCGACTTGCGCGACACCGAAGCCGGCCTCAAATATCTTTATGACAATGGCATTGACCTGCACGTTTCCGGTATCATCCGCCCGAACGAAGATGCGGTTGCGACCATGCTCACCGGCTCGATTGGCTACACGAGCCTGCTTACCGAGTACGTGATTGAGCACACGAAAGATGCCGAGGCGCTGAAAGCGCAGCTCGACAACCCCAACGTGGACGTGTTTACCGGCCTTCCGTTCGAGGACAAAGACGGCGTGCTGGATGCGGAGAAAAAAGCCAAAGAGTTTAACAAATACATCGACGAGCAGGATGAAAAAGGCAAAGCGGATGCCTACGTCAAAATCAAGTGCATTCCGGACGAGGCGCTCGTGAAACAGACGGTGGACGGTACTCTTGCCAAAATGGACCGCGCGGCGATGGAAGAAACCATGATTACCGCGCTCACCGAGCAAATGGGTATGGAGCAGGCGGAAGTGGAATCCTACGTCGCGGCGATGAGTGACGAGGATATGAAAGACACCTTCGCCCAGATGATTGAACAGCAGTTCCGCGAGCAGTATGCCGCCGGCGTGAAAGAGCAAATGGCGAACCTCACCTCGCAACAACTGGCCGGCGCGCTCCAAATGGAGATGCAGGCGTATACCGATGAGCAACGCGCCGCCTATTACGACGAAGTGCTCGAATTCTCGATTTCCACCTATGACGCGAATTTGCGCATTCTCAACTACGTTGATTTGGATAGTCCCGAAACGATTAACCTCTATGCCTCGTCCTTCGCGGACAAAGACGTGATTGAGGACGCCATCACCGCCTATAACGAAAAGGTGGAGGACACCCAAGAGATTCAATACACCGACTACGTGGGGCTGATGATGTCCTCGGTGACGACCATTATCGACGCTATCACCTATGTGTTGATTGCGTTCGTGTCGGTGTCGCTCATCGTGTCGTCCATTATGATTGGCGTTATTACGCTCATTTCCGTGCAGGAGCGCACCAAAGAAATCGGCATCCTGCGCGCCATCGGCGCGTCCAAGCGCAACGTGTCCAGTATGTTCAACGCCGAGACGGTGATTATCGGCTTTACGTCCGGTCTCCTCGGTGTACTGATTACCTATCTCTTGTGTATTCCCATCAACCTCATCCTGCACAGTCTTACCGGCATTAACAACCTGTCGGCGGTCTTGCCGGTGCCGGTTGCGGTGATTTTGGTGGTTATCAGTATGCTCTTAACGCTGATTGCCGGCATCATTCCGTCCCGCTCGGCGGCGAAAAAAGATCCGGTGGTTGCGCTGCGTACCGAATAAAAAATCTTTCGGCGAAAGCCGTAAGAGAAGAGGGTTTTTATGGAAAAGAAACATCTTTCCAAAATCTCCGCTATCCATATTTTGAAACTTGTCTACCGCGGATTGCTGTTTTTGGCGGCGGTGGCGGCGTATATCGTATCGCGGATACAGCACGTGGATTTAATCGGCGAAAAAAGTCCGCTGTTGCTTGCGTTGCTCGGGGTGATTTGGGTGGTGTTCGTGGCAGAAATGCTGTCGCGGATGTTCCCGTCGCCGCTCGAAAGTATGGGATGCGAAAAGCAGTTTAAACGCAACTATAAGCCGGTGGAGGGCGCCGAGCCTCATCTGCAAAGCTTTAAAAGCACGTTTGCGGTCGCGTTTGTGTGGATTGCCTTAAACGCGCTGTTCGGCGGATTGTATATTGCCGGCATTTTCGACCGCGGCCTGTTGCTTCTTATCGCGCTTGCCTATTCGGTGTGCGATATGATTTGCATTTTGTTTTTCTGCCCGTTCCAAACGTGGTTTATGAAGAACAAATGCTGCACCACCTGCCGCATCTACAACTGGGATTATGCAATGATGTTTACGCCGTTTGTGTTTATGCCGTCTTGCTATACGTGGACGTTGCTCGGCCTTGCGGTGTTGCTTCTTGTGCTGTGGGAGATTCGCGTACACGCGATGCCCGAGCGGTTTTGCGAGTGCTGTAACGAGTCGCTCGCCTGCAAAAACTGCCAAGAAAAACTCTGTCACCACAAACGCCAGTTGCGCGCGTTTTGGAAAACGCAAACCGCCGCGCTTGCCGACCGAAAAGAGAAAATCGAGGAAAAGGTCGAGCAGTTAGAGGACAAGCTCAAAAGCCGGTTGCCGAAAGATAAATAATATTTTCAAAGCATACTAAAACCGCCCTGCAAGTCATACTTGCAGGGCGGTTTTTTGTGTCCCGATTTACGGGTTGTTCTTTTTTGAGGTTTCTTTGGCGGCTTTGTTGGCGTTGGTCGTTGTTTGCTCGCTGAGAGTCGCCAACGTCCGGATTTGGGAAATTAAACCCTCCACGTCGGACGCTTTCACAAGGAAGCGGTCGCCGTGATGGTTTGAACACAGATAGCGGTTGGCAGAATACGGATAGAAGGAGAAACTTTCGCCGCGGTCGCCCGACAACAGAATCAATTCGATGCCGAGCGCGGAGTTGCCGGTGGTATCCACTTCGGCGTCGGTTGCCGCCGCAACGCGTTTGACCGACATCATCGCCTCATACAGCGCGCGGACGTTGCCTTCCGGCACCTCTTTGCCGTTGAGGGTGGCTTTCAGCGTAGCGGTTTCGGTGCCGCTTTCGTCTTTTTGCGTGCCGTGGGTGAGTTTCAGGGCATATAGCTCGCCGTCGATAGCGGTGTTAATCATCGACAGTTCGGTGATATACCGCAAGAACAGCGATTTGTTGACGAGGTCTTCGTAATCGAGCGTCGCCCACGGAACGGTGACGGCATTGACGGTATACACGATGTCCACGCCGTCAACCATGGCGTAATAGGTGCCGTCGTCGGTACGGTTGCCGAGCGAAATCGTGTAGGGCACCTCGTTGTACCACGTGGGTTTTTCGAGAGCGTTGCCTTCTTCGTCGGTGGCGGCATACACGCCGAAGGTCAGTTTGGCGACCGTGCACGTATCGCCGAGGCCGAACGCTTTCAGCTCGTCGGCGGTCGGGTGGATGGCTTCAATGGTAGCGCCGTACAGTCCGCACAGCGACGTATCCCATTCGCCGACCACGTCGTTGTCGGCTGGATGAGAATAGGGTTTTTCCACCACGTATTTGCCGCATAATTGGATGGACGGACCGTCGGACGGCTTCACGTAGCGCAGCTTGACGTCGTCAAAGCGACCGCCGCCGGAGAGGGTCATCTCTTTCAGCTTTGCCGCGCCGACGGTGTCGCTCTCCAGCGGTGTGGGCGCGGTAATCAGCGTTTTGCCGATATAGTAGGTTTTGTCGTTCATGGCGGCTTGGTAATAGTCTTCGCGGAACAGCCAAATGGTGTCGCCGTTCGGCACCATGCCGTAGTAGCCGGCGTCCGCGCCGGTGGCGAGCCGCCCGTAAACCACCGTCAGCGTTTTGCCGTCGGTGTATTGCGTTTTGACGGAGATGGTCGGTTTATCCAGTCCGCAGGCGGCGAGTTGTTCGTCGGTGGGGGATTCGGCAATCACCAAATCGGGGGTGACGGCGGTATATTGCACCAAGAGATTTTCCACCGCCGATGCGTCGCGCGGAAGCTCTCCGTATCCCTCGACGGCCATCGCGCCGTCTTGATTCGGCACAAGAGAATAGGTGCCGGTTTCGTTTTTGACGGTGATTTTTTTAATTGCGGAAACGCCGGTTTCGGAATAGTCCGCGAGCGACGGCAAAAGCACCTCGGACGTCTCTTCGGAGGCCTCGGAGGTCTCTTCTGTGTCAAACAGTCCGCCGAAATATGCCGCGGCCACGCCGCCGCCGAGCACAAGTGCCACGCACAGCGTCACAATCAGCGGCAACACGCGCTTTTTACCCGGTTTTTGTTTTTCGACCGGTTTCGGCGCAGAAAACAACGTCGATTCTTCGACGTCGGGCGTTACGTTTTCTTTGGAATCACTCATAAATTCTTCCTCCGCAGGAACACCACGAGGCAGCACACGAGCACGCACACCGGCAAAAGAACGGTAAACAGCCCGAGACCTACCAGTTTTTTCACGGCTTCCGAGCCGAAGTCGATGGTGGAGATGGAGAGGCTTTTGCCGGCGACCGAGACGGTGGATTTGTTGCCGGTAAGGCCGTTAAAGACCTGCGTAAAGGCCACTTCGTTTTTCGAGGATGCATCGGTCAAATACGTGGCGAGCATTCCCGAACTACCGCATACCAGCGCCGAGGTAGAGGATTCCACGCCGTCCACGGTGGCTTCGGTGCGCGAATACGCCATACCGACAATCGGGTAAGTATCCGCTTTGGCGGTGTTGGCGGTGACAAGCGCGTCGATTTGTTTTTGCAACTCGCTCTTTTGGTTGTTGGTCAGGTCGTTGACGTCCACGTTTTCGAGTAGCGCCTTATAGCTGGCGGTGTACTTCGCATAGTCAATGAGCTGCGCCGTTTCGGGGAAGGTGACGACCGCTTGCACGTATTTTGCGAGCGTTTTGTCCTCATCCCAGTGGAGTTTAAGCGCCGCGGTTGCCGGGGCTTTAATGGCTTTTTCGACCGCTTCGGTGTAGTCGGTTTCGGCGAGGTCGCCGTAGGTGTAGGTGGTGCCGTTGTAGAAGATACGGCCGTTGGAGGTCTCGCTCACCCAGTACGGTGTGACCTCGATGCCGTAGTTATCCATAAAGAACTCGGACAGCGACGGCAGATACACCGAATAGTTGACGACGTAGGTCAGCTGGTGATTCATATAGCCGTTGTTGTTCGCCCACGCGCGCAGCAGCGCGAGTTCCTCGGCGGAGTAGTCGGTGGACGGCGCGGGCAGAATCGCCATGCCGCAGGTTTTGTCAAAGGTGTTTTCCATGGTGGTGATATCGAGGGTCATCACCTCATAGCCACTCTTTTGGAGCGTTTCGGTGAGGGCGGAGATGACGTTTTCATCTTCGCCGTGGCCGACCACCATCGTGACGGACGCGAGGTTTTCGTTGAGCACCGCCTGGATACCGTTAATCAGCGCCGGCTCGACGAGCGAGGTGAACGTATAGTCACCGGTATAGCTCATCCCGTATTGCTGATACTGCAGATACTGGTTGTAGTTGCTGTCGTATTCCATCAGCGCTTCCAGCCCGATGACGTTGGAGCGTTTACCGCAGGTGAACAGGATTTCGCCGTCGGACACGTCGTATTGTGCAAGGGCGGCGGCTTCGGTCACGTTTTTCGTCAGGTCGATGAAATCATAGGAGATTTTTCCGCCGGACAGCGAGCTTAACTGTTTGACGGTGGAATAGAATTGGGACAAAATCGTGTCCATTTCTTTGTTGCCGGTGTTGGGGGAGGAGAAATACGCCTCGTCGATGCACGCGGTGATGCGCACCGGCTCGTTGACCGATTTGGCGAGTTCTTTGGTGGCATCCGAGAGGGTGAGCACCTTGTCGCCGGTCACGTCCAGCGTCAGCGGAAATTTCGCGTCCAGCGCGGAAACGAGCACGTTAAGCAGCACCACGGCGGCGATGACCACAGCGGTCAACGCGGTGGCGAGAGAGCCGAAACGGAAGCGACGACCATCCGCCAACTTTTCTTTTTTGGCTTTTTTGCCGTCGGCCGCGGTCTCTTCGACCACTTCGGCGACTTCGATTTCCTCGGTTTCGGGAGTCAAAAACTCTTTGTTATCCATTTCGAAAGCACCCCTTTCTTACGCCCATCTCTTGCGGTCGAGCACACGCACCGCAAGGAAGAGGAACAACGCCGCCATCGACAGGAAGAACACAATGTCGCCGTAGTGGATGGCGCCGGCGGTAAAGTGGCTATAGCGGTCGGAGACGGAGAGGAAATTGACGACCGTTTCAACGAGTTTGTTGTCTTGGAACACGGTGGTCAAATAGTTGACGGAAGAAAGCACCAGTTCGAACGCAAAGGTGCACAGCGCGGCGACCAGTTGGCTCTCGGTGAGGCAGGAGAAGAACAAGCCGGCCGCAATCAGCATACCGCCGTACAGTGCGAGGCCCAAATAGTTGCCGATAACCGAAATCCAACCCGGGTCGGCGACCAAGCCGATAACAAAGGCGAGCACAAGCGTGATGGAGATGCCGATGAGGAACACGAGAAACGCCGCCAAGAACTTGCCCATGACGATGCCGGTCAAGCTGACCGGAGCGGTAAACAGGGCTTGGTCGGTTTTTTGGCGTTTTTCTTCGCTGAACAGCCGCATCGTCAAAATGGGGAGCACGAGGAAGCAGGCGTAACTATACAGCGCGGAGAACACGTAGTTGAGCGAGCGATAGCCGAACTCCATATTGGCGAGATAGAAGTAGTAGCCGGAGATGGCAAACAAAATAGCGAGGACGAGGTAGGCAATCGGCGAGGTGAAGAGGGAGCGCAGTTCCCGTTTGAAAATAGCGGTCATGCATCCTCACCTTCTTTCTTTGCATTGTCGCCGTGGGTCAGCGAAATAAACAGCTCTTCGAGCGACGGCTCGCTCGAACGGGAGTTGAGAAGAATCATTCCGCTTTCGGCGAGTCGAGTAAACAGGTCGTGGCGAATGTCCGCGTTCGGGAGCGGCTGAATACGGAAAGCGAACGAGCCGGCCTCTTTTTTGCCGAGCGCTACCACGGATTTGACGCCGGGCAGATTCTTAAGCAGAGCAGAAATCTCGGTTTCGTCGCCCTCGATTTCCACCGTCAGGCGGTGGTCGTCCGCTTGCGCTTTGGCGAGGTCGGCCGGCGTGCCGTCGGCCACGATTTGACCGTCGGAAATGATAATCAGGCGGTCACACACCGCTTCTACCTCCGGCAGAATGTGGGAGGAGAGGATAACCGTGTGGTGTTTGCCGAGGCTTTTGATGAGCGTACGGATTTCGATGATTTGGTTCGGGTCGAGACCGACGGTGGGTTCGTCCAGAATGAGCACCGGCGGATTGCCGATGAGCGCTTGCGCCAAGCCGACGCGCTGACGGTAACCTTTCGACAGGTTTTTAATCAGGCGCTCCGCCACGTCGTCGATTTTGACGAGGTGGCAAATTTCCGCCAAGTGTTTTTGACGGGGCAGCGTGCATTTTTTCAGGTCGAACATAAAGTTCAGGTATTCTTTCACCGTCATATCCAGATACAGCGGCGGCAATTCCGGCAGGTAGCCGATGCTCGCTTTGGCGGCGTTGGGTTCGGCCAACACGTCAAAACCGTTGACGGTGATTTTGCCTGCAGTAGCGGACAAGTAACCGGTCAACATATTCATTGTGGTGGATTTGCCGGCACCGTTCGGCCCGAGAAATCCGAGGATTTCGCCTTCTGCGACCGAAAAGGACAAGTCGCGCACAGCGACGTGCTGACCGTAACTTTTCGTCAGATGCTCAACTTCGATCATGTTCTCGCTCTCCTTATGAAAATTTTCCGAAAAACAGTATACCGCGGTTTCGGAAGAAAAGTGTAAACAAACTATAAAAAGCGGACGATTGCCGCAGTTTATCCGAAAAAGGGGTAGGTTTTGGTTTATTTTCCCACGCAGAAACGCGAGAAAACTTCGTCCACCACCGCTTCGCTGACCTTTTCGCCGGTGAGTTCGGTGATGGCGGCGATAGCGTCGTCAATATCCGCGCCGATGAGGTCGGACGTGAGCCCTGCCTGTGCGGCATCGGCGGCGCGGCGCACCGCTTCAAGGGCTTTGGCGGCGGCGGCGTATTGGCGCTCGGTGGAGAGAATGGCTTCGTCGCCGGTCAGGTGGGCGAGACCGGTGACGCGTTCAATAGCGGCGGTAAGCACGTCCATCCCGTCGCCGGTTTTGGCGGACAGCACCACCACTTCGCGGAATTGCGCGCGCAAAAACGCTTCGCTGTCTCGTCCGAGGTCGGATTTGTTGAGTACCGCGATGGCGAGCGGATTTTGCGCCGCGGTTTCGGCAAGCGCGCGGTCGTCGTCGGACAGCGGCGCGCCACCGTCGAACACGGCGAGTACCAATGCCGCGTTGTGCAAGCGATCTTTTGCGCGCTGGACCCCGATGGATTCGGCGCGGTTGTCGGTTTCGCGGATGCCGGCGGTGTCGGCGAGTCGCAGGGTGACGTTGCCGAGGCGTACCGTCTCTTCCACTACGTCGCGCGTGGTGCCGGCTTCTTCGGTGACGATGCTGCGCTCGTAACCGGAAAGGCGATTCATCAGCGTGGATTTGCCCACGTTGGGCGAGCCGACGAGCACGGTGTCAACGCCCTCACGCAGGATTTTTCCGGCGTCGAACGTAGACAGCAGGGACGACAAGGCGTCGTCTGCCGCCGCCAGCGTTTTGCCGAGGGCTTCAGGCTCCAGCTCGGGGATGTCTTCATAGGGATAGTCAACGTAGGCGGCCGCCTGCGCCGCGACGGCGAGCAAGTCGGCTTTGACGGCTTCCAGGGCGCGGAACGTGGCACCCTCGCGCGCGGCAAGCGCGGTTTTGGCGGCGGGTTCGCCTTGGGCGCCGATTAAATCCATTACCGCGTCCGCGCCGGTTAAATCCATTTTGCCGTTTAAGAACGCCCGTTTTGTAAATTCGCCTGCTTCGGCAGGGCGCGCGCCGGCCGCAATGGCGGCACGCACGGCGCGCTGCAAAATATACAGACCGCCGTGGCAGGAGAGTTCCACCACGTTTTCGCCGGTGTAACTGTGGGGCGCGCGGAAGACAAGCGCTACCGCATCGTCGAAATCACCGTCTTTGTCGAACAGATGACCGTAAGCGGCGGTATAGCCGGAAAGGGCAGAGGGCGCGCGGTTGCTGTCAAGCGGACGAAACAGGTTGTCCGCGATGGCAGGGGCGTTTTCGCCCGACAGCCGAATGACGCCGAGACCGGCAGGGGCGAGGGGAGTGGAGATAGCAACAATGACGTCGTTCACGGCAAAGCCCGTCCTTTCCTAAAATAAATAACACCTTATTATAGCACGCCGTGCAAAAAAATACAAGCAAAACAACGAGAAAAAGCCACGATTCCAACGGAATCGGGGCTTTTTTGAAGCAATTATTCGAGGATATAGACGTTCATGGTGCGGCGACCGAACTGAATGCACTCATCATAGGTGTCGTAGAACAAGTCAACGAGGGCTTCGCCGCTGTACATCGCGCCGCCGGTATCGCCGGCAATCGCGTAGCCGTAGACCACGCTGCCGTCGGGAGAGGCGATATACAGTTTCGTGCCGAGCGGAATGATGTCCGGGTTGACGGCAACCACACCCACTTGCGCAGGCAGTCCGCTGGCGGTCACCGTGCCTGCGTTGCCGCGGTCACTGGTGTAGGCGGTGGCGACGCCGGTCAGGCAAGATTTGTAGTTTTGCGGTTTGCCGGAAGCGTCGGTCACAACGCCGGCAGGCTTCGTGATGGGCGCGTTCTTTTTCTTGCCGACGAGCCAAATCTCGTTCGTCGGCTCGGACACCACCGACGAGCGGAGCTCTTTACTGCTCTCGACGATGCCGTCTACCACTTTGTCACAGAATACGCGTTCGCGGATACCGTCCGCGCCGGCTTGTTTCTTTTCTTTTTTACCCTCGTCCAACGCGGTGGTGAGTTCTTCCTCCGATTCGAACGGAATGGATTCCAGTTCCACGCGTTCGACGAATTCGATGCGCGTAACGACGATTTCCAACCCGTCTTTCAGCGCGGTCTTGAGTCCGGGGACGACTTTGTCGTCTTCTCCGAGAAAGACGGCGGCTTCATCGAGCGCGTCGGCGACCGTGCCGCTTTCGGGGGTGAGGGTTTTGGTTTTGCCGTCCGCGGTGACCGTAACGGTCATAACGGTGGCAACAGACGTCGATTTGGTCGGCTCGGCGGCGGCGGACATCTCGCTCATTGCGGGAGTCGTAGACAGCACGCCGGTCAGAATCAGCGTCAATACCGCGACGGAGCCCAGCGAAACAGCACGGTTGTTCAGCAGGAGCCGCACGGCTTTTTGTAATTGTGTCAGCATAAAAGGCCGAGTCCTTTCTTTCCCCGTTGGTGCGAATACAGGATAAATAAGAAAGAGGGCGATAGCCCTGCCAACGGGAATTTTTGGTGGCTTCGGGGGTAGTATAACGGGCGAAATTCGCTTTGTCAACCGAAAGAGGGTGGGTATTTTTGTGAAAACTGCACAACGAACGTAAAGCGATTACCCTTTACATTTCTTCGGCTGTAACGGGGCGAAGAGGCCGCTAAAACCCCCAAATGACGGGGGTTTGCGGAAAAATCGAGGCGAAACGAGGGCGAAAATCATCGTTTGCCACGTTTTTGCCACATTTTCCAAAAACCCCCGTTTTTTTGTGAATTGTGGCAAAAAATCCCCTCTCTTTTGGACTTGACAAGCCGAAAACCCGTTAAAACCCTTGTATTTTGGGGAATTCCGTGGTAAAATACGCATAGAAAATTTCTTGGCGCATACAAGAAAAAAGGAGGGGATCGACGTGAAAAGAAGGCGATTGACGGCGTTGCTGTTGGCGGCCGTTATGTGCTTTTCGATGACCGGTTGCGGCGCGCGACAGTCTAAATATGGTTCGGCGTTTCGGTTTCCTCTTTGCGCCGAGCCGGCTCAGTTAGACCCACAGATGGCGGATGACGCCGCCTCGATTGAGGTGCTGTGTGCGACGATGGAGGGGTTGACACGGCTGTCTGCCGACGGTGACCTGCTTCCCGGCATCGCCGAGACGTGGAACACGTCGGACGACGGAAAAACCGTGACGTTCGCGTTGCGCGATGCGGTTTGGAGCAATGGCGAAAAGGTGACGGCAGACGATTTTGCGTTTGCGTTCGAGCGTGCGGTTGATCCGGCAACCCGTTCGCCGCTGAAAGAGAAGTTTGCGAACATCGTCTCCGCGGTGGCGACCGACGCACGCACGTTCACCGTGACGCTTGCCGATGCCGATGCCGACTTTGCCCAAAAGATGGCGAGCAGCGCGTTCTTTCCGTGTCATCGTGCATTTTTTGAATCTACAGCAGGGCATTACGGGATGGAAGCGGAGTACGTGCTCGCCAACGGTGGGTTTACGCTGTCGTCCTGGACCCATGGGGACACGCTTATTTTACGCAAAAACCAGAAATATTATGCATCCGAGGAAATTTTACCCGATGCTGTGCGGTATATGCTCAACGTGAGCGAGGAAGAAACCGTGTCGCTGCTTCAAACCGAAGGACTTTCGGCGGCGGCGGTAACAGAGGAACAGCTGGCGGCGGTAAAACGCGCCGGATTACACACCGCCACGGTGTATGACGGGCTGTATGCGCTGTGGTTTAATACCGAAAACGACGCGCTTTCTTCGGCGGCGACGCGCTTGGCGCTTTGTGCTGCGGTGGACCGTGAGCGCGTGGCGTCGGTGTGGGGTGCCGAGCGCCGCACCGCGGTGGGATTTGTGCCGCCGGACGCGCTGTGCGGCGGCGTGCCGTACGTGGCCGAAGCAGACTCGTTTGCCGCCCTTAAGAGCGGCAAACAGCGCTTGGCAGAGATGCCGCAGTTGACGCTTCTTTGCGGCGAGGACAGCGAATCGGTCGCTATCGCGCGCGAGATTTTGCAGAATTGGCAAAAGCGGTTTTCGCTGTATTTCAAAATGGAAAAGTTGCCGGCGGCGGAGTTGTCCGACCGGTTGCAAAGCGGCGACTATGAGTTGGCGCTCGGCACAGTGGTGAGTGTCGGCGGCACCGCCGCGGAATCGCTGACGATGTTCGCTTCGAAAAGCGAGGACAACGTGACGGGCCTTGCGGACAAGACGTTTGATGCGCTGTTGCAAAAAGCGCTTGCCGACGAGACGCGCGATGCTTGCAAAAAAGCGGAGGAGCGGCTGTATGCAAGTTGCCCTTGTTTGCCGCTGTATTATCCGGCGCGCACGTTTGCGTTCGGCGACGGGGTCGAGGGTGTCAACGTCCACCCGTTCGGCGGCGGCGTGTTTGGCGCGGTCTACGACTTCCGCGCGGCGACGAAATAAAAGGATATATATTATAAAGAAAAAAGACCTGCTCGGCGAGCAGGTCTTTTTGTGTGTTTTTTATTCTTCGTCGTCTTTGAAGCGGTCACAGCAGGGGTCAACTTCCGGAGCGGCAGGCGCTTTCGGCGCCGGCGCAGTGGTGTTTCCGATGCCGGTGGTTTCGTTCCACACGACGTTTTTCGCAACGCCGGCGGCGACGTCCGTCGGAATGATGATTTTGGACGCTTGACCGTCCGCCGCTTTAATCAGCGCTTCATAGCGTTTGAGTTCCAGCACGGCGGCGTTGGGTCTCGCTTCCATCAAGGCGCGGATACCGGCGGCCTCGGCTTGCTTTTGCAGAAGAATGGCTTTCGCTTCACCTTCGGCGCGAGCGATGCGCGCGTCGCGCTCACCTTCGGCGGCGAGGACGGCGGCGTGTTTTTCACCTTCGGCACGGGTGACGATGGCGTCGCGGTGACCTTCGGCTTGGAGCAAGGTCTCGCGGCGTTCGCGTTCCGCTTTCATCTGTTTTTCCATCGCGTCGCGAATCTCTTTCGGCGGAATGATGTTTTTCAGTTCCACGCGCGTGACGCGGATGCCCCATTCGTCGGTCGCTTTGTCGATGATTTCGGTCATCTTCGCGTTGATGACGTCACGGGAGGTCAGCGTACCGTCGAGGTCGAGTTCGCCGACGATGTTACGAAGGGTGGTCGCGGTGAGGTTTTCGAGGGCGCTGATCGGGTTGACCGCGCCATAAGCATACAGTTTCGCATCAAAAATGCGGAAGTACACGACCGAGTCAATCTGCATCGTGACGTTGTCTTCGGTAATCACCGGTTGGGGCGGCGCGTCGAGCAGTTGCTCCATCAAGGTGATGCGTTTGGACACCGTCTCAAAAAACGGGATGAGGAAGTGGATGCCGGCGCCCCAGGTTTTGCGGTATTTACCGAGGAATTCCACAACGTATTCGTGTGCCTGCGGCACGACGCGGATAGACAATGCGAGAAACACAATGACGATAATACCAATTGTAATAGCGGGACCCATAAAGCATTCTCCTTTTTATAAAATTATTTCGTGTAAATCGGGAAGCGCTCGCACAGAGCGATTACTTCTTCGGTGATGCGGTCTTTGGTCGCATCGAAATCGAAGGTAGCTTCTTTGATGAAACGGGCGATGTCGCGCATTTCGGCCTCTTTGAAGCCGCGCGAGGTAACCGCCGGCGTGCCGAGGCGCATACCGCTCGTAATCGAGGACGGCTGCGGATCGTTGAGAATGGCGTTTTTGTTGGCGGTGATGTGCACTTCGTCGAGACGCGCTTCGAGTTCCGCGCCGGTGATGCCCACCGAGCGCAGGTCGAGGAGCATCAGGTGGTTATCCGTGCCGCCCGACACGAGGTCGAAACCGGCGGCTTTCAGTTCGTCCGCGAGGACGGCGGCGTTTTTGACGATTTGTTCTTGATAGGCTTTGAACTCGGGCTTCAGCGCTTCGCCGAGCATCACCGCTTTGGCGGCGATAATGTGCATGAGCGGACCGCCCTGCGTTCCCGGGAACACGGCTTTGTCCACCTGCTTCGCGTATTCCGCTTTGCAGAGAATCATACCGCCGCGCGGACCGCGCATGGTTTTGTGGGTGGTGGTGGTCACGACGTCGGCATACGGCACCGGCGACGGGTGGACACCGGCGGCAACGAGGCCGGCGATGTGCGCCATATCCACCATCAGATACGCGCCGACTTCGTCCGCGATTTCGCGGCAACGCTTGAAGTCGATGATGCGCGGATAGGCGGAGGCGCCCACAACGATCATCTGCGGTTTATGCTCTTTCGCGAGGCGAAGCAGTTCGTCGTAGTCGATGAGCTGGGTTTCCTCGTTTAAGCCGTAGGCGACCGAGTTAAAGTGTTTGCCCGAAATGTTGAATTTCGTGCCGTGGGAGAGGTGACCGCCGCTCGGCAGACCCATACCGAGCACCGTGTCGCCCGGTTTCATAAAGGCGCAGAACGCGGCGAGGTTCGCCGACGCGCCGGAGTGGGGCTGGACGTTCGCGTGCTCCGCGCCGAACAGCTTTTTGGCGCGCTCACGGGCGAGGTCTTCCACCACGTCCACGTATTGGCAACCGCCGTAGTAGCGGTGGCCCGGGTAGCCCTCGGCGTATTTGTTGGTCAGCACCGAGCCAGCGGCATACAGCACGCCCTCCGACACGATGTTCTCCGAGGCGATGAGTTCGATGTTGTGTTGTTGGCGAGCCAGTTCCGACGCGCACGCATCGTAGACTTCGCGATCCAACGGGGCAAGTTTGTCAAGAAATTCCATGGGACTGTCCTCCTATTTTTACGTCTTGGGGGGATTATTTTTTAATGATGATGCCTTTGACAGCAGGGGAGAAACCGGCGGCGTTGGATTCGTCGGTGTCGATATGCATCGCGAGGAAGAAGTTGTCGGAAACGCGGACCACCACGTCGTCGAAGGTGAGCGAACGGCCCTCGGTTTCGAGGCGGACGGAGACGATTTCTTTGTCTTCTACGTTATAGGCTTTCGCGTCAGCCGGGGTCATATGGATGTGACGTTTCGCGGCGATGACGCCCTCGGAAATCTCCACTTCGCCTTTCGGGCCGACGATTTTGCAAGCGCCGGAACCGGCGATGTCGCCGGACTCACGCACCGGCGCGGCAACGCCGATGGAGCGCGCGTCGGTCAGCGACAGCTCGACTTGGGTCGCTTTGCGAATCGGGCCGAGAATCGACACGCCGGACAGCGTGCGTTTCGGGCCGACGATGTCGACGCGCTCTTCGCAGGCAAACTGGCCAGGCTGGGACAAATCTTTTTTCGAGGTGAGTTCATAGCCCTCACCGAACAGGATATCCAAATGCTCCCGCGTAACGTGCAGGTGACGCGCCGAAGTTTCGACTAAAATACCGTTTTCCATAGTAGTATTCTCCGTTTCTTTATATTTTTCGATACTATTCTAAATTGTACCGCAATTTTTCTTTCTTTTCAAGTGCAAATGTGTTATAATATGGAAAAAGTTAAAATTTTTTTAGAAGAGGACGGATTTGTATGAGCGACATTCGAAAAATCGCTGATTTTGATACGTTGACCGCAGAGTGTCTTGCCTGCGAGCGGTGCGGACTGTGCAAAACGCGCCACAACGTGGTGGTCGGGGTCGGCAACAAGCAGGCGGAAGTGCTGTTTGTGGGCGAGGGTCCCGGCGAAAACGAGGATTTGCAGGGTGAGCCGTTCGTCGGCCGCGGCGGAAAACTTCTGGATTTGGCACTGGAAGCGGTCGGACTGTCGCGCGAGAAAAACATTTATATCGCGAACATCGTCAAATGCCGTCCGCCCCAAAACCGCGACCCGTTGCCGGAAGAACAAGAGGCGTGTATCGAGTGGCTGCGCGCGCAGGTGGCGCTGATTCGCCCGAAAATTATCGTCTGCCTCGGTCGTGTCGCCGCGTGCCAGATTATCAACAAAGATTTCAAGGTCACGAAAGAACACGGGCAATTTTTCGAGCGCAACGGCGTGCTGTTGATGGGCACGCTGCACCCTGCCGCCGTTTTGCGCGATCCGCGTAAAAAAGGCGAGTGGTTCGCCGATTTCGTGACCCTGCGCGACAAAATCCGCGAGGTGTGCGACCACACGGACGTGTGAATTAAGAATTAAAAAACAGCGCATCCGAACGGATGCGCTGTTTTTATGCAAAATTATTCCACTTTAAGAATTTCCTCGAACACGGCGGTGTGACGGGAGCCGCAGGGGCGGTCAACGTGAAGACTGCCGAAGTACCAGTGGTCAAAGGTGACGATGTCTTCGAGTCGATTGAGGTAAACGTGTACGCCGCGCAGGCGCGCGTTGTCGCCGCTTCGGGAAAAATAGCCGTTGGTTTTGCCGGACGGCGAGTGAGTTGCCATAATATCCACGGTGTTGTTTGCCGCCGCCAAATTCTCGTAGCCGCGAGACATCTCGTCGCCGGAGGGCGTTTTTCGTTCGGCTTCGGTGTCCGAGTCGGCGCGGAATTCCCATTCGCTTTCGGCATCGCCGCCGCCGAACGCAAACACCCGTTTGCCCTCGATTTCATAAATTTCGCCGCGCAGGAGATGATAGACGTTGTCGGCGAGTTTTCCGGCCGGCGCGCCGCCGAATTCCGTCTCCTCGACTGCGTCGAGGAGATCGTAGTTTTCGTGAACGCCGTCAAGGAACAACACGGTATATTTGCGGCGCTTGAGCCATTTTAAGGCTTTGGCATCTCGTTTGTCGCCGTACCACAGCATCCCGAAATCGCCGAGCACCAACAACGTGTCGCCTTTTTTCAGTTTACGGGTGCGCGCGAGCCGCGACAGGTCGCCGTGCAGGTCGCCGGTGACGTATAACATAAAAATCCCTCCTAAAAAGGATTGCAATTTAACAAAAGTTTTGGTATACTATACCCGTATATGTATGTTTTCTTTTATTATAGGCGAAAAAAGGTGGTTTGTCTATGCGTAAATTAAAAAAATTCGTCATTTTGGCGTGCATAGCGGCACTTTGCCTCGGATTGTTCCCCGTTACGGCGTTCGCCGGGTATGAATTGCCCTCCGACGTGGCGAAAGAGATGAACGCCCGTGCCGCGATGACGGTGTATATGGAAGCGTCTGCTCCTGCCGCCGACGGGATTGCCGGAAAAGATTCCGTGTTATATGAAAAAGCGGCGGATACACCGCTTGACCCTGCCGCAACCGTGCGCGTGATGGTGGGGTTGTATGCGAAAAAACTGATTGACGACAAAAAGCTGGACGTCAACAAAGCTACCGGTATCTATACCGAAGTGCTCCGTGACAACTATATTTGGGGCACGGGGTTGACGCTTGCGAATATGGAAGCCGGCGAAACGTGGACGGTGAAAGACCTCTTGTGCCTTTCGATGATTCAGACTGCCGCCGACGCCGCTGTGACGCTTGCCGCCACCACCGCCGGCAGCGTGGATGCGTTTGTGCTCGGGATGAACGAGTACGTGAAGACGCTTGGTTGCACGAATACGACCCTCGTGAACGTCACCGGTCTTGACGATCCGCGCCAAAAAACCACAGCTCACGATTTGTATATCGCGATGCGGTACGCGCTGGACGATCCGCTGCTTGAAGAGGCGCTCTCTTCGGTGGAGTACACGGTGACGCCGATTAAAGGCGGCGAGCCCCGTTCGTGGGAGAGCAGTAACTATATGCTCCGCGAGTCGTCCGAGTATTATTACGAGCCGATGGTTGCCGGCAAAACCGGCGTGTCCGAGATTGACGGCAAAGCGCTTGTCTCGCTGTGCACGGTGGACGCCTACCGCTATATTACGGTGGTGCTCGGCTGTCCGCTTGAAGATGCGGACGGCGATTCCGGTACGCATTATAACTCGACCGCGGCGCTGACGCGATGGGCGATGAATCATTTCACCTACCAGACGCTTCTTAAAAAGAACCAACCGATGACGCGTGCCGACGTCAAACTGTCGTGGACGGTGGACTCGGTGACGTTGGTGGCAAAAGATTCGCTGACCAGTGTTGTGCCGGACGAATTGGATTTGGACACGGTGCGCACCGAGATTACGCTGGATAAAGAGTCGTTCGAGGCGCCGGTGGAAAAAGGCGACGTTATGGGCCACGCGACGTTGTATATTCGCGAGGACCAGGCGCTCGGAACGGTGGATTTGGTGGCGAGCGAGTCGGTTAAGCGCAGCGCGCTCCTCTTTTTGTGGAGCCGGCTGTGTGCCATTATCACTTCGCCGTGGCTGTGGGGCGCCATCATCATTTTGGTGGTGTTGCTCATTGCGTATATCTGGCTTGCCATTGCCCACAACCGCGAAAAACGCCGCAATGCACGTAACCGCTCGAGCCGGCGATACAGACCGATGAAATAACCGATCGTTTGAAGAAAAAGACAAAAGGCAGGGATCGTGATGAACGAGCAAATGGAAACCCCCGTAATGCCGGCAAACGGCTATACGAACAAACCGAAGAAACAGCCGTGGTGGCTGTTGATTGTCGCTGTCGTGGTGATTGCGGCAGTGGTGGCGGTTGCGCTTATTTTGGCGAAGCCCAAAGCGCCCGAACCGGAGACGAGCGAGACCTCCGCGACGGTGAGCGTGTCGGAGATGCGCGTGGAAGACGTTACGCCGACCCAGAAAAAGGTGGCGTGTCCGATTGATTTCGCCGCGTTGCAGGCAAGAAACTCCGATTTGTATGCGTGGATTACCATGCCGAACACGGTGATTGATTACCCGATTGCCCAAAGCGCGCCCGACGAGGAAGAAGATTTTTATCTCCACCGCGGCGAGGACAAGGAATATCTGTTTGAGGGCACGATTTACACCCAAAAACTCAACAAAAAGGATTTCTCCGACCCGAACACCATCATTTACGGCCACTGCATGAAAAACGGCACGATGTTCCGCGCGCTCCACGATTTGAAAGTGCAGTCTATGTGGGATTCCACCAAGGAGTTTTACATCTACACCGCCACGGGTCACAAATTGACCTATCGTATTTTCTCGGCCTACACCCGTGACAGCAAACACATTTTGCGCCAGAACAACTATTTCAAAACGAAACAAGATTATGCCGATTATCTCGACGAGGTGCAACATCCGGCCTACGGAATGACGCGGAATTGTAACGTGACGACCAAGGACCGTATCGTGACGTTGGAGACTTGCGTGACCGCCAACGGCAACACGCGTTTCGTGGTTTCGGGCGTGCTTGTGAAGGACGAGCCGACGTATTACAAAGCGAATTGAAAAAAATCAAAAATTTTACTTGACAACTCTGCAAGGATACTATATAATAAAATGCGCTGTCCGTGTGGACGGCGTCCTATGGCGGTATAGCTCAGGTGGCTAGAGCATGCGGTTCATACCCGCAGTGTCGTTGGTTCGAATCCAATTGCCGCTACCAAAAGGTGGCCCGATGGTCAAGCGGTCTAAGACACCGCCCTTTCACGGCGGTAACACGGGTTCGATTCCCGTTCGGGTCACCATTATTCGGGCGCATAGCTCAGCTGGTTAGAGCGCTTGCTTCACACGCAAGAGGTCGGCGGTTCGAGTCCGTTTGCGCCCACCAACAAAAAAGACACCCCTTATGGGGTGTCTTTTTTGTTTTTTGATGTGGGCGCAAACGGCTCGAACACGAGCTCCGAACGCCGCAACGCGGGGTTCGGGAGCAAGCGTCCGGTGGACGGTTGCGTCAAGCGAGAAAAGAGTCCGTGCGGCAAAAATTCTGCGATTTTTGCCGCAAACCCGGTATGCTAACACGAAAAGTGGGCGTGGTTGCAGTCCCTTACGGGGTGTCTTTTTTGTTTCTTAATGTGGGCGCAAACGGCTTGAATACTGCCGCCGTTGACAAGTGTCGCGAGATATGGTATGCTGTTTTTAACCTTTTATGGGGAGGGTTTTTATGGAACTTAAAGCGAAAAACCGTCTGCTTTCGTATGACGTTATCCGCATTGTTGCCATTTTCTTGGTGTTACTGGTTCACGTCAGCGCCTATATCGTGCTTTACAATTCCGAACCTACAACGCAGGAATTCATCTTCGGCAATATCGTCAACGGCATCTCGCGCGCAGGCGTGCCGCTGTTTTTGATGCTGACCGGCGCGTTGCTTCTTAACGAGGACCGCAAGTTTGACGCGAAGACGTTTTACAAAAAATCGTTTACGTGGATGGCGCTGTTGATGGTTGGTTGGACGGTGGCGTACGGTGCGTTTTATGCCATCGCAT
The DNA here is from genome assembly GCA_045640165.1 of Acutalibacteraceae bacterium. Classification (GTDB taxonomy): domain Bacteria; phylum Bacillota; class Clostridia; order Oscillospirales; family Acutalibacteraceae; genus RGIG426. The sequence continues at coordinate 829 of JAZUEK010000020.1, read as the reverse complement.
TTCCGATGCTCCACCATAATCCGGTGGACTGGGCGACCGTAGGTCAGTCGATGTGGAACTATGCTTTGAAACTGCCGACGATGTATCCGCATCTTTGGTATATGTTTATGGTGGTGGGGCTGTATCTGATGATTCCCGTGCTGCGGTTGTTCGTCAAGCGCGAGAATAAGAGCTATATCCTCGGTATCATCATCGCGTTTGTGGTGGCACAGCTCGCGGTCAACACGTTCAACATTCGGATGACGGGCTGGACGTTCAACCTTACCACGATCGTGAACAAGTTCCACGTAGAGCCGGCGACCGGTTTTGTCGGTTACGTGCTGACCGGCTGGTACGTCACCAATTTTAAGATTGTAAAACGCAAACGGCTGGCGCTGTATGGGCTGTCGCTGGCGGCGGTCGTGTTTGCGACCTCGATGGTGCAAATGCAAATCAAGACCACTCCCGGTGTGCGCGGTAATTTTTATGAGCCGCTGACGCTGACGGCGTTCCTCTACGGTCTCGGTTTGTTTTTGCTGCTGTATACGCTGTGCGGCGAAAAGCAGACGAAAAACCGTCTGACGGTGCTGCTTTCGCAAGACGCGTTCGGCGTGTATATCATCCACGCGGTTTGGCTGGAGTTGCTGACGATGTGGTTCCCGTATTGGGAATTCCCGGTGAAGAACGCGGTGCTGTATATGCTGTTGCTGTTTTTGGCGGTTACGGTGGTGTCCTATCTCACCGTGTGGCTTGTATCGCTCATCCCCGGCGTCAAAAAGATTTTTTACATTAAATAAACAGAACGAAAAAGCGGCAACCGGCGCCCCCCGCGCGGCGGCCTTTTTTTTTA
>JAZUEK010000019.1:0-9672 GCA_045640165.1 Acutalibacteraceae bacterium | reverse complement strand
CGGCGCATTGGGGTTGGCGCGTCTGCCGCCCGCGCCGCCGCCGAAGAAGGAGGAGAACAGGTCGCCGAGGTCAATATCCATCCCGCCGAAGCCGCCTCCCCAACCCGCACCGGCGCCGGCGCCATAGTTGGGATCCACGCCCGCGTGACCGAATTGGTCATAGCGCGCCTTTTTGTCCTTGTCGGACAGCACCTCGTAGGCTTCGTTCGCCTCTTTGAAATGCTTTTCCGCCTCGGCATCACCGGGGTTTAAGTCGGGGTGATATTTTTTCGCCTGCTGGCGATAGGCTTTTTTGATTTCGTCGTCCGAGGCATTCTTGGAAACACCGAGCACCTCGTAATAATCGCGTTTATCCGCCATACGTAAAACCCTCAAAAGCGGCGGGGATCACCCGCCGCTCTTTTCTTATGATTAGTGAACCTCGCCGTTATAGAACCCGTCGGCATCCGCGCCACCCGCGGCACCGTTGTCACCGGCATCGCCGGCAAAGCCCTCGGCGCCCTCGGCACCCTGCGGCGCGTTCGCCTGATACACTTTGGCGGACACGTCGTAGAACGCTTTCATCAGCTCCTCGTTCGCGGCTTTGATCGCGTCGTAGTCGTCGCCCTTAAGCTTCTCTTTCAGCTCGTCGATCTTGCCCTGCAAGGTGGTTTTGTCCGCCTCGTCGAGCTTGTCGCCCAGCTCCTCGATCGCCTGCTCGCATTGGTACACCGCCTGGTCGCCCGCGTTGCGGGTATCGACGTTCTCGCGGTTCTTCTTGTCCTCCGCCGCATACTGCTCGGCGTCCTTGACCGCCTTGTCGATGTCCTCCTTGGACATATTGGAGCTTGCGGTAATGGTGATGTGTTGCTCTTTGCCGGTACCGAGGTCTTTCGCGGACACGTTCACGATACCGTTCGCGTCGATATCGAAAGTCACCTCGATCTGCGGCACACCGCGGCGCGCCGGAGCGATGCCGTCGAGGTGGAACATACCAAGCGATTTGTTGTCACGGGCAAATTCGCGCTCGCCCTGCAGCACGTGGATCTCCACCGACGGCTGGTTGTCCGCCGCGGTCGAGAAGATCTGGCTCTTTTTGGTCGGGATGGTGGTGTTGCGCTCGATAATGCGGGTCATAACGCCGCCCATCGTCTCGACACCGAGCGACAGCGGGGTAACGTCGGGCAACAGAAGCCCTTTGACCTCGCCGCCGAGCACGCCGCCCTGCAGCGCCGCGCCCATCGCGACACATTCGTCCGGGTTGATGCCTTTAAACGGCTCTTTACCGGTAAATTTCTTCACCGCATCCTGCACCGCCGGAATACGGGTCGAACCGCCGACAAGCAACACCTTGTCGATCTCGGAGGTGGACAGACCGCTGTCGGACAGCGCCTGCTTCATCGGCTCGAGCGTCTTGTTGACGAGATCCGCAGTCAGCTCGTTGAACTTCGCGCGGGAGAGGGTCATATCGAGGTGCTTCGGGCCGTTTTGATCCGCCGTGATAAACGGCAGGTTGATTTGGGTGGTGGTCATACCGGACAGGTCGATCTTGGCTTTTTCCGCCGCATCGCGCAGACGGCCCATCGCCGAACGGTCGGCAGACAGATCGACACCTTGCTCCGCTTTGAACTCCTTGACCAGCCAATCGACGATCTTCTGATCGAAGTCGTCGCCCCCGAGGCGGTTGTTACCGGCGGTCGCGAGCACTTCCTGCACACCGTCGCCCATCTCAATGATGGAGACGTCGAACGTGCCGCCACCGAGGTCATACACCATAATCTTTTGGTCGGTTTCTTTGTCGATGCCGTAGGCGAGCGCCGCCGCCGTCGGCTCGTTGATGATACGTTTGACTTCAAGACCCGCGATTTTGCCCGCGTCTTTAGTCGCCTGACGTTGCGGGTCGGTGAAATACGCCGGAACGGTGATAACCGCTTCGGTCACGGTGTCACCGAGATACGCTTCCGCGTCCTCTTTCAGTTTACGGAGAATCATCGCGGAAATCTGCTGCGGGGTGAAGCTGTCGTTGTCAATCGTCACTTTGTAGTCCGAGCCCATTTCACGTTTAATCGAAGAAACGGTGCGGTCAGGGTTGGTGACCGCCTGCTGTTTCGCGGCGCGGCCGACGATACGCTCGCCGTCTTTCTTAAACGCCACGACGGACGGCGTGGTACGCGCCCCTTCGGGGTTCGGGATAACGACGGCTTCGCCGCCCTCAATAACGGACACGCAGGAGTTGGTGGTGCCCAAGTCGATACCGATGATTTTTGCCATGTTGATTACCTCTTTCTGTATACTATATATTATATCCTTTTTATATGCACTCAGTTCGCCACTTTAACAATGGCCGGGCGAATGAGTCGATCGCCGAATTTATAGCCGTTTTGGAACACCTGCGTAACGGTATCCGGCTCGACGCCGTCCTCGGCGTCTTCGCGCTGGATGGCGTTGTGCAGTTCGGGGTCGAACGGCTCGCCAAGCGGATTCAGTTCGGTTACACCGATTTTCTCGAACGTATCGTGTAACTGCCGCACAATCATCTCGACGCCTTGGCGATATTCCGGACCGTCCGGCGATTGGCACGCGCGATCGAGGTTGTCCAAAATCGGAAGCAGGGTTTCGAGCAAATCCGCTTTCGCAAACTGCCCGATTTCGGTTTTTTCCTGCTCGGTGCGGCGTTTATAGTTGGCGTATTCCGCCAGCATCCGCATATATTGCTCTTTTTGGGAATCCAGTTCCGCTTGCAGTTTTTCTTCCGCGCTTTGTTCCGGCGCGGTTTCCGGCGCAGCGGCTTCTTCCTCCACCGCGGCGGTTTCGGTTTCCGCTTTGGTTTCGGGTTGTTTCTTTTCTTTACTCAACGGGGTCACCTCTTATTCTTTCAAAAACTGGTCAAAGATATGCTCGACCGCGCGCGCCGTATACGCAAGCGTGGGAATCACGGTTGCATAATTCATCCGCTGGGGGCCGATAAGTCCGATAGCGCCGTCGCCGCCTTTCGGAACGTAGCGTGTCACAATAAGACTCGAACCGGCAAGTTCGGGGCTGCCGGCCTCACTGCCGAACACCACACGCATACCACCGGGATGCGCGGCGAGCAGGCGCGACAACTGCGCGCGCTGTGCCAAAAAGTCGATAAGACTGTGTGCCCGTTCGGGGGCGTAGGCAGGGTTGCGAAGCAGGTTGAGTTGCCCTTTTAAGAGCACCTCGGCACGCTCGGATTCTTGGGTCAGTTCATAAAGCGCCGTCAACACCGGCATACACGAAAATCCCTCGTCGCCGAGCGACACCAAAAGCCGTTGCATTTTCGGGAGCGTCACGTCGGCGGTGGTTTTGCCGACAAATTCGGCGCACAACGTCGCCGTCAACCGCTCGCATACTGCGCGAGGCACGGGGTCAAACAGGCGGCACACGCGGTGGTGCAACATCCCGAAGCCGGTCATCAACAAAAGCGACACCGCATACGGTGACATCGGGATGACTTCCAACCGGCGAATGGTCGCGTGGTTCTCGGTCGGGCTTGTCGTAATCGCGGCGCAACCCGTCTCTTGCGCAAGCAAACCGGACGCCGTCTCAATCAACTCGTCGGGACTGCCTGCCTGCTCGAGCGCGTCATCAATATCGCGACACAGCGCCTCAGACGGGGAAACGGGTTTCATCAATTTGTCGATATACAGCCGAAACGCTTTCGGCGTGGGAACACGGCCCGCCGAAGCGTGCGGCTGTTCCAAATAGCCGAGAGCGGCAAGTTCCGCCATCTCGTTGCGGATGGTCGCCGAGGACACCGCGTTGTCCATTTGCTCCATCAGCCATTTCGAGCCGACCGGCTCGCCGGTGCGAATATACGCATCGGTCAGCAGCCCCAAAATCCGCTCTTTTCGCTCACTTAACGCCAACGTCCTCGCCCCTTTCCGCAAAAGTTTAGCACTCGCACGTGTCGAGTGCTAATTCCTCTATACGATACCACGCAAATCCCGTATTGTCAAGGGAGAATTATGAAAGAAATGTGAATTTTGGGTGTTTTTTCGGTACAAACACCATACAACCCCGTCAAAAAGAAAAAAGGCGCTCAGGTCGGCAGTTCCCAAGCGCCTCATTCTCAATTCTTAATTCTGCATTCTTAATTATTTCCCAGCACCTTCGCCATCGCATCGCCGAGCAGTGCCGCGGACCGCTGTGCTTCCTCAAACGTGTTGGCCTGCGCGCCGACTTCCACAAGAAATCCTCGGCAAAGGCTCTGATTGTATTCGCACGCACAAAACGAAATCGGTCGCATCACACCGGCCACCTGCGCATTTAACTCTTGCTGAAGCGCCAATGCCATCGCCACGTTTTCGTCGCGGTTGGCGTTGGGATTGTCTTTGGTGTTTTCGCCGCCGATAACGAACATCATTTGGGCATACCGCTCGCCGTTTTGCGTCACCGTCGGTTTTACCAGCACCGTGTCACTGCGCTGTACCGCATCGCGGTGTAAATCAATCACCAGTTTAATCGAGGGATACCGCTTGCGTGCCGCCTCTGCCGTGTCTGCCGAGCGATAATACGCACCGACGTATTGCGGATCGTCGTGCACCGTCGTGTCGTGAATCACCGCAATGCCGTGTGCACGCAGACGGTTGGCAAGCGCTTCTCCGGCAACCACCACGTTTTTTGCCAAATCGGTACTGCGCCCGACGTCCTCTTTGTTGTAATACCCTGCGTAGTAACTCATATACGTCTCGGTGGTGTGGGTGTGTAAAATCAGCACCTGCGGTTTTTCGGTTTTCTCCAACACCGTTTGCGGTTTCTTTTGGAGAAACGAGGAAAAGTTCACCGACAACCCATCGCGATTTTTATAATAAAGGTTGTCCGCAAGCCGTTTGCCGCCGCCGAGCTGTTCTTCCACCACCGTACCGCCGCCCTTGCCTTTCGGCGGCGCAATCGGTGATACGGCCGCTACAGGCGGCGCTTGTTCCGATGCCGATACGGACGATACCACGCTCGTTGCCGACGACACGGCGGCGGTCGTCGCCGTCGGCAACCCCTCGCCGACAACGTTCCACGCTTTGGCAGGCATCAGCACAGCGACCAGCGGCAACGCCGCCGCTACCGCCAACACCGACAGCCGCCACAGCCCTTTGAAAAAGTCTTTCATCGCCCGACCGCCTTTCCTTTATTCTCCTTTATATATACGCGGCGGCGGTGCGTTTATGCCAAACTCATCAGCTCCAACGGGTCATACGCCGGATGGAGCGCTTGGTGAATGCTCATGGCGATGAGCCGTGCACAGCGATGAACAAGCAGGTCGATTTCCCGGGGAGTCACCATCATATACCGCAGCGCCTCGCCCTTTTCTTTGGAAAACAATCCTGCCGCATCCACCACCGTCGGCACACCGATGGCAATCACCGGCACACCGAGCGTGTGGCAGTCGAGCGCGGCGCGGTGGTTGCCCACGCCGGCACCGGGCGCAATGCCGCCGTCGCTCATCTGGACCGTGGTACCGAGGCGCTCGGGACTTGCAGCGGCAAGTGCATCCACCGCAATCACCGCCGCCGGCTTTACCGTGCGGCACACGCCGCGAATCAATTCCGCCGTCTCCACACCCGTTTCACCCACCACGCCGGGGTGCACCACCGCCGTCGGGCGCAGGTCGGAAAGGCCGCTCGCGCGTGCAAACTCCCCCTCAATATGCCGTGTGGCAAGCACCAGTTTTGCCGTCGCCGGTCCCACCGCATCCGGCGTGATACTCTCGTTGCCAAGCCCCACCACCAGCACACTCCCCTGCGGCGGAAGCAACCGCTTCAGCTCTTCCCCGAGGAGCGTGGCATGCTCGCGCAATTCCTCGTCGCTGTCCGACAGCGGCGGCAAATCCATGGTAACGTATTGACCGCGCGGTTTCCCCACCGCCGCTTCGCCTGCCTCGGTGCGAATATGGGTATACGTCAACGTCACTGCCCCGTTTTTGTGGGTGTGAATCGCCACGTCTTTGGCCGAAAGGTTGGTCTCAAGCGTCGCTTCGGTCGCCAAATCGGTTCGCAGGAACATAAAAACTCCCCTTTTTTCAACGTTTTTCCGTAGTATTTGCAAAAAAATAAAAAGTTATGAAAAAAATTCTTGCATTTTGGAAAACGATGTGGTAGTATATACAGTGCGTGATTTAGAAAGAATGTCTCGGCGGATTCTCCGCCGTCACAAATACAGAGGAGGTGTGACCATGCCCAACATTAAATCCGCCAAAAAACGTGTGCGCGTGATCGAAGCGAAAACCGAGCGCAACAAGGCTGCCCGTTCGGCTCTCAAAACCGACATCAAAAAAGCGAACGCCGCTATTGAATCGGGCGAAAACAAAGATGCCGCGGTGAAAAACGCCATCAAAAAGATCGACCAGGCGGCTGCGAAGGGTCTCCTGCACAAGAATACCGCTGCACGGAAAAAGTCCGCCCTCGCCAAAAAAGCCAACGGCTAATGTTCGGACGAAACGAAAACAGTTGAGGTTTTCCTCAACTGTTTTTTGTTTTTTGCGGGAATTGACGGAGTTTGCACACATCGCAAAGTTTTCATAATCCCCTGCAGACACAAAAAATCGGGAGCACCGTTTGGTGCTCCCGAAAGAGAGGTTAACTTTCAATGTACCATTTGCCGTCGTATTTGATGACGGTGTATTCTGCATCTTTAGTTTCTTCAACATCATTTTCACCTTCGATCGTGTAATCAGCTGTCACGATCTTGGCATCGGTGAATTTCACATTATAATCATCTTCGTAATCTTTTTGAAGCTTTTCAAAAACATCGTCTTTTTCCATATCTCTGACATCTTTGATTTTGATATCTTTAACTTTCCAGTCGTCGCCGAATTGGTCTTCGATCTTTTCAAAACCTTTTTCCCAGTTGCCGATAAGATCCTCTTTATCTTCGTTCCATTCCTCCTCAAAAACCTTCAACATCGGCTTCGGATACCTCAAATCCACGATTTTTTCGGCATCGCGGTCGTTTATGGCTTTGAGATTGGCTTTCACAACGCCTTTCGGAGAATTTTTGCAAGCGTAGAGAACGGTCGCCATCGCCGCAAGCAGACAAAGCGCCAGCAACACCGCAAGCAATTTTTTAACATTTTTCATAAGTATAACCCCCTAAAAAAACAGTACGGAGAAACTATACCATTTTAGAAAAAGGGTGTCAACAACTTTATGAGATATTTTGAAATAATTTCGTGGGGGCCGTGATTGCCGCCGATTTTTCATTTTTCATTCTTCAATCTCCATTCTCCATTGAAAAAACTCTTGCCTAAACGCCGTTTTTGCGGTATACTGTTAGGGATAATGGAAAGGAGTGGACACGATGGCATACGAAGCGCTCATCGGCAACGCGGTACTCAAAGCGCAACTCGCCGATTACACCGCCACCGGCCACTTCCCTCACGCTGTTTTGCTGGAAGGCCCCGACGGTTGCGGAAAACGCACCCTCGCGCGCCTGATTGCGCAGGCCGCCGTCTGCCAAGGCGACACAAACAAGCCGTGCGGCGTATGTGCCGCCTGCCGCAAAGCGATGGCCGGCGCGCACCCCGACATTCTCGAATTCGGCGGCGACGCGCGTGCACGCTCGTTTCATATCGACGAAATCCGCGTCCTGCGCGAGCAGGCGTTCTTAAAACCCAACGAGGCGGAACGCCGCGTGTTTTTGCTCTTTTGCGCCCAAAGTATGACCGTGTCGGCCCAAAACGCGCTGTTGCGCATTTTGGAAGACCCTCCGCAAAACGTGTCCTTTGTGCTGACGTGTGAAAGTCGGTCGCAACTGCTTCCCACCATCCAGTCGCGCGCGCTTTGCCTGTCGATGTCCGGTGTGGAATTTGAAGAGGCGCGCCCGTTTTTGCAAGAGCAATTTCCCGACGCGAAAGCGGACGAACTGCAAGCCGCACTCACCGCATTTGACGGCTGTCTCGGCCCTGCGGTTGCCTGCCTTGAGGGTGGCGACTTTGCGGCGCAAAACGCCCTCATCGCGGACGTTGCCGAGGCGATTGTCGCGCCGGATGAAATTCATCTGCTGCGACTGACCGGCAAATTTGAAAAAGACACCGCGCTGACCGATGCGGTGTTATCGGGGCTTCGCCCCTTGTTTCGCGACGCGCTGCATATGCGCCGCGCCGCCGACACCAAACGGATTTCCCCGGCCGGCGCGTCGGCAAAACTGCTCGCCGCCACGCTTTCCGAATCCCGTCTTGTGTCTTTAATCGACGCGGTCGACGCCCTTGTCGATGCGCGCCGCCACAATATGAACCAAGCCCTGTTCATCACGCTGTTTTGTGCGCGATTACGGGCGGCCGCCGGAAAATAACGCGGCAAAAAGAAGGAGGAACTCACCATGGCGCAAATCGTCGGAGTGCAATTTAAGAATATGGGCAAAGTCTACTCGTTTGACGCCGCCGACAAGACCTATAAAAAAGGCGACAACGTCGTGGTCGATACCGCGCGCGGTATCGAAGTGGGCAAAGTCGTCTACGGCAATCGCGAAACCGATTTGTCCGAACTGCAGGCTCCGCTGAAACCCATTTTGCGGCTTGCCACCGCCGAGGACATCCGCCGCGCCGAGGAAAATCGCGCGCGTGAAGCCGAGGCGATGCACACCTGCCAACAAAAAATCGCCGACCACAACTTGGATATGAAACTTGTGGACGTGGAATACACGCTGGACGGCTCGAAAATCTTGTTCTACTTTACCGCGGACGGTCGTGTGGATTTCCGCGAACTCGTGAAAGACCTCGCCTCCACCTTCCACACGCGCATTGAACTGCGCCAAATCGGCGTGCGCGACGAAGCGAAACTGCTCGGCGGTATCGGTCTTTGCGGTCAACCGTTCTGCTGTGCACGCTTTTTGTCCGACTTCCAGCCGGTATCCATCAAAATGGCAAAAGAGCAAGGTCTTTCCCCCAATCCTGCCAAAATTTCCGGCTCGTGCGGCCGCCTGCTCTGCTGTCTCAAATACGAGCAGGAAGCCTACGACTTCCTGCGCCACGAAACGCCTCGCCCGGGAACTCCGGTCCAAACGCCCGACGGCAAAGGTGTCATCACCGACGTAAGCCTGCTTACCGGCAAGCTCAAAGTGCGGCTCCAAAAATCGCCGGATGCGCCGCCGATTTCGGTAAAACTCGCGGACGTGACGGTGTTGTCCAAAGACGGCGCGCCGTTGCCGAAAGACCCCAAAGAGCCGGAAGCGGAATTCGACGTGGCCGACGTGGTCACCGAGGCGGACGCGTTCTTTGAAGGCGGCGAGGATTATTCTTCCGAAATCCCCGTCTTTGACGAGCCGCAAACCGCCAAAAATTCCGACGAAATCCCTGCCGAAAATCGCGGCGAAAAGGGCGACCGCAAGCCCCACCGCCCGAATCACCGCCGCCGTCATCGCGGAGGCGGCAAAAAAACTCACGGCGAAAACAAAGAATAACTTGCAATTTCCAAAACAATCTGTTATGATAATGGCGGCGAAGGTCGACATCTGTCGTCTCGCTATATTCAGAAGGAGGTGCCCAGAATGGCCTACAAAATCACGGACGCTTGCGTCAAATGCGGCGCTTGCGCGGACGGTTGCCCGGTGAACGCGATCTCCGAGGGTGACGACACCTACGTCATCGACGCCGATGTTTGCATCGGTTGCGGTGCTTGCGCGGATGCTTGCCCGGTCGGTGCTCCGGAAGAGGACTAATGAAACGCACATTGCCGAACA
>JAZUEK010000018.1:0-3912 GCA_045640165.1 Acutalibacteraceae bacterium | reverse complement strand
CACCACTTGGGTGTTCTTGGCGAATTCCAAATCGCCGGTGGAGGTCAGCTGTACGGTGTACTCGTACACCTTGCTGCCGTCAAAGGACGTGAGCAGCACGTCTCGGCCGTATTGCTCACCCATTTTTTTGAGCATTTTGTTTTTCACCGCGGAATCGCTAACATTTGCTCCGCGCCCTCTTGCTCCAGAGACCACGTTTGGCCGGTGATTTTATACGCGGCATCCGCCGAAACGGCAGCCGCAAACACCGGCACCTTGCTGGCGACCGGGCGCATCAAATTTTCGATTTCCACCGTGCTGATACACGGAGTCCATTGGGCATACACCGTTGCAGGACCCGAGAATTTGCTGTCGCCGGGAACTTTTTCGCCGCCGGTCGGCGCGGTATACCATCCGGCAAAGTTATAGCCCTCTTTCTCCATTTCGGAGAACAGATACGACAGCGTACCGTCCGGTCGATTGCGGGCGGTGAATACCTCGGTTTTACCGTCCGGGAACTGGCCGCCGCAAGGGTCGTAAGAAATGGTGTAGACCGGCGGCACCTCCACCGGAAAACCGTTCAGATACAACCGGCCGCCGTTTTCGCTGCGCCCGACGCCGAAACTGGTGTATCCCGTCACACCGCTAAGATGCAACTTCGTTTTATTCTCCTCGGCAAACCGATAGCCCGGTTCCGTCCACTCAAATTCCACCCACAAAGCGAACGACTCGCTCTCGCCGAAGTTTTTCGTGGCCGACCAGGAATTGTTCGCGTTCTGATACATATAGCGGGCGCTCGTCACAACGTACGGCACGTCCTTCGGCAAGGTGCAAAGGGCGCTTCCGGTCAGCGGTGTTGCCCACGCCAACGGCGCTTGATTGACCGTCATCGAAATATCCGTCAGATACTCCACCGGCGTCCCCTCGGTGGTGAAATAATATTTCACGTACAGCTTGTACGCATCTTGCATAGACGTGCTGGTCGCGCTCTCCAGACACTCGACCTCTATGGGCGTTCCGTCCACCGTCACCGAAATATCTTCTTCATCCACCGAGAAGGTGTATCCCTCGCTCGGAATCAGGCTGATACTCAAAAAGTATTCGACACCCGGCTCGAGCGGATCGTTTTTCTGCAAACGATAGAAGTCAAACGCCTCGTAGCAACCGACACCGCCGATGGTATAGCGGCTGTCGCCGCCGTTGCTGATGGGAACGGCGAAATAATAGTCCGCCGCTTTGCCGGCGGTCAAAATATCCTTGGCACCGGTCAGGTTGACCACGGAAATTTTGGATAGATCCGCATACCCCTCGGCAACCGCCGTCACAGGCATAAAGGTCAGTACCATCGCAAGGCACAGCAAGACCGAAATCACGCGTTTTTGAAATCTCATAACTTGTTCTCCTTATTTGAAAAAATGCATTGTTGACGATTCAGTATAGCATTTTTTCCTCGGAAAATCAAGGAAAATATCCATACACCTCGCCGGAAAATACTGGATGTTTACACAAGCGTAAAAAAGCGGCGGAGACATCGTCTCCGCCGCTTTTTGTGTGTGGTATACGTAAATCATCGGATGCTGTTTTAAATCAACGCTTGCTCGAAACCGGACGCGTTCTCTTGCGGCTCTCCTTGTTGCATCCCTTCTTCATTCACGGACGCGTTCCCCGCGTTGACAAAATCGTTTTTCCCGTTACTAAAGGAATTCAAAGCCGCTATTTGCTTTTCGACTTCCTCTCGGGTAAAACCGTATTTTTCTTGGAATTCAGCAATGATCTCCTCTTTCTGGCCGCTCCGCATATTCTGCCTGGCCGCCCATCCGTTCTCTACACGCACCTCGGGAGCCTGCTGCGCGAACGAATTCTCGCGGTGGGGTTTTCCGATTTGTCCTCTCAACGCGCCGGGATCCACCTTCGGCGCAGCATTGGGATGCTCCACCTTCGGCGCCACATGGGGTTGTTCCACCCTCGGCGCCACATGGGGCTGCTCCACCTTCGGTTCAGGCGGCTTGGGCTGTTCCCTTTTCGGCGCTTCTGCTTTTCTTTCAACCTCTTTCTCTAACGCGCCATAGTGGATATCTTCCAAAAATTCAAACACGTGGTCCGAAACGTTCAAACGGTGTTTACCGACCTCGGTAAACGGCCCGAAAAGGATACCCTTGCGGCCGTTATAGTAGTTCATAGAGGCCGTAGACAAATCCCTTAAGCTACCGCCGTTGGCAGCCGCTTTCAACGCATCTTTGAACGTGGTGAACAGTTCGGAGTCGTCATCGTCTTTCGGAATACGGTCCAATTCGGTGCTGAACAATTGCAGCGTTTTTCTCACCGCATCCATCGGATTTTTGACCTCAACGCCGTTAAGCGGCAACCCGCTTGCCGCCGCCGTATTCGCAAACCGCTGGGTATTCACGAGCATCGAACCGCACGCCCGGATCATCTCCAAGCGGTCTTTGTGTTCCATACTTCCCGGTTGCTCGTTCGGAAGCGTGGCAAAAAGGCGATCCAGCTGCGCCGGAAATCTGGTTTGGATGGCTTTAACCGTATTATCTATCGGTCGCATATCATCGCCCTGACCGTATTCGTACAGCCGCTCTGTGAACTCTTGGAGGTCGGTCAAAAACGCAATGTCGTCATTGAGGGCCGTAGTGATCGCTTGCTTTGCGAAGTCGTTTTTGCCTACGTAAATTTCGTCGACCCTATCGACGTCCGCTTCTTTTTTCTCCAAAAGGGCACTCAAGCGCTCGGAAATATCCTCGTTCGGGAACGCTTTCTTTATGATGACGTTGGCGTTCTCCAAATTGTCATAATGTTCTTTGTTGAGTTGTTGCACCTGCTCGCGTTTTACTTTTGCGTCGCGGGCGTTTTTTTCGGCTTCCTTGCTCTCACGTTCCTCTTGCTGCCGTTTAAGTTCAGCGGCGTGTTCCTTCTCCAAACGCCTTCTTGCGTTTGCCTCCAGAATGTTTTGCCGTCTGATTTCCTTTTCCCGCGCGGCACTCACATTTGGCATTATACGCCCATAGGTGCGATTCATCTCAAAAATGCGGTCCGCGCGCTCTTCGCCAATCAACTTTTTCACGTCGGAATACATTTTCTCAATGGCGGGACTCAACGTGAGTGTATCCCAATTTTCGTTCCTCCCGGCAATATCCATCGTGTCATAAAAGCGTTGCGCGAGTTGTTCTTGGTCATACGCACCGTGGGACTTTGCGGCCGTCCGAATCTCTTCGCGGAACCGTTTGACATACTCTTTTGCAAACCCCTCCGGCACATGGCCAAACTGTTGCCAAAACGGTTTCCCGAATTTGTCGGCGGCAGCAATAAATACCTGTGCCGGACGCTTTTTATCCATAGAAGCATAATCCGCAGAAGCATAATCCGCTTCTGCATTGGAAAGCAAACACCTAATTTTATCGAAATCGTTAAATAAAATGTCCATATTCTCGGGTGTGGCATCAAACGATTCAATAGATTGTTCAAACGTCTCCAACAATTGGGCATATTGTTGTTTGCGCGGCGGCATATCGGCATCTCCTTTTTGTTTTTTTGTTTTTAGGGATCACCCGTAATACCCCGCCGCACACGAAAAGGTTGCGTTGTGCAGCAGAGCAAGCGGCGGAGATTGTTCTCCGCCGCTTTTTTGTTTATGCGATTTTATGCGCGGGGGTTTTAGACCGGGACGTTGTTCAGCTCGGTGTTCTCGTTCACGCCGTTTTGCGCCGACACATCGGGCTGCGTGGACTCGGTCGTCGGCACGTCGGGCTGTGTTTCCGTCTTGACCGTTTGTATAGTAAGCGTTGTGCTATGGAGTTCGGGGGCCTTAAACTCGTTGATAAAGGAGAAATCCGTCAGCATCTTTTTCATTTCGCCGTCGGTTATCGCGTTCAGCATGGTGGCAAGGAATTTCTGGTGAGCTTTCAGGCCTTCCGCCATCAGTTT
>JAZUEK010000017.1:0-4452 GCA_045640165.1 Acutalibacteraceae bacterium | reverse complement strand
TCGCAGGGCGCGGCGGTTTTACGCCGTTGAAATTGCATTAAGATATGCCTTGTTGTTCGACATATCCTGCTCACCATCGCATAGTGTCTCCACTATTTTGCGGCAGCAATCCATATCCCCGTGGTAGCCTCACCTACCGGGCAGTATTTTGTTTTCGCACTCTCGTGCTTTATTACAATACTCTATTTTATCCCGTTTGTCAACAGTTTTTTTCAAGGGAATTTGAGGGGCGATTTTCCTCTTGACGAACGGGGGATTTTTCGTTACAATAAAGGCAGAAAAAACAACTGTAAGGAGTGTTCTTTATGAGCGAACAATTCGATCCGAAATCCGTGGATCAGGATATCGAAACCGACGTGGCCGGCGGCTGGGGCGAGGACGACTACACCCCCGAATACGTCAACGTCACCGGTGAAGACGGCGTAACCTATTCGTTCGAGAAATTGGACGCTGTCGAAAACGAGGACGGCCGCTTTTTGGCGCTGCTCCCCGTATACGAAAACGACGAAGAGGCCCTCTCCGGCGACGGGGAACTGATTATCGTCCAAGTGATTGAGGACGGCGACGGCTTTATGCTCGCCCCCATCGAGGATGACGAACTTTACGACGAACTCGCCACCGTGTTTGAGGAGCGCCTCGCCGACTTTTACGAAATCCAAAGCGAAGAATAAACCCCGATCCTGCCCGGTGCGTGGATCGCTGTCTTTTGACCCTACTACATAGTGACGACGGGAGCTTTTCTCGGTCGGCGGATGGCAGGCCTCCCTACTTCGGTAGGACGTTGGAAGCCGCGAAACCGATTGGTGGGCACCCACCTGCTTTTTTTAGTAGCAGGTCACTCCGACAGCGTTACGGCCGGGCGGGGTTTTTATGTTTTTTGGCATAGCCGTACCTGCGCGGACATACATATGGAACAACGAAAGAAGGAGTTGTTTTATATGTTTGTCCTCTCGTTCAAAACCACCGGAAAACAATTGTGCGCCGCGGTCTGCACCGTGGCAATCGGGCTCGCCCTGCTCGGCGTTTCGCTGTTCGTACCGGAGACAGCAACCGTCGCAGTGCAGGCGCAGGCAAAAACCCCACAGCAACAACAAACGTTTTTGCGCTCGCTCGGCTACGTTGCGGCGGAAACGCCGCTTTCAACGGAAGAGATACGCATCCCCGAAAATCCGCGCGACGCCACTTTTGTTGCGTTCAACGCCCTCCAGCTGCAGGGTGGGTTTAATCTCGGACTGTATAGCGGCCACGCGGTCAAACGCGTTGCGTGGAACGTAAAAACCGACGACGGCACGGCGTATGTCGCCCATCTCTTCGTCTACAATGAAAAAATCGTCGGCGGCAATTTAACCGACCCGACGACGGGAAAACAAAAAGCGCTGACCAAGGTATCTCGGGAGGAGTAGCGCGGAAAGGACGTTTATGAAACCGCAACGACTGGACAAATTCATCGCCACCCAAGGCGCACTCACCCGTTCTGCCGCCACGTCGCAAATCCGACGCGGCAACGTGACGGTCAACGGCGCGGTTTGCCGCGACCCGTCCGCAAAACTCAACCCCGAAACCGACGCCGTCACGCTCGGCGGCAATCCGCTTGCATTTGCGGAACATCTGTATCTTATGATGAATAAACCGGCAGGCATTCTCTGTGTCTCGCGCGACCCGAATGCCGAAACGGTGCTCGACCTTGTGCCGCCGGCGCTTCGGCGCGCAGGAATGTTCCCTGCCGGTCGTCTCGACAAAGACACTACCGGTCTCGTCATTCTTACGGACGACGGCGATTTCGGTCATCGGCTCACCTCGCCGAAACACCTCGTTGAAAAGGTCTATTATGCCCGTGTGGACGCGCCGGTGTTCGACGGGGTTATCAAAGCGTTCGAAAAAGGCACCCACCTGCCGGACGGCACTCCCTGCGCGCCGGCAAAACTCCGCATCATCGAGGACGGCGCCGAACCGCTGTGCGAAGTGACCGTCACCGAGGGCAAATATCACCAAATCAAGCGGATGTTCGGCACCCACGACCTCGGCGTCAACACACTTCACCGCCATTCCATCGGCGCGCTCGCGCTGCCGGACGATTTGGCCGAGGGCGAAGTGCGCGTGCTGTCGGAAGAGGAAAAAAACGCGGTTTTTTCGGAAAAATCGCCCGAAAACGCCGATTTATTATGAAAAATCCCCAAACATTTCCCCAAAAATTCGTCCATTTGCGGAATGGACTTTTGCGGTAAAATCTGTTATAGTATTCTTTGGATGTGGTATGCATCCGCTAACCCGTACTTGTTGCGGTAAAAACTAAGGAGGTCTCCCACTATGGCAAGCGTATCCCTTAAAAACATTTACAAAAGATATTCCGGCGGCGTTACGGCTGTTTCGGACTTTAACCTGGAAATCAAAGATAAGGAATTCTTGGTTTTCGTCGGTCCTTCCGGTTGCGGTAAATCCACCACCCTGCGTATGATCGCCGGTCTGGAGGAAATCACTTCCGGTGAACTGTACATCGGCGACCGCCTCGTCAACGACGTGGCGCCGAAAGATCGCGACATCGCGATGGTGTTCCAGAACTACGCTCTGTATCCGCACATGACCGTGTTCGATAACATGGCGTTCGGTCTGAAACTCCGCAAAACCCCGAAAGAGGAAATCAAACGCCGCGTTGAAGAGGCTGCTCGCATCCTCGACATCGCCCACCTGCTCGACCGTAAACCGGCCGCGCTTTCCGGTGGTCAGCGTCAGCGTGTTGCCCTCGGTCGTGCGATCGTCCGTGAGCCGAAAGTCTTCCTGCTTGACGAGCCGCTGTCCAACTTGGACGCGAAACTCCGCGCCCAGATGCGTACCGAGCTTTCCAAGATTCACCAGAAACTCGGCACCACGTTTATCTACGTTACCCACGACCAGACGGAAGCCATGACCATGGCGGACCGCATCGTCGTTATGAAAGACGGCTTCATTCAGCAAGTCGACACGCCGCAACACCTGTACGACCTGCCGTGCAACACCTTCGTCGCCGGCTTCATCGGCAGCCCGCAAATGAACTTCATCGAGTCCAAACTCATCAAAAAGGGTGACGACTTCTACGTGCAGTTCGGTTCGGAAGACACCAAAACCAAACGCGGCGTGAAATACGACATCAAACTCCCGGCGGAGAAAAACGCCAAAGGCGCTCTCGATGAGTACGTCGACAAGCCGGTTCTCATGGGTATCCGTCCGGAAGACGTCCACGACGAGCCCCGTTACCTCGAGTCGATGAAAGAGAACACCTGCTCCGCTGACGTCGAAGTCACCGAGCTTATGGGTGCCGAGACCTTCCTGTATCTCAACATCGAGGGCCTCAACTTCACCGCTCGCGTCGAGCCGACCTCGACCGCTCACCCGGGCGACACCATCGACATCGTGTTGGATGCTCCGAAAATCCACCTGTTCGATATCGACAGCGAGACCATCATCTGCAACTAATCTTTGCAATAACAAACGCCCCGACAATCGTCGGGGCGTTTTGATTTACATCAAAAACAGCGGTGGGGAAATTCCTCACCGCTGTTGCTTTTATCGTCTTACTTGTCTCCCGTCATTTTCTCCTGCTTCACCTTTTTGTCGATGACGTGGCGAGAGGCGAGTTCTTTGTGGATGTCTTTAAGGTCGATGCCGGCCTCAATCATCAGCACCATCACGTGGTACGCGAGGTCGGCAATCTCATACACCGTCTCGGCCTTGTCCTCCGCTTTGGCGGCAATAATCACTTCGGTGGATTCCTCGCCCACTTTTTTGAGGATTTTGTCGATGCCTTTGTCGAAGAGATAGGTGGTGTACGAGCCTTCCTGCTTATTCACCTTGCGGCCGCGGATGAGTTCGAACAACTGCTCATAGGAGAACTCTTTGCGCTCGTCGCTCTCGAACACCGTGTTCTCGAAGCAAGTCTCATTGCCCAAGTGGCAGGCAGGGCCGTCCGGCTCCACGAGCACGAGCAGCGCGTCTTTGTCGCAGTCAGCGGTGATGGAGACAATGTGCTGGTAGTTGCCGCTCGTCTCCCCTTTGAGCCACAGTTCGCTGCGCGAACGGCTCCAAAAACAAGTCAGCTCTTTTTCCATCGAGATTTTGAGCGACTCTTTATTCATATACGCGAGCGTGAGCACTTTACCCGTTACCGCGTCTTTGACAATCGCAGGGATAAGGCCTTTTTCGTCAAATTTCAGTTCGTTAATATCCACCATGATTCTATCTCCTTTATACACGGGCAGGAATCCCGTTTTTCTTCATTTCTTGTTTTAAGTCGGCGATTTCGACCTCGCCGAAGTGGAAAATCGAAGCCGCCAAACCGGCATCCACTTTCGGAAGCGTCTTAAACAGCGTGATAAAATCCTCGATGTTGCCTGCACCGCCGGACGCGATAACCGGCACGGACACGACGTTGCACACCGCTTCGAGCATCGGCAGGTCGAATCCGCCTTTGACGCCGTC
>JAZUEK010000016.1:0-20699 GCA_045640165.1 Acutalibacteraceae bacterium | reverse complement strand
AACAACGGAGGTCTCGATGTCGTTGAAGTCAACGTCGATGTTGGAGGCCGGGTCCGGGCAGGTCGCCGCGATCGCGGACTCAGTGCCGGCAGCGCCGACAACCTCGAAGGTCAGGTTCGCAACAGCGCCGGAAGCGTCGGGCACGTTGGCCATCTCTTTGGCGTCAAACACGAGTTTGACAGTACCCGGGGTGGCTTCGTTCGGGGTGACGTTGAACGCCGGGGCCTCAGCTTTCTGGAAGGTGAGGACGGAGGTGTCATAGGTCACTTCGAGGATGAAGGCCCAGATGCCATCGTTAGCAGTGATGTTCAGCGGAACAACAACGGACTCGGTGCCCTCTTCGACTTCGACGGTGTCGAAAGCCAGAGCGAAGGAACCGGCGGAAGCAGTCACGCACAGGCTCATAACGAGCAGAGCGGACACGAGGATAGCAAGAGCTTTTTTCATGGGAATCAATCTCCTTTTTAATAATATTTTTCAACCCTTAGGGGTTAAAAACGTATTGGTGTCCGTAAATTACAGGGACTTCACAAGACCCGCGATGAATTTACGGAGTTGAAGGACGTCTTTCATGTTGACAGCACCGTCAGCGGTGACATCAGCAGCGGCCTCGACGTAGCCTTCGACGGACATGCCGGCGAGGACTTTACGAAGAACCAGAACGTCTTTCATGTTGACAGCACCGTCACCGTTGGCATCGCCGATGGTCTCATCGGAGCTACCGGTAGTGGTCGGCTCGGTCGGATCCGGGACAAGTTCGCCGAGATCGAGGTCGGACTCCTCGCAAGGAGTGCCGTTCTCATAACCGATGAAGACTTCGCCCACATCCTGCCATTCACCAATCCAGGTGAACTCGATGTTGTCGATATACATGTAGTTGCCCTGCTCGAGGGTGTTCTCGTCGCAGAAGCAAATACCGCCGTTGCCCAGGCCGTTGACCGGGGCGCCGACTTCGTAGGCACTCCAGTTGAACGTACCGGTGTTGAACTCGTTGGAGCCAGGAGCATAGGTGCTGTGGTCCGCATAGTTCTCTTCCTCATCATTGAAGAGGATGAACGGATACATGTAGGAGTTGCGCGTAGAACCCGCATACGCGAAATCCACGTTCAGCTCGAACTCGGAACCGGTATCCTCGAGGTCGCCCTGAGCAGCGAGGACGCCGCCGATACCCACCGGCCAGATGTACGGATGCGCACCGCCGTTACCGGTAACGTTCTCAGCATTGAGCTCATAGCGCAGGCAGTGGTTGCCGGAGCCTTCCGGCCATTCAACAACTTCGCCAACGTAGGTGCCGCCCTTTTTCAGGAGAGACGTCGCATTCTCATCTTCGAAAGTGAATTTATACACCGTCGTAGACTCAGCGCTGGCGGAGAAGGCAGCCACGGACACCAAGGTAACAACCATGGCGAGAACCGCGACCAGGGAAAGAATCTTTTTCATGATAATTTCTCCTTCTTTCTGATAGATTTTTATGCCAAATCATAGAGCGCTGCCTGCTACAGCGCCGCTATGACTAAACATACCTGTAAAGGTATTGTGCTTTGCACTCGCAAAGCCGGTTACGAAGCTTTGACGGGAAGGGATTTCTCCGCTCCCACCAAGTACAGCCGCAGGGCGAGAACGTCTTTCAAGTTCACCGCGCCGTCGGCATTGGCGTCGGCATTGCGGTCGTTCAGTTCAACCGCCATGCCGGTGAGAGACTGGCGAAGCACCAGCACGTCTTTCATATTCACCGCGCCGTCGTTGTTCGCGTCACCGCAAAGGCCGCCACGGACGGAGTAGAATTTGAAGTTGTCCACATAAACGGGAACGTGCTGATTGGTGTAGCCGTCGGTGAACAGGGCAAACGCCGTGTTGCCGCTGGCAAGGTCAAGACCTTTCACTTTGAACACGTAGTAACGCGTGACAAAGACGGAGTTGAACGGTTGGACCGCTTCGCTCCCCACACGACCGGTGGAATCCCACTCGTAAGTCGGAGCGTATTCTTTGTCTCCCACCATCAGCGAGGGATACACATAGCTGCCTTTCGCCACCGTATCGAATTGGAAGACGTAGTAATCGCCGTCACCGAGCGGAGCTTGCTGTTTGTAGATATCGCGCAGCTCTTCGTTCCAGAACCAGATTACCGGATAGTAGCCGGTCTCAGAAAAGAACTTGCCGGGACTCAGTTTCGGGATAAGGTAACTACCAACCATTGTATCGTTATTGCGATAGCCTTTTTTCGTGTCAAGGATAAAGGCTTTACTGATATCGGGGTTCCAGTGACCGAACACCGTACCTTTGGAAGCATCCTCGAAATCGTTTTCGTACAGCATCGTCATCTGTTTGCCGTCGACCGTTTTGCCGTTTTCATCCATCGGCTCGTAAGTCGTAGGTGCTTCGACCGGCGTCACGTAACGAATCGTTCCCTCTTCCGGCTCGGTAAAGTCGCCGCCGACTTTGGCAAACTCAATATTGTCGATGTAAAGGGTCTTGCCCGTACGCAGGCTGTTCTCGCAGCAGAAGGCGATTCCGCCGCTGTCGCTACCTCGCTCGGGAGGAGCGAACTCCTGATACCCGTCCGGGCTAATCTTAAAGAGCTGATAGGTAAAAGTTTGGAACTCCGGACCAATCTGCTTGGTCACCGTTTCTTGGTCAGCGGTAAAGTAGTTTTCATCTTTACCGTTGGTCAATATAAACGGATAGACATACGCGCCTTTTTTGGCAACGGCAACGCCGCCGTCCCACGCGATGTCCACTTTAAGTTCGTAGTACTCGCCCTCGCCCAAGTCGCCTAAGTTGTTGAACACACCGGAAATGCCGTCCGGCCAAATGTAGGGCAACACGCCGCCGCGGCCGGTCAATTCCGCCGGGGAAATGGTCAGCGCCAGGCTGCCGCCGGATTCACCGGCGAACACGTCGTGACTGATATAACCGGGGGTAGCGCCGGCTTTCTTATACAGCGTGGTCGCATCCGGCTCGTCAAAACTAAACGAGTAGAGCACGTGACGTTCCGGTTCGGTCTCCGCCGCAGCGGAAACGGAGGCGCCGCCGACCGCGATAACAGTCGTCGCCGTGAGCAAACACGTTAGCGCAGATTTCACAAAACGATTCATAAAAATCCCCCTATTCAATTTTCCTTTTCGAGCAAAATATCGATAGAGTACCCTCTGAAAAAAGGACATACTCCCCCATCTATTTCACTATGCCTATTAAACCACAAAATAGAGGATTTGTCAACCGCATTTTGGCGATTTTACACAATTTTCCGGTATTTTTTCAATGCTTTCTTTTCGCTTTGTTACAAAGACAACGAAAAAAGCCTCTGTCGATTGACAGAGGCTTTTTTGATGATTTTTTACGCGTATTTGCGGACGATAGCATCCATTTCCGCCTGTTTTTTCTCCATGTCTTCCACCAGTTTGAACTGGGTGTGGCAACGGTCCACGTTGTGACCCTCGTAGTGGGTCTTGAAGTAGGTGTCGCCGTTGAGGTAGTCGGTGAGGAAGCGGATGCCGCACTCGAACGTCATAAGACGCGCGCCAATCGAAAGGCTCGCAATCTCGGTTTCGGTGAGGAATTCTTTCGCCACACTCATATAGCCCTCGGTGAACACCTCGAAGAGGTGGAGATCCATCGAGACTTTGCTCAAATCTTTCTCGTCCTCCGCGGCGGTGGAAGCACCGAAGCGGATGCTGTCGCCGAAGTCATAGCAAGCGGCGCCCGGCATAATGGTGTCGAGGTCGATGACGCAGATACCGGAACCGGAAGCGGCGTCAATCAAGATGTTGTTGAGCTTGGTGTCGTTGTGAGTCACGCGCAGCGGGAGCGAACCGTCGCGCAACTGGGATACGATAAGGGAAGCGTCTTTTTCACGCGCCATCGCAAAAGCGATTTCGTCTTTCACAAGCGCCGCGCGGCCGCATTTGTCCGCCGCAACCGCTTCTTTGAACAGACGGAAGCGATCCTCGGTGTTGTGGAAGTTTTTGATCGGCTCGGTCAGCGTCTCGGACGGATACTCCGCGAGCAAACGCTGGAAATTGCCGAAAGACACGCCGCAGTTGTAGAAGTCGCTGTCTTTCTGAATCTGCTGATAGGAGATGGTCTCCTCCACGAAGACGTACGCACGCCAGCAGGCGTCGTTCTCGTCGCGGTAGTAGTTGCCGCCGTTTTCCGGATGGACAACGGTCATGGTCTCACGCTCGGTGTCGCCGCCGCGTTTGCGGATAATCTCGCGCAAAAACTCGGTAACGCCGACGATGTTCGCCATCAAGCCGTCCGGATCCTGGAAGGCTTCGGTGTTGATGCGCTGCAGAATGTAGCGATATTTGCTGCCGTCCGCGCGCTGATAGTACGCTTCGTAGGTGTCGTTGATGTGGCCCTCGCCATAGGGAGCGGCCGCGACAAAGGTATCGCCGTGGGCAAACTGTTTGGCAGCGCCTTCGACGTTGACTTCACAATCCCAAAATCCCATGGCTTATTCCCCCCACAGATGCTCCGGATATTGACCGGCGGCAATTTTGGAAGCAATCGCGTTGACGACGGCTTCTTTGTCTTCTTTGTAGGTCACGCCGAACCATTTGTCGTCGGTGTGCAGCACTTTGACGGTGCAAGAACCCTCGTCGATCATCTCTTGCACGACGAACGGCAGGAAGAACTCGCATTTCAGCGGGTTTTTCTCGATGTTTTCGGTAAGGAATTTGGCGAAACGCTCTTTCAAGGTGTTCAGAAAGATGGGTTTGAACGCCCAGCAGTTCATGGACACGATGCTGTTTTCGTCCACGTCCACCCAGTTCTCACCGTCTTCGGTAAACTGAGTTTTGCCGTCGCGGCGCATGATTTTGGTATGCTCCACAACTTCTTTCAGCATGCCGTCGGCACCGACTTCGCAGATACCGCGCGCCACGTGGCCGTTTTCGGTCAACGTGTTTTTCAGGACGTAACCGGTCATGCAGTAGTTGGTCTCTTTGGCGTTGGCTTCCGGAGTCTCGAGCCAATCGGACATTTTCTTGAACGCTTCAGCGCCATAGTAGTCGTCGGCGTTGATAACCGCGAACGGCTCGTTGACGATGCCGGCGCAGCACATAATGGCGTGAGCAGTACCCCACGGTTTGCTGCGCTCCGCCGGGGCGGTAAAGCCGTCCGGCAGGTTGTCGAGGCTCTGATAGACGTAGCGCACGTTGACGTTTTTCGCAATGCGATCGCCGATAGCTTCTTTGAACGCCGCCTCATCCACTTTTTTGATGATGAAAGCGATGGTGTTGAAGCCGGCCTGCACCGCATCATAAATCGAATAGTCGATAATCAGGGTGTTATCCGGACCAACCGGATCGATTTGTTTGAGTCCACCATAACGGCTGCCCATACCGGCGGCCATGATGACCAAAGTCTTGTTCATAATGTAACGCTCCCTCTGTTTTATCTTTTTGGACTTTTATACAAAAAGTCTTTCTTATACTATAGCAATTTTTGTTGCATTTTTCAACCTTTATTGAAATTTTTTTATTATAATTTTCGCCTTTTTCTTGACATTTACGGTCAAAAGTTGTATAATGCTAATTACTGAAAGTTTCTTTTTTGTGAAAAGGAAAAGAAAACGCGAAAACTAAATAAGGGGGACTGCGTTATGGAGTATAAAAAAATCACGCTCCGCAACGACCTGACCGTCGACAACATCGTGTCGGTGCACTATTTAGAGTATACGCGCACCTTCACTTTCGCCGGCGAGTTGCACGATTTCTGGGAGTTCATTTATGTGGACAAGGGTCGCGTGTTTATCACGGCAGGCAACACCGAAATCGCGCTCGAAACCAAACAGCTGTACCTTCACAAACCCATGGAGTTCCACAGCATCCGCTGTGACGGCTCTACTACCGCCAACGCGGTCGTCGTCTCGTTTGACGGCAGCTGCGGTGCGCTTCATTCCGTTTCCGGGAAAGTTCTGTCCTGCTCGGATGAGATGCGCCCGTTGCTCGCTCATATGGTCTCCGAAGCACGCGAGGCGTTCTCCTCTCCCCTTGGCGACCCCAACGTGAAAGAACTCCTGCGGAAAGAGGAACAACCGTTTGCCTGCGAACAACTCATTCGCCTGTATCTGGAAGAGTTCCTCATTCAACTTGTCCGCAGCGACTTAAAACCCACCAAGCAGCCGCCGATTCCCATTCAGCAGCAAGATTTCCAAAATCAGCGACTCAAAGCTATTTGCGAATATCTGGAAACCAACGCGGAAAGCCGCCTGATGTTCGAGGACGTGTGCAAACAGTTCTCCATCGGTGCGTCCGCTCTTAAAAAGATGTTCCGCGACAACGTGGGTTGCGGCGTGATGGAATATTACGGTCGCTGTAAGATTGAGCGCGCAAAGCAAATGATTCGCGAGCAGGATATGAACTACACCCAAATCGCGGATGCGCTCCACTACACCACCGTTCAGTATTTCTCTCGTCACTTTAAGCGCTGCACCAAAATGACCCCGTCGGAATACGCCGACTCGGTTAAACGGTATATGCACCGCGGCTAAACCAAATGAAAAACGACCTTGTGAATTCTCACAAGGTCGTTTCTTTTTGTTTTTACGTCGTTTAGGTGTCCGGTCCCAGATGATCAATCAACTCCGCCACGTATTTACGGACGGACAGCACGTCTTTCATATTGATGGCCGCATCCACGTTCACGTCAGCGTTGACGAAACAGATGGTTACGGGGATTTCCGCCACGTATTTGCGCATAAGCAATACGTCTTTCATATTCACGGCATTGTCCTCGTTCGCGTCGCCGTAAAGCGGCGTTTTTTCGGATTGACTCGGGTCAGTAACACCGGACTCCGACTGACTGGGCATTGTCGGCATTGTCGGCAACGTCGGCAACGTGGGAAGCGTCGTCGCCGGATCACTACCGGTTTCACTGCCGGTTTGACTCGACTCGGTGGAAATGGCGCTCGGCTGCGATTCGCTCGGCTGCGTCTCGCTCGGCTGCGAACTCTCAGAAGCGCTCGTCTCGGTCGGATTGGTCACGCTCTGCGACGGATCGGTGGGAACGTCAGATTCCTCCTCGCTCTCATCCCCGTCCAGCGGACCGTAAGTCACGGCAGAATAGTAATCTTCGGGGTAACTGATGGTCTGGCTGACGCCCTCTTCGCGGCTGTCAAGCGGACCCATCGTGGTTTTGCTTCCGGTGCTCTCGTCCCCATCCAACGGCTCAAACGCCGAGACGGAAAGCGAGGTAATCACGACCATCGCCGCCAGCATTGCCATAATCACGCAAACGCTGACGACACGGAATATCCGTTTTTCCATACGAAGCCCTCCTTTTTTATTACCGACGATATTTTACCATATTATGACGAAAAATGCAAGAGGAAAATATAAAAGAAAAAACGGCATCACCGAAGTGATGCCGTTTTTATTAGGTTTTGCGAATGAAATCAGGAATCCGCGATGATTTTACGCATCTGCAGAACGTCTTTCATGTTGATGGAACCGTCGCCATTCACGTCGGCGGCTTCCGCGTTCATCTCCACCGGGATATCGGCGAGGAATTTGCGAAGAACAAGAACGTCTTTCATGTTGAGCGCACCGTCGCCGTTGGCGTCACCGGCCATCACAGAAGAGGACGGCTCGGTCGGCTGCGCACGATAGGCGTAAATCTCCATATTGCCGATGTGCAGCGTATCGCCGGCAGCGGTACTGAACACCACGAGAGCGGTATCCGCGCCGAGACCGGAGAGATTGCTGAAGGTCACGTCGGACAAATCGGTGCATTCCGCATCCGGCCAGATAACCTGACCGTTCGAATACAGGCCGATCGCCGCGAAGTTGGACGGGCCACCGAGATAACCGAGCTCAGATTTGATCTCGATCTTCTCCGGGATGCCATTGGTCATAATCTCGCCCATAACCGCCATCATCATTTCCTGATTTTGGATAGGCGCCACACCGCCGTCACCGGTGGTGTAATCGGTATCGAGGTTACCTGCCCAAACGAGGGCTTTGCCGTCGGTCGGCTGAGACGGAGTGGTCTCAGAGGTGGACGGATCGGTCTCGGAACCGGACGGAGTGGTCTCGCTCGAAGACGGATCGGTCTCGGAGCTGGACGGAGTGGTCTCGCTCGAAGACGGAGTCGTCGTGCCGCCCTCGCGATACGCGTAGAGGGTCAGGCTCTGGACATTCACCAGGTCTCCGGAATTGTCGCTGAACAAGCAAAGGCTGGCCGCGTTGGTCAGGGACGAAAGCGGAGTTTTCACTTTGGATTGACCGCTAATCACCGCGTTGGTCAACGTAGCACCTTCATCCGACCACAGCTCCAAATACGGGCTATCTTGATAGAAGCCCCAGCTGGCGTAACCGGACGGGCCACTGGTGTAAGAAGCAACCGCTTCGATTTCGTATTTTTGCGGAAGACCGTTGGCGGTCAAATCGTCGCGGAACGCCTGCGTCAGTTCGTCCACATTGATAATCGCCACGGTGTTTTTGGTGGTGAAGTCACGGCTGATCGTACCGGACCACACAACGATTTTGCCGACCTGACCCGGGTTTTGAGACGGGTTTTGAGACGGCTGCGTGCCGGACTGGGACGGATCGACAGACGGGTCGGTCACGTCGGTGTTGGTGCCCTCGACGAGGACAAAGTTATCGAACGTACCGGAAACATCGCCGTCAGCGATAATTTCAATCGTTACGTAGAAATCATTCGCCGTCAAATCCGCGGCAGTGGTAAAGCTGGTTTCGCCCGGAGCGGCCTGTATCGAAGCGCCGCCGCCGAAGCCGGGAGCCAGGTGAACGGTCACTTGCAGGTTGTTCACATTAGAGGCTTCGTATTTGAGGGTGTACTGGGTGTTCGCTTTAATCGTTCCGCTGATGGTCGGACGAATATCCACGTGCCAACCATTCGCTTGGTTGACAACCAGCGCACCGTCTTGCACTTTGGCGGAGTTCTCGTCAATGTTGGTCAGCGTCCAACCGGAAATACCGCTGTTGAACGAACCGTTGACGATGAGGTTGCCGCCCGTCGGAGCGGAAGTCGGCTGCGTTTCGGAGCCGGAACCGGACGGAGTGGTCTCGGAAGAAGACGCAGACGGAGTGGTCGGCTGAGAGCCGCCACCGGACAGCACGATGTTAGAAGCCGTACCGGAAGTGCCGCGATACTGGAACGCAACGATTTGGACATCGGTCGCCGCAGGCAGGGTGAAGGTCAATTTACCTTCGGTCTCGCCCACTTCGTTACCTTCCCATTTGGCCGAGAACGAAAGGTCACCGGTCTTATCCGCAGTCAGCGTGTAGGTACCGGCAGCGAGGCTCACGGTCTGGCCGGCTTTCACGTCGCCCTCCACGAGGCCGGCGTTGATGGAAAGCGTGCCGTTGCTGAAGGAAACCGCCGCCGCTTGAGCGGGGTCAAGCGCCTCCCAGTTGTCGGTCAGTTCGGTAGAACCGCCCTGCTGGCTCGGCTGAGTCTCGGACTGAGACGGAGTCGTCTCGCTCGAAGACGGAGTGGTCTCGGACGAGGACGGAGTGGTCTCGGACGAGGACGGAGTAGTCGGCTGAGAGCCGCCACCGGACAGCACAATGTTAGAAGCCGTACCGGAAGTGCCGCGATACTGGAACGCAACGATTTGGACTTTGGTCTCCGCAGGCAGGGTGAAGGTCAATTTACCTTCGGTCTCGCCCACTTCGTTACCTTCCCATTTGGCCGAGAACGAAAGGTCACCGGTCTTATCCGCAGTCAGCGTGTAGGTACCGGCAGCGAGGCTCACAGTCTGGCCGGCTTTCACGTCGCCCTCCACGAGGCCGGCATTGATGGAAAGCGTGCCGTTGCTGAAGGAAACCGCCGCAGCTTGAGCGGGGTCAAGCGCCTCCCAGTTGTCGGTCAGTTCGGTAGAACCGCCCTGCTGGCTCGGCTGCGTCTCGGACGCCTGGGTCGCGGAGGACTCGGAAGCCTCCGAAGAAGCGGTCGTACCGGAGGAACCGCCTTCTTTCTCCAACGTCATGGCAGAGGCCGTACCGGTAGTATTGCGATACTGAAACGCCTCGATGGTCACTTCCTTGGAGGACGGCAAAGTGAACTCGATATGCTGTTCATCGTATTTGATCTCGGAAGCTTCGCCGCCGTCCCATTTTACGGTAAACCACATATCACCGGTTTTATTACCGATAAGGAATTGGTAAGAACCGGCATCCAGCGTCAGCTTTTGTGCCGCTTTCACGTCGTCAGTACCGGCGTTGATGGTCAGCGTGCCACCGCTGTAGGAAACCGCTGCGGACTGGGAATCGTCAAGCGCCGCCCAGCTGTCCGTCAAGAGGTTTTCCGCCGAGGAGCTGAGGCTGAAGCACAGCATAGCGCCGCAAAGCAGAGCAACCGTGGCGCAAACCGTGATCAGCCGAAGAATGGATTTTCTCATAGGTTTTTTCTCCTTCAATAAAAATTTTATAAAA
This sequence comes from Acutalibacteraceae bacterium, assembly GCA_045640165.1. Classification (GTDB taxonomy): domain Bacteria; phylum Bacillota; class Clostridia; order Oscillospirales; family Acutalibacteraceae; genus RGIG426. The sequence goes on along the minus strand of JAZUEK010000016.1, from coordinate 10,296 downwards.
AGTCCGCCGCTTTTACGGCATCATTTTATAACTAAGAAATTCTTGCCGCGCGTCAGAAGCTCTTGCGAAGAGCCAGGACGTCTTTCATATTGACCGCGCCGTCTTTCGTCATGTCGGCGCCTTCCATATCGATGAACACTTCCATACCTGCCAAATATTTGCGAATCGTCAAAATGTCTTTCGTGTTGATGATTCCGTCAGCATTGGCATCGCCGGCAATCACCGGCTTTTTGGTGGAAATCGTCGGCTCTTTTATCGTCGTTTTCGGCGCCGTGGTGGGCGTCGTGCGTGTATTCGGGTCGGCCGCGGTGTCCATCTCGAGCAGAATGTTGTCGAGGTAGATGTTCTTGTTCAGCACCTGAGAGCCGAAATACAGATAAAACGCACCGGCATCGTTATAGAAGCTGATGTTGCGGCCTTTGTCCGAACCACCGTTTTTCACAGTAAAGACGTACTCGATGGTCGTCCACGTGCGCGGCTGAATCGTCGTCACGCCGTTCACGTTTTGCGCCGTACCGTTTTTCTCAGAGGGATACCACTCGTCGTAGTTATACTCTTTCTCTTCAGGCGAACGGGCGCCACCGCCGATGCACAAAAGCACGAACGGATAAAAATCCTGCGGATTATCCACGTCGAGATACACATCAGTCTTAAAGTGGAAGGTGTCCCCCTCTTGGAAATCGCCGTAAGGATACAGAATATCGCCGATGCCTTTCGGTTGAATACCGATCATCACGCGGTCGTAAATCATCTGCACCTGCACACCGCTTCCCTCGCGGTCAGGCAGTTCAGCAACCACTTTGCTCTTGCCTACCTCAGAGCGGACAGGGCTTTTAATCTTCGTGTCGTCCACCGGCTCGAAGTTTTGGTCATACAGCACCACGTGCTGACGCTCGACAACGCCGGTTTCGGTGGCGCTGAGCATCACGTTGTGGTCTTCCGCCGCGAGCATCACGTTGTGGTCTCCCGCCGCGAAAGCGGACATCATCGTCGTCGATGCCAACGCGACCACAAGCAAGACGGAAGTTAATGCAAATACTACGGAAAATACGTTTTTCATAACAACTCCACTCCTTTGCATATGTACTTGTTAAGTATAACAAATTTTTTGCCATTTCGCAAGAGATTTTTGAAAAAACGACCAATTTTATACCCCACACGAAAAAACCGCACAAAAAAGGAAAAACGGGTAAGTTCAAAACGAACTTACCCGTTTTCTTATGTGGATTTAGTCCCGTGCCACCGGATTAAATCCAGGTTTTACTCAACTCTCAAAAATTACTTTTTGCGAGCGAAGCAAAGGACAGCGGCGGAAGCAGACGCCAGCACGACAGCAGCGGCCGGAATCACAGAACCAGTAGACGGAGTGCCATTGCTGGTCGGAGCAGCGGTCGGAGCAGCGGTGGTCGCCGGAGCAGCGGTGGTCGCCGGAGCATCGGTCGGCTGGGTAGCCGGAGCTTCGGACGGCTCGGTCTCGGACGGCTCAGTCTCGGACGGCTCGGTCGCGGACGGCTCGGTCGCGGACGGCTCAGTCGCGGACGGCTCGGTCTCGGACGGCTCGGTCGGAACAGCTTTCGCAACGACGTTCACCGCACCGGCGGTAACAGCAGTCGCCACATCGGTGAAGTCAACGTCGATGTTGGAAGCCGGGTCCGGGCAGGTCGCGGCAACAGCGGAAGAAGAACCAGCAGCGCCGACAACGTCGAAGGTGATGTTCGCAACAACACCGGTATCGGTGACGTTGGTCATCTCTTTCGCGTCAAACACGAGTTTGACAAGACCAGGAGCTTTTTCGTTCGGGGTGATGTTGAACGCCGGCGCCTCAGCTTTGTTGAAGGTGAGGACGGAGGTGTCATAGGTCATCTCGATGATGAAAGCCCAGATGCCATCGTTGGCAGTGGCGTTCAGGGGAAGAACGACTTGAGCAGTACCCTCTTCGACGTCGACAGTGTCAAACGCCAGCGAGAAGCTCGCCGCAGAGGCGGACACGCACAGGCTCATAACGAGCAAGGCGGACACGAGAATAGCAAGAACTTTTTTCATGATTTTTGATCTCCTTTTTCTGAATAATAATTTCTGAATATTCCAGAACTCTCTGACAGAGTTTCAGGACAATTTACGGTCCCTTTCCGATTGAAAGGGGAATTGACTTCACGTCAATTATTTCGCAATCTCTTTGCGCAGGCCGAGAACGTCTTTCATGTTGATAGCGCCATCACCATTGAAGTCGGCAGCCGCTTCGTTGATCTCCACCGCGATGCCGGCGAGGAGTTTACGAAGGGTCAGAACGTCTTTCATGTTGATAACACCGTCGTTGTTGGCGTCACCGGCGAGAACAGCTTGAGACGGCTCGGTCACGGACGGCTCGGTCACGGACGGCTCAGTCTTGGACTGGGACGGAACAGTGAAGCTGCCATCGTGCACAACGTAGATGGTGAGGGTGTTCAGGTGAATCACGTCGCCATCGGTGTCGCAGCAGAGAGCGAGCTGGACTTTGTTGCCCATCAGAGCAAGCGGAGCCGGATCGGACCACACAGAGGTCGTCACACCGGAGCCCTTGTCAGCCCAAGCTTCCAGATACTCAGGAGTCTCCTGATAGAAGCAGTAGGACGCGTAGCCGGAATCACCGGACACATACTGCGCATCAGCAACAACCGCATACGCTTTGGCCGGGCCGTTGGCAGCAATGTCGTCACGGATGGCCTGGTTCATTTCGTCGTTCTTCAGCATCGCCATGGTGTTGGTGGTGGTGAAGTCCATATCGAAAGAACCGGTCCACAGAACCTGACCCTGATCGATGATGGTCTGCGGATCCACCTGCGGGCGCGGGGCCTGGGTGGTCACGCGAGAAGCACCAGCCTGGTGAGTCGCAACCAGTTTGATGGTGCCAACGTGGGCGGTATCACCGGCGCCAGGATCGGAATAGAGGCACAGGTTGACTTTAAGGCCCATCAGAGCGAGCTCTTCTGCATTAGTCCAAGTAGCGCTGTTCATATCACTACCTTTGTCGGACCACCACTCATGATAGTTATCCTTATCATTCGCGGTCAACTCATCGTAGAAACCCCAAGTCGTGTAACCCGTCTCACCCCCGATATACGAAGAGTCAGAGGAAGTCAGGACGTACTTGGTGGCGAAACCATTGAGCGCCAAGTCATCACGGATGGCCTGAGTCAAGGAGTCGTCAGTGTTGATGATCGCCACAGTGTTTTGGGTGGTGAAGTCCATATCAATGGTGCCTTCCCAAACCACAACGTCATCCGCGGAAGCGGTGATAACGCCAGTAGCGAGGGTCGCGCCAATGATCATCGCAATGGTAAGAGTCAAAGCGAGAACTTTGGACAATTTTTTCATGGGTATCTCCTCCTATTTTTTTATTTGCTATCTTCTGTTCGTCGTTGGCGGAAGAGGTGTGGCACTACCCTGCCGCCAACGAACAATCGAACACAATTTTGGGGGCGGAACATTTCCGCCGAGGTCAGCGGAACTTATTCCGCATCGTCAGAGGGGGTCTCCTCCGCCGGGGCTTCTTCCGCCGCTTCTTCAGCAGGGGCAGCGCCCTTTTTCTTGCCGAGCACGATGCCGGCAGCCGTACCGCCACCGATAACGATCACGCCGAGAACAATCCACAGCCACAGCAGGCTGCCTTTCTCTTCCGGCTCGACCGGCTCACCGGACGCGTTGGTCACGGTCGCAGTCGCTTTCGTCTCGGTCAGCGTGGCTTGCGTCGCCGTACCCGTTCCGGTTCCGGTACCGGTCGCAGTACCGGTTTCGGTACCCGTACCCGTGCCCGTTCCGGTCGCGGTCGCCGCGGCTTCGGTCACGATGATTTTCTTCGTGCCGACAACTTTACCGGCAGCGTTGGTGACGTTCTGCACTTTCACCGACGTGGTCGGCGCTTTGGTCGCTACCGGTTTTTTGGCGGTAGTTTTCGCCGGGGTCTTTTTGGTGGTCTTCGGCGCGTCAAAGGCATTCACGACTTTTTTGGACGCGATGTTGTCTTTGTTGTCGATTTCCACAAGACCGTCAAGACCGGTATACACGCTCTTATCGAGCATGGTGTATTGCATATTGTGGAGTTTGGATTTGTCAGAGACTTTCCAGATGGTGATATCGTCGATGATGTAGTCGCCGTTCGTGAAACTCACGTTACCGGAAGCATCTTTCGCTTTGGTCGCCATACAGAATTTTGACTCGGTGGTAGAGTTCATACCGCCGTAAATACCATAGGCTTCGGTACCGCCTTCACCGACGAGCGAGCAATAGTAAGTTTTGCCGTTGTCGACAATGGCGCCGATCTGGGTCCATTTTTTCGCCGGGACTTCCCAGTAGTCATCCGCAGGAATCCACAGTTCGCCGGAACCCATATACTGAATCTTCGGCAGGAAGGTTTGAGCGGTGTCGGTGTACACCCACATCGAGAAGAACAAGGACACGTCCTGTTTGTCGGTCACGTCGCTGACGTATTTACCGATGATATCGCCGATGTCTTTGCCGCCGCCGGTATGGGTTTTCTGCTCGTACGCGGTCAGCTTCGTTTTACCGGTGCTGTCCGTCGCGTAAGAAGAAACCGCCTCGGCGCCTTTCTCCGGATAGTGGTTGGTCATCACGAAAGAAAACTCACCACCGGTGTGGTCGAGCTGTTTCGTTTTGCCGGACGCACTCGTTTTACCGAAGACTTTGTCACGGTTGGAAACTTTAAGACCTTTACCGGAGTGGCCGGAAACCAACGACAGGTCGCAAGCCGGGATGAAGTACGCCGGCTGATCGCCATAGTCCAAGTAGCCGGGGAAATAGCCGGCTGCCTCGGGCGACGAAACGCCGTCAAAGGTTTCTCTATACACAACCTCAATGCCGCCGTCATTCGGGCCGGCAGAAGTGTACTGTATCGGGCGGACGACGAACGGATTGCTGTTCGTGGCGGCGGAAACCGGCACAACGAGCAAGACGGAAGCCATCAGCGCAACACAGAGGGTGATGCAGAGAGTTTTTTTCATAGAAAAAACCGCCTTCCTTGAAGAAAAAATTATCGGTTAAGTGGGTCGCCAAAGCACCCTTTTTCAGAGGTGTTTCTCGAAAAAAGGGCGCAAAGTACCCACAAAATCCCTATTTATATCTTTTTTATACTCTAAAAATAAACAATTGTCAAGAGAAAATGTTGAAAAAACTACCGAAAATGATAAAAAATTTATCTAAATTCACCGAATTCTTCCAAAATTCCTCAAAATCATTCGATTCCGGACGCCGCTTTTTCGAAAAGTTGGTACCAACTGTACACGTGGTGCACCGCAATACCGTAATTTTCGAGGCCGGTGTCGATAATCATATGCTGGAGCTTATCCATCTCTTCGAGCATCACGTCGCGGCCCACCGAAGAGTAGGTGATTTGCGGCGGAATGTCGTCAATGGCGAGATCGAGGCACGGCAGCATCGTTTCGCAGCCGACCACGAGGCGCTTGTTGTATTTCTTTGCGTACGGAATGTAGCGATCGGTGCCGAACACCATTTGGCGCGCCGCCTCGCGGCGATACGCCATCACGGTGACGGTGTCGCAAGTCTGGAACACCACGTCAATGATGTTGACCTCTTTGCGGCCGAGTTTCACGATATCCGTTTCGCGCAGGTCGCCGCACACGTCGGTTTCGAGTTCGAGGCCGTTGTGGTGCAGACGCTGGGAAATATAGCGAAGCAAAATCGCGTACTGCTGGAAATAGAACTGGCGGCGCTCGTTGAAATCGGAGATGGAGTGCGGCTCCACGTCAATGTGAGCGGAGGTAAAGCGCTCCTCCGGTTCGGAGAACGCGTTGTAGAACGCAATGGAATCGATAAAGCTGTCGATTTCGGGATAGTGACGGTCGGGGTCAATCCAACGACGGCAGCGGTCACGGGATACGCCGGTCATCGCAGACACGCGAATGCCCAAATCGCGGCAACGCGCCACAAACCGCTGAACGTCGGAATAACTCGCGCCCATCGGGTCCCCCACCTCGCCGTCGGCATACATACCGGTCACGTCGAGGTAGATCTCGGAGACGTGGTTGTTTTTGAGGTGGCGCATAATCTGCTCGTGGCCGACGCCGCATGCGAAGCCTTTGATGCCGGACAGATGCCACCACCACGTACCAATGTCGAATTTTTTGCCGTCCACTTCGCCGGCAATTCCCGGGCGAGATTGGAGCTCCCTCTCTCTCAAGTCGTACTGGTCTTTCATAGGTCGTTTCGGTCAGCGCGGAAGTTCCGCAATGACACTTGCTCCTTTCTCGATTTTGTCGTTTTCGATAAACAGACTCCACGTCTTCAGGTTCTCGTCAAATTCGCACGGCTGCTCCACACCATTCAGGAAAAAGCGTGCTTTGTCCCCTGCCGCGCGGCGAATTTTAACAGTAAAGGGATTACCCTTTACAACCACCTTTCCCTCGACGCCGTCGAAGGGTCCTTTAGCGGCAGGCTGGATACGTACGCCGTCGTACTCGGGGCAAACGCCCAACACGTCGCGCACAAACAGCTTCATCGTTACGTTAGAACTGCCCGTCTGCCAATCGTTCATAGAATCGCCGTCGATATTTAAGCTCGCATTATAGCCGTAAGAGTTGGGCATTACGAACGGCGACAGCGACGTAAACTTGTGTGTAATGGGCAACGCCTTTACAAGCTCTTTCCAACCGTCTTCGGCGAAGCCCATACGGAACAGCGCCATAATCGCAAACATCGACGCGTGGACGTACACCGCACCGTTCTCAGCCGTGCCGGCAGGGAGCTTATTGATGCGTCCGAAGCCGACGGCATCCTCCGCAAACGGATGGGAGAAAGTCAAAATACCGTACTTGGTGTCGAGCGACATCAGGTCGTCGCGAATCTGCCAGCGCAGGGACGGTTCTTTCTTAAGCAGACCGGTCATTACCCAAAAGGCGAGCGACGTACTGCTGACGCGGTCAAGTCCGTCGGGGTCACAGAAACTGCCGACGAGGTAATCGCGATGATCACCCCAACCGTGGATAACACGCTTCGTTCCTTTGTCGTTTTCAATCACGCCGTAGGTACGCAAGCCCTTTTCCATACGGTCGGCAACGGTTTTATAGCGTTCGATGCGCTCCGCATAGCGTTTTTCGTCCAAGCGGCCGAGCAGCTCAATCATTTCGTTGAGGTTTTGCCACACCTGCGCACACGCCATCACCGAAACGCCGGTACCGTATTCGGTATTCGGGTCTTTGGAGACGCCGAGACCGTCAAGCGCGTCGTTCCAGTCGCCGAACAGCACGCGGACACAGCCGGTTTCTTCGTCAATCTGGCGCAGGAGATATTCCAGAATGCGCAGCATATGCTCGAGCACGGTGTCGTGCTCCTCGCTCTTGCGGACGAGGCCTTCGCCGGTCAAGCGCGCGCCGGGATTTTTATTTAAGATGTCGTAGTAACCGCAATCCTCCTCCAAGATGGAGAAGTCGCCGGTAAATTTGAGGTAGGTCACAATGGTGGAAATGACCCACACGCCCTGGTCAATAAACGGACGCACGTCCATACGCGGCACGTCGCCCTCATACGCCGGAAGCGAATACTGACGCGGACAGCGGCCGGACGGGTCGGTGAAACTCAACGCCTCAATAATCTTCTTGCGGCTGTCCTCCGGACGCCAGATGAGATACGCCTCAAGCGCCTGCATCACGTCGCGAATACCGATCAGCGAGCCGGCACCGGTTTGAGCGTAACCTTTGAGCATCGCACAGAACTCAATCTGCTTTTTGAGGTGCTCAAAGAAATGGTTCAGCTTGCCGTCGGTCAGATTGCCGGACTGCAAGTTTTGGAACGTCATCTCGAAATCGTCGTGTTTCGAAGACTCCAGTTCGTCAATGGCGGCCAAGTACGCATCCGTTTCGGCGGCAGACACACGCTGGGTCAACAATTCGTCAAGCGGTTTCGTATCTTTGCAGCGAATGGTGTAAATCAGTTGCGCATCCCACCGCGCGCGGCCGCCGGGTTGCAGTTCCATAGAGAGCGAATCGGCAAACACGCCCACGTCGTTAAACACGGTAACGTCTTTGGCGTTGTTCCAGTGGCCGTTAAAATTCTTAAACGCGCTGTGAAGACTGCCGTGAACGCCGCCGACCACCGAGAAACGCGATGTGTTCTCTTCGGCGGAGAGAAGTGTGCCGTTTTCGATTTGGAACGCACGAGACCACACACCGAAGTTGCTCACCTGCTCGGTACGGCTGACCATGACGCGAATCTGCGCGGTAAGAGGAGCCAGTCCCCCGTCCGCCGGTTTGTCGCCAACGCGAATTTCTTTGAACCAACGCGTCTCGCCGCATTCGCCGAGCGTGTATTCCAAATGGGGACAGAAGTACGAAGCGAGCCAGCACTCTTTTTTCTCGTTCCCCAAGTTTTCCGCTGTCGCGGTAAACAACATTTTGCGATCTTTCGTGGTAAACACACGCACGGAGAAGCGCATCTCGCACGCTTCCGCCACGTAAGTCACGCAGGAAGAGTTAAACACGGTATAGCGTTTGACGTCGTCCTCCTGAAGCGGAGCGGCAAATACCGGAAAGGTTTTGTACCCCTCACCCGTTTTCACACCGGCGAACCACGCCGCTTTGGGTTCTTGACCCTCGGCACTGTAAAGAAGCGGACTGAATGCACCGTCGTTGCAGTGCATATAGCCGGACGTATACGCCCAAAAGTTAAATCCGTCGTTGCCGTAGACGTAGCGGTTCTCGCCGTCGTTACGGGGAAGCGACAAAATATCGCGTTTGGAGATATAATAACATCCCGACGGGATTTTGGCGTCGTCATAGTCTCCGCGCATCGCGCCTGCATAGGCCGCAGACAGCGATTCCAGTCGATTAAAAAGATCCGGCTGCATATTCGTGTTTCCTCCTGTCAGTGCCGGTGGATTTGGTAGAGTGGCACTTTGTCAAACTATACTCAATAGTTTTCTAATTAGGTATGTATAATACTATACCTAATTAGGAAGCCATCAAGCCGCGGTGACAATTTCCGCACAAACGACCGCGCCCCGACCACGGGGCGCGGTCTTATTTGTACGTAACTCCCTTACGGGAACTCCATCAACCGACGATACCGGTACGCTCGATGGATTGGATAAAGAATTTCTGCGAGAACAGATAGAGCACCAAGAGCGGCACGATACACATCAGCGTCGTCGTCGCGGTCACGATGTCTTTGTAAGCTTCTTTATCCTGCGCCGCGATAACGCTGACCGTTCCCGTCGTTTGTTTTTGATCAAACGCATAGGCGATACTGTTAAGCATCTTAGCGAGCGTATTCGGGCTGTAGAACAGGTTCGTGTAGGTGTTGTCGCCCCACTGCCACACAAAGGAGAACAGGAAGACGGTCACCATAATCGGCACAGCCGACTGCAGCATAATGAGGAAGAAGGTTTTGAACGGGCCGGCACCGTCGATGGCGGCGGCTTCATCCACTTCTTTCGGGATGCCGCGGAAGAACTGACGAACCAGGTAGATGTAAAGTCCGCAACGGGCGGCACAAGCCGTAAGTCCGAGGCAGATGAACGGCCAGAAACCACCGTTCATATTAAACATCTTGAAGTTGAGGAACTGCGGAATAAGCACAACCTGCGTCGGCACGACCATGCAGATAACGACCAGCACGAACAGCAGGTCGCGACCTTTGAAGTGGAAACGGGCGAAGCCGTAACCCACAACCGTGCACGAGAAGGTCTGCGTAAGACCCGCGATGAGGCACAGCAGGAACGAACGTCCGAGGTTGCCCCAGAAACGGGCGATGACGATGGCATCCGAGTAGTTGGAAATCGTGAAGACTTTCGGAATGACCTTAACGGTCTGGTCGTAAACGTCTTTCACGCTCATGAACGAAACGGAAACCTTCATCAGCAAAGGTTGCAGAATGAGGAAGCACGCGCCAATGACGAACGCCAGACGGAAGATAAAACCGGCCGCCTTGGAGATCATCTGTTTACGTTTGTAGGAGCTGCCCAAAAAAGCGCGTTTTTGGACCGCCGCCGTTTCGTTATTACTCATGATAAAACACCCTCTTTGCCATCAACGCGAACGCAACGCCGAGCACAATGCCGATGATGATGAAATACACCCACACCGAGGCGATTGCCGTTCCGAAGTCTTTAAGACCGGCCATCTGGTTTTTCACGTGGTTGATAACCGGGTTGGAGATGTTGGTGAACGAGTCGATAATCGTGTAAATCACGTTCAGTAACAAGTACGGACCGCACATCGGGAACGTAATCTTCCAGAAGTTTTCCCAAGCAGTCGCGCCCTCGATGCTGGAGGACTCGTAAATGGACGG
>JAZUEK010000015.1:0-13746 GCA_045640165.1 Acutalibacteraceae bacterium | reverse complement strand
GCGCCCATACGCGGTCGTCATCTAATCCGCACGCGCCGTAGATATAGGCGGGACGCACCAATTTCACCGGCATATTGTGTTGATGCACATAGGCATTGCAAAGCGTTTCGGTGGCGCGTTTGCCCTCGGCATAGCAGTTTTTGTAGACGGTAAAATCGAGGATGCCGTTCGTTTTTTCACGCATCACGTCGCCGTCATACACGTCGCCGTAGACTTTTAAGCTGGACGCGCAAAGCACGCTTTCTGCGCCGCAATCGCGGGCGTAGGCGAGCACGTTCGCCGTGCCGACGGTGTTGGTGAGCAGCGTGCCGACCGGGTTTTGCTCGTATTGGATGGCGCTCGCGGGGCTTGCCGCGTGGATAACGAAATCCGCTTTCGGCAAATCGGCGGGCAGGTCGCACACGTCGCCCGCAAGCAGGGTCAGCTCGTCGCGGTCGGCGGCAGCGCCGAACGCTTTGCGCGCTTTTTCCGCGTTGTGGACGAACGCGATCACGCGGATATTATCGCCGAAAAGATCGTTGCGCGCGAGCACGGCAAGCGTGAGATACCGCCCGATAAGCCCGGCGGCACCGGTCAAAAAGAGGGTTTTGCCCGCGAGTTTTTCCCATGGCAAAGCCCGCTTCGCAACGGACAAAACGTCCGCGTACAAAGCAGGCTTCAAAAGATCTTTCAAAGGCGTATTCATCGTTTCATCCGTCCTTTCTCGAAAGTTACAGCCCGTGAGAAGCGGCGTTTTCGCTGTCGGCGAGTTCCGCTTCGTGGCGTTTTTTGTATTCGTAACGGGATTTTAAGACGTGCAAGTCATAGTCGGTGGTGACTTTGATATTGTCCTGATCGCCCGGCACAAGGTGGATTTCCTCGCCGAGCGAGATGAAGAGTTCACTCGAAGAAACCGGGGCAGGAAGACCCAACCGTTCCACCTCGCCGTGCGCCCACAAAATGCGCGAGAGGCGATAGCCCTGCGGCGCTTGGGTAACGAACATCTCGTTGCGCGGCATGGCGATTTTGCAGGTTTTGCCGTCGGGACTTTGGAGTACCGAGTCGATGCTCGGCACGCAGGGAACAGCGGTGCCGAATTCACGGGCGGTGGCGATACAATCGGAAATCAGCGCATTCGTTAAGATCGGGCGCACACCATCGGAAATCAGCACCACGTCGTCGTCGTTCATCGGCTCGGCGGCTTTCATAAGTCCGTTATGGATGGACTCAAAGCCGTTTTTTCCGCCCGGAACAACGGCGGTGATTTTCGGAAGTTCAAATTTAGCAATCAACTCGTTGAGATAAGGAATCCAGTCCGCGAGGCAGGCAACCACAATCGCGTCCACTTCGGGATGAGCGGCGAATTTTTCGAGGGTGCGGATGATGATGGGCTTGCCGTCCACCTCCAAAAACTGTTTCGGCTTGTCCGCCGATTTTAAGCGCACACCGGTGCCACCGGCAAAAATAACCACAGAAACCATCGAAAAACCTCCTTACCGTGCCTTTTTGGCAACAAATTCGCAAAGACTTTCCGCGGCACAGCCACTCTCGCGACTGCCCAGCTCCGAAAGATGCGTATGCACCGCCTTTGTGTAGGCGACGGCGTCGAATTGCAACAACGTTTGTGCCAGTTCCTCGGTCGTTTCGGCGAGAGGGAACGGCCACTTGTGAATATCCAAATAAAAATCGCGCTCACACTGGTAATCCGAGAGGTCGGGCGCGTAGAGGAAGCAAGGCTTCTCCGTCAGCGAGAAATCCCAAATGCAGGACGAATAGTCGGATACAAGCACGTCCGCAGCACAAAGCAATTCCTGCATATCGGGGTAGGCCGTGACGTCGAGTGCGGTTTGCGACTGCGACTCTTTCGCCATATAGTGGGTGCGAACAAGCACTTTATAACCCGGAAAACGGCTTTTTAGAGCGGCTTTGACCGCGTCGTCCTCGAACCACATTTCATCCGCGTCGCCGCTGTTTCGGAAAGTCGGCGCAAAGAGAATCAGCGGCGTTTTTTCGTCGATGTCATAGAACGCGCGCACTTTTTTGTTGGCGACCTCACGGGCGGCGGCATCCATCAGCACGTCGTTGCGCGCAAGACCGGTTTCCATTACGTCGCCGGTATAGCCGAACGCGCCACGGATAACGGTCTCGGTAAACGTTGTTGAGCCGGAAGTGAAAAGGTCGATTTGCTTTGCAATGCGGCGCAGGCGGCGGTGATATCCCTTAGATTCGTTCGGCACGTCGTGACCGACTTTTTTGTAGAGCCCACAGCCGTGCCACGTTTGCACCACCGCTTGCTTTTTGCCGAATGGCAGATAAGAACAGCCGGACAAATCGTTTAACACCACCACTTTAGCGGTCAAAATGCGGTAAAAATAGGCGAGGGTGTCAAAGCCAACGGTTTTGAATCCCTGCGCTTCAAGCGACTTACGGGCTTCTTCGTCTTTTACACACCACTCGATCTTGAACTCGTCGCCGTAGAGTTCACGCAGTTTTTTGCACACCGCTTCGGGGTTGCAGGTCACGCGCTTGCCGGCATAGGCGGAAAAAAAGACAGTCCGCGCACGAACGGGGCATAAGCGAAAGAGGTGCAGGCATCCGTAAAGAGCCTCCACCGCCGCACTTTTGAGCCATTCGCGCACGGAAATCCCTCCAAATTTTTGGTTTTAGTTTTTCGCAAGCGCCGTCAACACAGCGAAATCTTGCGGATAGGTCAGTTTTAAGAGTTTGCGGTCGCCTTCCACCAAAACGGCCGGTTCATCCGGCAAAAAGGCGCGCACAACACCGCAATCATCGGTACACGCCGCCAAAACCGCAGGGGAAAGACGCGCGTAAGCCTCGGCAAGAGTGTAAAGGCAAAAGCCTTGCGGCGTTTGAATTTGCCACAGCGTCCGTCGATCGGGTACCGCGGCAATCGTTTCGCCGTTTTCGGTAACGGCGACCGTGTCCGTCACCGGCAAAGCCGCGGTCGCGGCACGGCTTGTTTTAAGCGCGTCGCACAACCGCGCAATCACCTCGCCGGAAAGCAGGGGACGGGCGGCATCGTGAAGCAACACATAGTCGAAACGGCCTTGCAAGCCTACTTCTAACGCGGCTTTGACCGAATCTTGCCGCTCCGCTCCGCCGCACACGACGGCAACGGTTTTGGTTACGTTATATCGAGCGAGGAGGGCTTTGACCTCGTCCTCGTACCCGGCAGGAACGACCACGACAATACCGTCAATGCAATCGCTCGATTCAAAGGCAAGGACCGAGTGGAGTAACACCGGTTTTCCTGCCAAATCTAAGAACTGCTTCGGCGTGTCGCCTGTAAAGCGGTTTCCCTTGCCAGCCGCCAGTACGACACCGAGCGTCTTTTTTGCTTGATTATTTTCCGCCATACATCTCAAACGCTTTCTCAACGTCGCCATCGTACATCACGGTGCCTTTTTGCAGGTAGATGGCGCGGTTGCATACCTCGCGCACGCTGTCAATGGAGTGGCTGACAAACAAAACGGTTACGCCGTTTTTGATAAGCTCGGCGATTTTCGCTTTACACTTTTTCTTAAACTTGGCGTCACCGACCGACAGCGCCTCGTCTACAACGAGGATGTCCGGCTTCGTGTTGATGTTGATTGCGAAGCCGAGGCGCATTTTCATACCGCTCGAGAACGTGCGGACGGGCTGATCGATATAATCACCGAGGTCGGCAAATGCGATGATATTGTCCTCAATCTCGCGAATCTGCGCGTCTTTAAGACCGAGCAGATAGCCTTTAAGATAAATGTTTTCGCGGCCGGTCATTTCCTGCGAGAAACCGGCTGTCAGTTCGAGCAGCGCCGCCACCTGACCGCGTACCGTCACCTCGCCGGAGGTGGGGAAGGTTACGCCGGTGACCATTTTGAGCAGGGTGGATTTACCGGCACCGTTCGAGCCGATAATGCCGATGGATTCGCCGCGGTTGACCTTAAACGACACGTCGTTAAAGGCAAGGTTGGTTTTGAGGTTCTTGCTCTTATGGAACAGCGAGAAAAACCGCTCTTTGTCGTTGCGATAGAGGGTATATACCTTGGAAACGTGGTCAAATTCGATAATCGGCAACTCTTCGGTGCCGACGGTTTTGATGTCGTCCATACAAACCCCTCCTTACAGAATATCCGCAATCTTTTTGCGGGTACGGTTGTAGTTCCAAGCGCCGAGCGCTACCACCACAACGAGTTCCGCAAAGAAGATGACGTTTTCCCACAGCGCCGAAGTCATCACGTGACCGTCGGCGATGGACGTGGACTGTTGCCAGAACCACTCGCCGTAAAGGAACGTCTTGCGGTAGCCGTTGATGAAATAGGTGATGGGGTTGAAATACATCACCGTGCGCAAAATCGGGTTGTCGAGCGCGTAGGTATCGAACAGCGTGCCGGACACCCAGAAAAGCATCGTTAAAATGGAGTTGATGAGGTTTTCAAAGTCGCGGCTGAACACAGCAAGCGGCGCGTTAAACCACGAAAGCCCGAGGAAAAAGAAGAACATCAGCGGCGCATAGAAGAGAATTTGGATATTCTGAATCATCGGGGCGGCGTCGCCGGTGAGCATCAGTACCGCGTACATCAGCACGGTGAGCATCAGCTGAATATAGAACTTCGACAGGTTTGTAAAGGTCATAATCGTCGAAACGGGATAGGAAATCTTCGTCACGAACTGGCTGTTGGCGCGAATACATTTCGTGCCAAACAGAATACTGTCGTTCATAAAGAACCAGGGGATATACCCGACGAGCAAAAACGCGAACACACCGAATGCACCGTGGCGCAATTCGCCGCCGTTACGCAGGCCGAGCGCAAACAAAAACCACAACGCGAAGAGGGTAAAGGCCGGTTTGATGATGGCCCAACCGAATCCCAAAAACGCACCCTTGTAGGTTTTGATGAGTTCATTTTTCGAGAGCAGGAAGATTTGTTTGCCGAAATGGCGGTGTTCTTTGAAAATTCGGAACAAACGGATCACATCTCCTTACTAATAAAATCTTTGTTTTTAACATATATAGACAGTATACCGAATTTTTCCCGTTTTGTCAACGAAATCCAAACAAAAAGAGGTTACAAAAATGAAAGAAACCCGTCACTTTCGTGACGGGTTTCAAAAAAGTCAAATCTTACAGCATCGAAGCGGCGTCTTTGTCGCAGATGACGGTGACGTTCGGATGGAGCTGCAGAATCGAAGCCGGGCATTTCGGATCGATTTCGCCGTAGATCATGTCGTGCACAGCCTGCGCTTTGCCGGCGCCGGTGGCGACGAGGACGATCGCTTTGGACTTCATGATGGTGCCGATACCCATGGTAACAGCCTGACGCGGCACGTCAGCAGAGCTCGCAAAGAAACGGGTGTTCGCTTCGATGGTACGAGCGGTCAGGGAGACGACGTGGGTTTTCGCGGCGAAGGTGTCCGCCGGCTCGTTGAACGCGATGTGACCGTTGTGGCCGATACCGAGGATCTGCAGATCCACGCCGCCGGCCGCTTCGATCGCGGCTTCGTACTGAGCGCACTCGGCCTCGAGGTCATCCGCAGTACCGCAGAGAACGTGGATGCTCTCTTCCGGCACGTTGATGGAGTTGAACAGATTGTCGTGCATGAAGTAGTAGTAGCTCTGATCATGCTCGTGGGTGAGACCGACGTACTCGTCGAGGTTGAAGGTGGTGACTTTGGAGTAGTCCACAGTGCCCTCTTTGAAGTAGTTGATCATGGCGTTGTAGGTCGGAATCGGGGTAGAACCCGTAGCGAGACCCAGAACGCAATCCGGTTTTTCGAGAACGCGCGACGCAAACATAGCGGCGGCGGCTTTGCCGATGGTTTCGGCATCTTTATACACTTTGACGACCATTTTGAAAACTTCCTTTCATATTTGCGCCGAACGGCGCGATTTACGTCCTTTATTATCGCGCATTTTTACCGAAAATCCCATATGTTTTCGGTCACTTTTTTTGCATTTTATGGTATTTTTCCATCCGATTTCCATCCGAAACAAACTTGCGGTCGGAAAGACAAGAAAAATGACGAAATTTACTCTTTTTTATAAAGATTTTAGTGGACAAGCGCAATAAAAAGAGGTATAATGCTATTGTATATTGTCAAGTATGTTTTATCCCATCAACAAAACTCAAGGAGGATTTTCAAAATGAAAGTTGTTATTCTTGCCGGCGGTTTCGGCACTCGTATTGCCGAAGAAAGCCACACCGTTCCGAAGCCGATGATTGAAATCGGCGGTCGCCCGATTTTGTGGCACATTATGAAAAGCTACTCGGCGCAGGGCTTTAACGATTTCGTCATCTGCTGTGGCTATAAACAGCACGTTATCAAAGAGTTCTTCGCCAACTACTATCTGCACACGTCCGACGTGACCTTCGACTTTGCCAACGACAACAAAATGATCGTTCACAACAGTATGTCTGAGCCGTGGAAGGTAACGCTCGTCGATACCGGTCTCAACACCATGACCGGCGGCCGTGTGCGCCGTATCAAAGAGTATATCGGCGACGAGCCGTTTATGCTGACCTACGGCGACAGCGTGTCCGACGTGGACTTCAACGCGCTGCTGACCTACCACAAATCCCAAGGCCGCAAAGCGACTCTGACCGCCGTTCACGCCGGTCAGCGCTTCGGCGTTCTCGGTCTCGGTGACAAAGGCGACGTGTCCGCGTTCCGCGAAAAACGCGACGTGGACGGCAGCTGGATTAACGGCGGCTTTATGGTTCTCGAACCGTCCGTCTTTGACCTGCTGATTGACGACACCACCGTGCTTGAGCAAAAACCGATGGAAACCTTGGCGGAGACCGGTGAACTGTCCGCGTTCCGTCACAGCGGCTTCTGGCATTGCATGGACACCCTGCGCGACCGCCAGAACCTCGAAGCCATCTGGGCTTCCGGCGATGCGCCGTGGAAACGCTGGTAATCACAACTTCACGAAAGCGAGTTTTTCGAAATGGATTTGAGTTATTTTAACGGCAAACGCGTCTTCCTGACCGGTCACACCGGCTTCAAAGGCGCGTGGCTGTCCCGTATCTTGCAAAACGCCGGCGCTATCGTCACCGGTTACGCTTTGGAACCGGAAGAGAAATCTCTTTTTAAGATTGCCCATATCGCCGAGGGGATGACCTCGGTCTACGGCGACGTGAGGGATTTCGACGCAATGAAAGCCGCGTTTGACAAGTGCGACCCGGAAATCGTGCTGCATTTGGCGGCGCAACCCATCGTGCGCGAGAGTTACAAACGCCCGGTGTATACTTACGAAACCAACGTGATGGGCACGGTCAACCTGCTCGAATGTGTGCGACAGGCAAAACACGTTGTCTCCGTCTTAAACGTCACCACCGACAAGGTGTATCTTAACCGCGAGGAGGAGACGGGGGACGGCTACCGCGAAAACGAGCCGCTCGACGGCTTTGACCCGTACGCCAACTCCAAATCCTGCTCGGAACTGGTGACACACAGTTACATCCGCTCGTTCTTTGACAGCGCCGATGCGCCGGCGGTTTCGACCGCGCGCGCCGGTAACGTCATCGGCGGCGGCGACTTTGCGGTAGACCGCATCATCCCCGACTGCGTGCGCGCGGCAGAAGCGAACACGCCGATTATCGTGCGCCATCCGCGCTCGGTGCGCCCGTATCAGCACGTGCTCGAGCCGCTGTTCACCTATCTGATGATTGTGGAAGCGCAGGCGAAGGACAAATCCTTTGCCGGTTGCTATAACGTCGGTCCGGACAGTTGCGACTGCGTGGAAACCGGCAAACTGGTCGATTTGTTTGTGAAGGCATGGGGCGGCGGTATGACGTGGGAAAACCGCGACGACGGCGGTCCGCACGAAGCGACCTATCTGCGCCTTTGCTGTGACAAAGTGAAAGAGGTGTTTGGGTGGAAACCCACCTGGCACATTGATACGGCGGTAGAAAAAATCGCCGAATGGGAACAGTGCCGCTTAAACGGCGGTGACGTCCGCGCTTGTATGGACAAGCAGGCGGCAGAATTTTTGGGAGGATACAACCAATGAGCGAGATGAAAACCGAGGCGCAGGCGCGCCAAGAAATTTTGGACATGGTCGCGGACTATTGCCGCACCTATCATAAGAAAAAAGAGTACGAAAAGGGTGACCGTATTCCGTATGCTTCGCGCGTGTACGACGAGGCGGAAATGGTCAACCTCGTGGACAGCTCGCTCGAGTTTTGGCTGACCGCCGGTCGCTATACCGACGAGTTTGAGGCGAAACTGGCGGCGTATCTCGGTGTGCCGTATGCGTGCCTTGTCAACTCCGGTTCAAGCGCCAACCTGCTCGCGTTTATGACGCTGACCTCGCCGCTGCTCGGTGACCGCCGCGTGTTCCCCGGTGACGAGGTGATTACCGTTGCCGCCGGCTTCCCGACGACCGTCACCCCGATGATTCAATACGGCGCGGTGCCGGTGTTTGTGGACGTGACCATTCCGGAATACAACATCGACGTGACCAAGCTGGAAGCGGCGGTGTCGGATAAAACCAAAGCCGTGATGATTGCGCATACGCTCGGTATGCCGTTCGACGTGGCGGCGGTCAAAGCGTTCTGCGACAAACACAATCTGTGGCTTGTCGAGGACAACTGCGACGCGCTCGGCTCGGAAGTGCTTGTGGACGGCAAACTGCAAAAAACCGGCACGGTCGGCGACCTCGGCACGAGCAGTTTCTATCCGCCGCACCATATGACGATGGGCGAGGGCGGCGCGGTCTATACCAAAAATCCGCTTCTCTCCAAAATTATGCGTTCGATGCGCGACTGGGGCCGCGACTGCGTCTGCCGCTCCGGTCAAGATAACCGTTGCAACCACCGTTTCGACGGTCAATACGGCGAACTGCCGCGCGGCTACGACCACAAATACGTGTATTCTCATTTCGGCTATAACCTCAAAGCCACCGATATGCAGGCGGCGGTCGGTTGCGCCCAAATTGAGAAATTCCCGTCGTTTGTGGAGCGCCGCCGTCACAACTTCGCGTATCTCTATGAAAAACTCAAAGGCGCCGAGGATAAACTCATTCTCCCGAAAGCGCTCGACGGCAGTAACCCGTCTTGGTTCGGCTTTATGCTGACCTGCAAAGAGGGGGTTGACCGCGAAAAGGTCGTGCCGTATATTGAAAGCAAAGGCATTCAAACCCGTATGCTGTTCGCCGGCAACCTCATTCGCCATCCCTGCTTTGACGAAATGCGCGCATCCGGCAAAGGCTATCGCGTGGTGGGCGACCTTACGAACACCGACGAGATTATGCGCCGCACGTTCTGGGTGGGTGTCTATCCCGGAATGACCGATGCGATGCTGGATACCATGGCCGAAGTGATTTTGGAGGCTCTTAACGCCTGAAAGGAAGCGCAATTATGAGCGAACAAGCGCGTAAAACGATTTCCATTATGGTGCCCTGCTACAACGAGGAGGAAAACGTTGTCCCGTTGTCCAAGGCGATTATCGAAACGATTGAGACCCAGTTGCCTGCCTACGATTACGAGCTTTTGTTTATCGACAACTGTTCGAAAGACAACACGCAGGCGCTCATTCGCGAGTTGTGCCGTCAAAATCCGAAGATTAAAGCGATTTTCAACGCCAAAAACTTCGGTCAGTTCAACTCGCCGTATCACGGTATGTGCCAGACGACCGGCGATTGCACCATCACGATGTGCGCCGACTTCCAAGATCCGGTGGAGATGATTCCGAAATTCATCGCGAAGTGGGAAGAGGGCTATAAAATCGTCTGCGGCATCAAAACCGCCAGTCGCGAAAACCCGATTATGTATTTCCTGCGTTCCTGCTACTACCGCGCCATCAAAAAGATGTCCTCGGTGGAGCAAATCGAACACTTTACCGGCTTCGGTCTTTACGACAAACGGTTTATTGAGGTGCTGCGCGACCTGAACGACCCGACACCGTTTATTCGCGGCATTGTGGCGGAACTGGGATTCAAACGCTGTGATATCGAATATACCCAGCCGAAACGCCGTGGCGGCAAATCCAAAAACAACTGGTACAGCCTCTATGACGCGGCGATGCTGTCGTTTACGTCGTATACGAAAATCGGCTTGCGCCTTGCGACGTTCTTCGGTTTCGGTCTGTCGGCGTTGAGCCTGATTGCCGCCATCATCTACCTCATTTTGAAACTTCTGTATTGGAATCGTTTCCCTGCCGGAACGGCGCCGATTTTGCTTGCCGTGCTTCTTCTTGGCTCGATTCAGCTGTTCTTTATCGGTCTGCTCGGCGAATACATACTGTCTATCAACCAACGCTCGATGAACCGTCCACTTGTGGTGGAAGAAGAGCGAATTAACTTTGACACGAAAGACGAGGGAGAGACGGAATGAAAGGCATTATTTTAGCCGGCGGCTCGGGCACGCGCCTGTATCCGCTGACCATGGTGACGTCGAAGCAACTGCTTCCCGTTTACGACAAGCCGATGATTTACTATCCGCTGTCTACGCTGATGCTCGCCGGAATCCGCGACATTCTCATCATCTCCACGCCGCAGGATTTGCCCAATTTCGAGCGTCTTTTGGGCGACGGCTCGGCGTTCGGTATCTCGCTTTCTTACAAAGTGCAACCCTCGCCGGACGGCCTCGCGCAAGCGTTTTTGCTCGGTGAGGAGTTTATCGGCGACGAACCGTGCGCGATGGTACTCGGCGACAATATTTTCTACGGCAACGGTCTGCGTATTCTGCTCCATCAAGCGCTGATGGATGCGAAAGACGGCAAAGCCACCGTGTTCGGTTATTACGTCAAGAATCCCGAGCGCTTCGGTGTTGTCAACTTCGACGAGAACCAGCGTGTGCTGTCCATTGAAGAAAAACCGAAACAGCCCAAATCCAACTACTGTGTAACCGGCCTCTATTTCTATGACAAACGCGTGGTAGAGTACGCCAAAAAGGTGAAACCCTCTGCGCGCGGCGAACTGGAAATCACCGACCTCAACAATATGTATTTGGAGGACGGCTCGCTCAACGTCCAACTGCTCGGGCGCGGCTACGCGTGGATGGATACCGGTACGATGGACGCGCTTGCCGATGCCGGCGACTTCATCCGTATGGTGCAAACGCGACAGGATATGCTCGTTTCCGCGCCGGAAGAGGTCGCGTTTGTCAACGGCTGGATTGGCGCAGACGAACTGCTTGAATCCGCCGAACGTTATGGCAAATCGCTTTACGGCGAGCACCTGAAACGGGTGGCTCAAGGCAAAATCTACTACGGCTGAAAGAGGGAAGTTTTGTGAACATTCTCGTGACCGGCGGCGCCGGCTTTATCGGCGCCAACTTCGTCTATTTGGAACTGGAAACGCATCCCGAAGACCGCATTGTCTGTCTGGATGCGCTGACCTACGCCGGCAACCTTAAAACGCTTGATAAAGCGATGAAAAATCCGCAATTTCGCTTTGTAAAAGGCGATATTGCCGACCGCGACGCGGTGTTCTCGCTGTTCGCGGAGGAAAAATTCGACGCGGTGGTCAACTTTGCCGCCGAAAGCCACGTAGACCGCAGTCTCAAAGACCCGGGCCTGTTTCTCCGCACCAACGTGCTCGGCACGCAGGTGCTGATGGATGCTTGCCGCGAGTATAACGTCGCGCGCTATCACCAAGTGTCTACCGACGAGGTATACGGCGACCTGCCGCTCGACCGCCCGGACTTGTTCTTCACCGAAACGACACCGCTTCACACGTCGTCGCCGTATTCGGCGTCCAAAGCATCCGCGGATCTGCTGGTGCAGGCGTATCACCGCACGTTTGGGCTCGCGGCGACCATTTCCCGTTGTTCCAACAACTACGGTCCGTTCCAGTTCCCCGAAAAACTCATTCCGCTGATGATTTCTCGTGCGCTTTCCGACCAGTCGGTACCGGTGTACGGCAAAGGGGAGAACGTGCGCGACTGGCTGTACGTTAAAGACCACTGTATCGCCATTGACCTCATTTTGCGTAACGGTAAAATCGGCGAGGTGTACAATATCGGCGGCCACAACGAGCGCCGCAACATCGACGTGGTAAAAACGGTTTTGGGACTTCTCGGAAAGCCCGAAAGCCTCATCACGTACGTCACCGACCGTCCGGGTCACGACCGTCGCTACGCGATTGACCCGACGAAAATCCACGCGGAACTCGGCTGGCTGCCCGAAACACGCATTGACGACGGCTTAAAACAGACCGTCGCGTGGTATTGCGAAAACCGCGAATGGTGGGAAGAAATTCTCCGCGGCGACTACCAAAACTACTATGAGCAGATGTACGCCAATCGTTAAAATGGTATAAAAAAAGACCGTCTCCATCGAGACGGTCTTTTTTATGTTATTCTTCTTTGTTTTCTTTGTCTGCTTTCGCTTGTTTGTTGCCGAGGCGGATGCCGGTAATCATCAGCACGATGCCGACAACAGCAAGGGGAATGTACACCGCGTCGGGAATTGCCACAAAAAAGCGGTTGACAATCGACGTAACGAGGTAAATCAGCATACCGACGATGATAAAACCATCTTTATTCATACCTTAATCCTCTCTTAATCCTCGTTATACAGCAGCACGCGGCCTTTGACGAGACCGGGCGTTTTGTAGAGTTCAAACGCTTTGGCGGCGTCGCTCATCGGGAATTTCTCATACACGGCATCGGGGTCGTAAATGAGGGCGCCGGTGGCGAAATAGTGGGCAGTAAGCACCCATTCTTCGCCGGGGAACGGCGCGGAATAGGACATCCACGAGCCGGTCACGGACAGTTCTTTGCGGTTGAGATTTTCCCATTCCAGTGGCTCGAACGTGACGGGTTTAGACGGGGTGCCGATGTAGCAGACGTGGGCTTTATTCGCCGCCAAATCCATCGCCATTTTGATGGTAGCAGGCACGCCGCAGGTCTCGAACACGTAGTCAAAACCCTCGCCCTCGGTCAACGCCATCGCCTGCTCGCGATAGTCTTCGTCGAGCGTGCAGATACCGTCGGTCGCACCACAGCGTTTGCAGAAATCGAGGCGGTCTTTGTTGATATCGAACACGACGAGCTGACGTGCGCCGAAAATCTTCGCCCATTGCATCGTAAAGAAACCAATCGTACCGCCGCCGAGCACCGCTACGCGTTTGCCGCCGGTGTAGTCCGCGAGGCGGACACCGTGAAGTCCCACAGTGCAAGGCTCAAAGAGCGCGCCTTGTTCAAAGGAAAGAGCGCTGTCGATTTTTACCGCGTTTTTCTCCGGCAACACCACGTAATCCGCGAACGCGCCTTGCACGCGCGAACCAACGAAACTGTACTGTTTGCACTGGGAATAGTTGCCGTGAGCGCAGTCGGGGCAGTTCATACAGGGGAGCAGGGGAGCGCCGGCAACGTGGTCGCCGACGACAAAGTTTTTCACGCCTTCGCCGACTTCCACAACGTAACCGGAAAACTCATGACCGAGCACGAGCGGAAATTTTTTCACTTTACCCTGCAACACACGGGGAATATCCGAACCGCAGATACCGGCCGCCATCACGCGCACTTTAATCGTGCCGGGGAGGGTTGCCGGAGTTTCGTATTCCTCGTAACGAACGTCGTTAACGCCGTGTAAAACCGCAGCTTTCATCTTTCTTCTCCTTATCCAATCGAAAATCCGCCGAACATATAGTTGACTTTGGCGGCGTAGTTGTAATCCTCTACCATGGCGACGATGCTGTATTTTGCGAGGTCACGGGCTTTTAAGGCAAGCGAGCCGTCCCGCACTTTTTGATACTGCATCGGCATATACTGGTGCAAAATGCCGGTGGGGATGGTCACCTCATCAAGGTTGTTGAAC
>JAZUEK010000014.1:0-8176 GCA_045640165.1 Acutalibacteraceae bacterium | reverse complement strand
CGAGCCGACCGAGACCGAGCCGACCGAGGCTCCGGCCACCGACGCTCCGGCGACCACCACTGCTGCTGAAGATGCTCCGGCGACCGGCTCTGCCATTCCGGCGGCTGCCATCGTTCTCGCTGCTGCTTCCGCGGCTGTCCTCGGCTTTGCCCGCAAAAAATAATTTTTGACGGCTGAAGTCAAAGACATTATCTAAACGGTTCCGTCGGGGAGTGGGTGCTACCTGCTATGTGCACCTGCTCCCCGACATACCCCGTTCTTTATACAAATACACATAATCGAAGGAAGGACACTCGCCAAAACGACGTGCCCTTTTGCTGTGTAATGAGGGTTGTGTGCGTTTGTATGGAGAACCTTACTTTTTGTATTTGAGAGGGGAATTTTTATGAAAAAATCTGTGCTTCGTCTTCTTTCGGTATGCGTGACGGTCGCGTTGACGGTCGGATTGCTGTGCTGTTTCTCGCTTTCCGCTTCGGCGGCAACGATTAAGCTGGGCGACGCCAACGGCGACGGCGAGGTCAATATGAAAGACGTGCTGCTTGTGCGTAAGTATATGGCCGGCAGTGCGGTGGAAATGGATATGCTTGCCGCCGACGCTACCGATGACGGTGCGGTGAATATGAAAGACGTGCTTGCTATTCGCAAACACGTGGCCGGCATCGAAAAATTGGGCGAAAAGTCCACGATTACTTACTACGAAGACTACGATCCGAAATCCGGTATCGATTATGAAGATCCGACCATCAACTTTATTGAGGGAACGGACAAAACGCTCGGCGTTTGGTGGTGGAACCAGACAACTGACGAAGAAAAAATTCGCGATTATATGGAACTGTTCAAAAAGAACCAAGTGACCGAGATTTATTACGAGTGCTACACGTGGCTGTACCAAGACCAAACGAAGGAATTTAACCGTGCCGCGCTTCATAAATTTGTGTCGATTGCTGCGGAATACGGCATCCGTGTTGCGGCGACGTATGACGACCGCAGTGTGCTGAAAGGCAACCAAAATAAAATGGCGATCTTCCAACGCGTTGACTTTACGGAAGGAAACGAGTATACGTTGACCGGCCACATCGCTAATTTGGACGGCGAACTGGGATTGGTGTTCAGCGACGCCGGTGACGTGGTGACGGACATTCCCGAGGGCGATTTTGAGTATACCTTTACCGCCGAAAAAGGCATGAAATACATTATGTTCGCCGGTGACCGTTCTTCCTACACGGTTTCCAACGTGAAATTGACGGACAACACCGCCGGCGATGGAGCCAACCTCATCAAAAACGGTGATTTCTCTGTCGATGATACGCGTTCCGCCGATTTTGGTTGGACGACCGGTAACGCGGAAAGCTGGAGCATCCAGGACAACGCGATGACGGTGAAAAACGCGCTCATTCCGTTTAACAAAGCGGTGGAGGGCTTCCTCGTCTATAAGAGTGAGTATCCGGACGATGCGTTGTATGCGATTCACTGCGACGTGGAGCCGAAAACCGAGGCGGAAATCAACAAATACGTGGACAATTTCATTCCGGTGATTGCCGCCGCTCGTGAGCGCGGCGTGCCGGTTGAGCTGGACCTTTCCTGCAACATGGTGAACCAGGGCGGTAACTACGTGACCTATGAGCATCCGGAATATGGTACGATTAAGGGCATCTACAACATCATCGCCGCCAACTGTGACGGTATGATTTTGATGTCGTATCGCGACACCACCAACGGTATCTACGGTTGCGCGTCCGAGGCTCAGAAATCTGCGAAGACCTATCATACGAGACTGGTGTTCGGTATCGAGATGGGCAACTCCGGCGAGGGTGACAAAGTGGACTTCTCGGATGAGGGCCGCTACACCGCGTTCAGCGAGTTGTATAAACTCGATCAAAAACTGATTGACCGCGATTTCGGCAAAGAGGCCGGTGGTGAATTTGGCTACGGTTTTGCCATCCACAGCGAGATTCCGTTTAAGAATCTCCGCATTCACTGGGGCGCGGAAATCGACGACCCGACAGTAGCGGCGTAACCACCTTTGTGAAAGCATAGAGGAGGTAGTTGGATGAAAACAAAATTTCTTTCGGCACTCCTTTGCTTTGTGATGATTATCGCGTGTCTGCCGACCGCGCTTGCGGCGGCGGAACCTGCTTCGACGACGGGCGACGTCAACGCCGACGGCGCGTTCAATACAAAAGACGTGCTTTGCCTGCGAAAATTCCTCGCCGGAATCGATACGGTGCTTGCCGGTGACGGTGACGCGAACCTTGACGGCGACGTGAATATGAAAGACGTCTTGCTGCTGCGCCGCTATTTAGCCGGGCTCGAGTCGCTCCCGACGCGTGAGGTAACGACCGAAAGCACGTCGGTGCAAACAACGGTAAAAACCACCCACACAACGAAAGCCAAAACCACGTGGGCGACCAAGTATCCGATTGACCACAACGCGCCGCGTATCAACTTTATTGATAACTCCGCGGCGACGCTCGGCGTTTGGTGGTGGCACGTCAGTGACGCTTACGACCCGGTTATCGGCCCGAAATATATGACACTTTTGGAAGAAAACCAGGTGACGGAGATTTACTTCTATTGTGTGTATATGATGACCAGCGCCGAAAGCCGCGCGAAGGTGCACACCTTCGTGGAAGAGGCGATGAAACGCGGAATGCGCGTGTCGGTTTTGTTCGATAACCAAAACGTGGTCAAAGCGGGGGACGCGTCTTTCACGAATGCGGTCAACTGCTATCTTGCCTATAAAGAAGAGTACCCGAAAGACGATTTGTACGGTCTGCATTGCGATATCGAGCCTCAGACGCCCGATCGCCAAAACGACGACACGTGGGATGCGTGGACCCAAGGGTACGTCACGAATTTCATTCCTCAAATCGCCGCCGCCCGTAAACAGGGCGTGTGTGTGGAGTTGGACATCGGCTGCGGCTGGTGGGTTTCCGGCGCCAAACGTGCCTATACCGGAACGGTGATGCACGCGTACGACGGCACGACGATGGATTTGATGGACGTTATCGCCAACAACGTGGATACGATGTGTATGATGTCCTATCGCGACACGGCGAAGGAGATTCTCAATATGGGCGATGCCGGCCGCAAAGCGGCGGACAAAACCGGTTGCAAAATCGTTTACGGCGTGGAGACCGGCGACGATGGCGAGGGCGCCCACGTGGACTTTTACGCCGACTCGAAAGAGATTATGTATACCGAGTTGTCGCGCTTGAACACCAATTTGGAGACAAAAACGCCCGTCGGCGGCTACGGCTTCGCCATCCACTATATGCGGATGTGGGATGCTCTGCGCGACACGATGGACGACTGAAATTAAGGGGATTGTTATGAAAAAGCTGTTTTCTCTGCTGACACTGTGCTGCGTACTGGCGTGTACCGTGATGGCGGTGGGCGCTACGGCAGATTCGTCGGTGTGGGGCGACCTAAACGGCGACGATATCGTGGGAACAAAGGACCTTTTGATGTTGCGCCAACATATTGTCGGCGCGTGCGCCCTGGAGAATGTGACGAGCGGCGACTTAAACGCCGATGGCGTCGTCAATATGAAAGACGTGTTGACGTTGCGGCTGTACGTGGCCGGATTGATTGATGTTCCGACGACTTCGGTGCCGACGACCACGGCGACTGGCCCCTCGAATGAGGTATATCGCTATGATGAAGACGGCGAGCCGATTATGACGTTCCTCGACGGGGTGGACGATTGCTCGCTCGGCGTTTGGTGGTGGCAGACGGATGACGGCCAAAATGAGCGCACCCGTGAAAAATATCTGAATTTCCTTGAGAAAAACGGCACTACCGAGATTTACTACTACTGTGTGTACGATATGGTTTCTTCCTACGGACGGAAGACGACCTACGATTTCGTGCTTGCCGCCAGAGAACACGGTATGAGCGTTGTTCCGCTGTACGACGACGTGGGAATGATTAACGGCGTGGAGCAATGCGACGTGCCGGTTTCCAAAATGATTAGTTCGTTTAAGGCGTATAACGACAATTATCCCGATGCGCCGCTGTCGATGATTCATTTCGACGTGGAACCGCACCAGGTGTTTAGCGACAAAAACATCAAGCACTTGACCGAGCGAGAGTTGTCTTTATATGCCAACAACTTCATCGGCGGCATCCAAGCGCTCCGCGCGGCCGGCATTAAAGTGGAAGCCGCCCTCAACTGCACGTGGAACAACTACGGCGGCGAGAACGTGGAGTGGGACGGCGTCAAAGGCATCTACAACATCTGCGCCAAGGGTCTCGACAGTATGTGTATGATGGCTTACCGCGACACGGCGGAAGATATTTTGGCTCTCGGACAACCGGGCTTTGACGCGGCGATGGAATACGGTACGCGTATCAGTTACGGTATCGAATCCGGTGTGTATCCGCAGTTTAACCAACCGTATGAAGAATTCGGACAAGAGTCCAAAGAATATATGTACACCGAATTCGCGAAAGTGTTCGAGTCGCTTCGCGCCAATCATCCGGCCGGCGGCTATGGTTTGGCCGTCCATTGCCATCGCACGTGGATGGCGATGAAAAACGACGCGGATTTCGCCTAAACATCAGTCAGAGAATGCCCTTGCGGCAGAAATGAGGTATTACCTATGATAACCACGAAAGTACTGAGCTCCCTGGAAAAGGTTTTTCTTGACGAAGAGCCGAAAGCAAAAGAACGTCTTAAAGGCATGGCTCTTAAAGGAGAAAAATTCTCTTTCCAATGGGCATTCTGCCGAGATTTTGAAAACGAGTGCGGAACGCAACGCTATCGTCTGGATTTGGAATCTCCGCTGAAGGAGTATATCCACGTCTATACGGTGCGCAACGTCCCGTGTGAATTGCCGGCGTATCTTTACGAAAAAGACGAGGACTATCTTCGTACGCAGCCGGGCCTCTTCCCGGATGCTCTTGAGGAAGTTCGCCCCAACTTCGTCCTGATGCCGTGGCAATGGCGCGCGGTGTGGGTGCTTGTGGATATTCCGAAAGACGCTAAGCCGGGCAAATATCCGATTACGCTGTATCTGCGTAAAGACGAAACCGGTAAAGCCGCCCCGAAAGGCGACGGTGAGATTCACGCTGAGGGTACGTTTACTCTCGAAATTCTCAACGCCGAACTGCCGGAGCAGGAACTTATCTTTACGCAGTGGTTCCACAACGACTGTCTCGCGACGCAGTACAACGTCAAACTGTGGTCGGATAAATATTGGGCGCTCTTCGAGAAATATGTGAAAAACGCCTCCGATTTCGGTATGAATATGTTGCTCACCCCGATTTTCACTCCGCCGCTGGATACCGAGCCGGGCGGTGAACGCCGCACGACTCAACTTCTCGGTGTGACCAAAACGGGCGAGCATACCTACGAATTCGATTTTACGAATCTCGAAAAATACATCGAGATTGCCGAGAAAAACGGCATCAAATATTTTGAATTGTCTCACTTGTTCACCCAGTGGGGTGCGGCGCACGCGCCGAAAATTATCGCCACGGTGAACGGCAAAGAAAAACGCATCTTCGGTTGGGATACCGACTCCGCTTCGGATGAATATCAAAACTTCATCAAATGCTTGCTGAAATCCTTGATTTCGTGGTTCAAAGAGAAAGAGATGCTCGACCGCGTCTACTTCCACTTCTCCGATGAACCCCACTTGGAACATATGGAAAAATACGCCGCGGCTTCGGCGGTGGCGCGAGAAATCCTTAAGGATTGCAACGTCATCGACGCGCTTTCCGAGTATCCGTTCTATGAAAACGGTCTTATCCGCAACCCGATTCCGAGCACCTATAAAGCAGCGCAGTTCTACGATAAGGGCGTGCGTCCGCTGTGGACCTACTACTGCTGTGACCAGGCCGAGGCGGTGTCCAACCGTTTCCTGGCGCAACCGTCCTATCGCAACCGTGTGCTCGGTATGCAGATGTTTAAGTATGACGTCAAAGGTTTCTTGCATTGGGGCTATAACTTCTGGAACTCGCAGTTCTCGCTTTGCCCGATTAGCCCGTTCGAGACGACCGACGCGCTTTGCGCGTTCCAGTCGGGCGACGCGTTCTCGGTTTACGCCGGAAACGACGGCAACCCCGTGCCGTCCCTGCGCCAAATCGTGTTTAACGAGGGTCTTCAGGATATGCGTGCGTTGCAGCTGCTCGCGACCAAAATGGACAAAGAGGACATCCTCGAAAAATTGGAGGACGCCAACGGTGGCACGTTCAACTTCTATCGCTTCAAACGCGATTCCCGTTCGCTCTTAAAACTGCGCAAATGGGTCAACGAGCAAATTAAAGCTCGCTTCTGCTAAAAAGAAAAACGGCTTCGAGCAATCGAAGCCGTTTTTTTTGCGTTTATTTTGCCGATTTAGGCGTTTTCTTCGAGGTAGGCAAGCAGAGCGTCCGCGTCCGAAAATGCGGAAAATGCGGTAATTCCCGTCTTTCCGATGAACTTTTCTTCGTGGAGTCGGGAGAGAGCCTCTAAAAGCCCGTCAAAGACACCGTCTACGTTGAAAATGGCAATGGGTTTTTGGTGGCGGTCGAGTTGGCGCAGAGTAAGAATTTCAAAGAATTCGTCCAGCGTGCCGACACCGCCCGGCGCCATAATGAACGCGTCGGACACGTCCTCCATCATCTGTTTGCGCTCGCGCATCGTTTCGGTGCGGCGAATATCGGTGCAGGCAGGGGAGAGCACGCCGTCCGGGAAAAAATTCGGAACGATGCCGATGATTTCGCCGTCGGCTTTCGCCGCTCCGCGCGCAACCGCGCCCATGACGCCGTTGCCGCCTGCTCCAAAGACGAGCGTGTGGCCACGCTTCGCGAGTGCTTCGCCGAGGACTTCGGTTTGTTCGAGGAAAATCGGCGCGATTTGGTTGGATGCCGCACCGTAGACACAGATATTCACAAACAATCCCCCTTAGTTTTGGTGACGGACGATTTCGTAATCGTCGTTTGAGCGGTAATAGGGGCAGACGGCGTTTTTGTCGCCGAACATCCGCGCCATATCGTCTTCGTCCGCCTCGACGTCGCAGTAGAGTTGGTCGGTTTCGTCGTCATAGACGTAGAACACGCAGGTATCGCAGGAAAACGCCGCCATAAATCCACCTTCTTTTGGTTGATGGAAATAGTATAGCATAGAAAACCATAAAATGCTACCCTAAAATCAAAATAACTCTTGCAAAGAAGAAAATAGTATGATAAAATAATCCCGTTGCGCAGGCGTAGTTTAGTGGTAAAATGGCGGCTTCCCAAGCCTCAGTTGTGGGTTCGATTCCCATCGCCTGCTCCAAAGAAAGCACCGCTCCCGGTGGGGGCGGTGCTTTGTTTTTGTAAAAGATGGGAATCGAAACGAACTCAAGCTCCCGTATCGACTTGACGAAACGGTGGTTTTGGGATATACTATACCTATACTGAACTTCAGGAGGAACGACTATGCCGTATACCTACGGAATTGATTGGACGTATATTCTTTTGGTGCTTCCGGCGGTGATTTTTTCGCTGTGGGCGAGCGCGTCGGTCAACTCGACCTTTAAGAAATATTCACAGCAGCGTTCTCTTTGCGGAATGACCGGAGCGGATGCCGCCCGTCGCGTGCTTGACGCCAACGGGTTGCAAAACGTGCGTATTGAGCATATCGCCGGGGAACTGACCGATCACTACGACCCGAGCGCTAACGTGATTCGGCTTTCGGATGCGGTATATGACAACCCTTCCACCGCCGCTATCGGCGTTGCCGCCCACGAAGCAGGCCACGCGATTCAGCACGCGGTCGGCTATGCGCCGATTAAAATCCGCACCGCGATTGTGCCGCTGACCAACATCGGTTCGAAACTGTCGATGCCGCTGATTTTGGCAGGCTTGTTGCTTGCGGCAGTCAGCGGACTCGGTGATCTCGGCTATATGCTTGCAATGGCCGGTGTGATTTGTTTTTCGCTGTGCGTGGTGTTCCAGCTTGTGACCCTGCCGACCGAGTTTAACGCTTCGAACCGCGCTCTTGCCGCTATCCGGGATTGCGGTCTTCTCAATAAAGAGGAACTCGCCGGCTCGCGCAAAGTGCTTCGTGCCGCGGCAATGACTTACGTCGCCGCGCTTGCCACCGCGATTATGCAACTGTTGCGGCTCATCATCATCGTCGGCGGTCGCCGTCGGGATTAACCGAAAAAAACGAAACGTGTTTGGAACGGATGTTCCAAAGACGGGT
>JAZUEK010000013.1:0-7155 GCA_045640165.1 Acutalibacteraceae bacterium | reverse complement strand
CTCCTTCCCCTGTGGATATCAAACCGGCACCGGGGGTAGCGGCGATTCTGACAGGGCTTCCACCGGCAAACGTCGCTACCGGCAGGAAGGTGACAATCATCGTCACCGATAAGATAATGGCCAAAATTCGTTTTGTCATTCTGCATTTCTCCTTTTCTTTGGTACTTTTTGGGTACATCCTATCTTGATTATACAAGAAAACAGCGCCGTTGTCAACAAGAGCGCTCTCCGCACACGAGCGGCTGTGCCAAACGCAAAAACACAGCAGAAAATTTCTTCTCTGCCGTGTTTTTTATTGCGTGATTACTCAAAAACTGAGTTTTTATGTCTCTTTCTCTTTGGTCTTTTTATAGAACGCCAAAATCACAAGCGCAATCGCCGACGTAATCGCCGTCAGCAGATAAATATCCGAGAAACCCTCGTTGAGCGTGTCTTGGAAGCACGTTTCCAGTTCGTCGCTCTTGTCGTCGATTTGGGCGAGGTAGTCGGAAAGCGCCGTATCAAACGCGGCAGGCACCGCGTCGCGCATTTCTTTCATGTGCGCGGCGGTGGTCTCCATATCGGTCATCGCGCCGCTCATCGCCCCCATGGCGCTCGCCGGCATCCCCGAAGGCGCGCCGGACGGCATTCCGCTCGGCATTCCGGCAGGCATCGCGGAAGCGGCGGCTTTCATCTGCGACAGCCCCGTTTCGATGCCGTCAATACCTTTGTCGAGGCCGGCGGTGATTTTTTCAACCACGCCGGGGGTCATTTGGTCAAACATCGTTTTCGCCATCGTTTTGGTGTTGTCCACAATGGTGGTCACGTCGCTCGATTGCAACATCGCGAGCGTCTCTTCCGGCAGTTCCATACCGCCGCCGTTCATATCCATTTTCATCGACGTCATCGCGGACAAGTCCGGCATCTCTTTCATCTGCTCGGCGAACATCGGGTTTTCTTTCATCGTCGTAAGTTTTTCGGAGAGTTCTTGCATATACGGCAGTTCCGGCGTGTTGATTTCCTGCGGCAACAGCGCCATAAGATTGCCCTGCACGTTCATACCGGCGGTCGCGATAAAGCCGACCATAATCGCCGGAGCAATCGCCGTACCGATCGAGCGCACAAGCGACAGCGCGGCAAGCGCGGAGTTGGATTGTTTTTCGTCGGTGTTGGCGAGCATCATATAGTTGACCGGCGTGCCCATCGTAAAGCCCATGCCGAGGCCGGCAAGCGCCAGTCCCACAAGCACGGTCAGCATCGACGGCGCTTTGGTTGTGACAAACATCATAAACAGCGCGCCGGCGGCGGTGGACAAAAAGCCGAGCGCCAAAATCAGTTTCGGGCCGAATTTGTCAATGAGTTTACCGGAAATCGGCGCACCGAGGCCGGCAAACAACCCGAGCATAATGACAAGATAGCCGCCCTCACCCGTCGGCAGTTTTAAGCAGTTTTCCGCAAACTGCGGCACGAAGATGACGCCCATCATCAAAAAGCCGCTGACCGTCGAAAGAAGCAAGGTCACAAGCACGTTGCGGTCGGTAAAATACGAAAGCGGCAACACCGGGTCTTCCGCTTTCTTTTCCGCCAAAATAAACAGCGGCACAAACACGAGAAACACCAGCAAAAACGGATACACGCCGGTGGACACAATCGAGTTGCCGAAATCGAAGAAATCGAGGTTTTTCAGTCCGTAGAGAAGTGCCAACACCATCACGGTGAGCGTAAAAATGCCGAAGATGTCGATTTTTTTGTTGTTTTCTTCATCGCGGTTGTTTTGCAGCACAAACCATCCGCAGATGATGATAAACAGCGAAATCGGCACGTTGATGTAAAAGATAAATTCCCAGCGGTCGGTGCCGAACAGGTCGAGAATCGCACTGCCGGCAGACGCGCCGAACACGTTGGCAATGCCGTAAACGCCGCCCACAAGGCCGAGCGCGAGACCGCGTTTTTCCGGCGGAAACGTCGTGCCGAATTCCGCCGTCGCAATCGGGACGATACCGCCGCCGCCGATGGCTTGGATAATGCGCGCGGCAATGAGCATCGGAAAACCGCCGAACGAGCCGGACAGTCCGCAAAGAAGCGAGCCGAGGCCAAACAGCGTGATGCACAGAATATAAACGTATTTGCGGCCGAATTTGTCCGCAAGTTTGCCCATAATCGGCACACTCGCCGCGTAAGCGAGCGTATAAATCGTAATCATCCAAATACCGGTCTGCGCCGAAACACCCAATTCGTTTTGGATGATGGTGCGCGCCGGCGTCACAATGCCGGTGTCGATAGCGCCCATGAAAATGCCTGCGAGATACAGAATCATAATCAGGACGAAGTTGCTTTTTTTCGTGGTTTGTTTGTTCATAGTAACGGTTCCTCTTTTGGTATAGTAGTGTTTACGTCTGCTCGTCACAGCTGGCCGCGCAAGCGTTTTTCGCCATGGTTTCCAAAGCGGTTTTTAAGGCCGCCAATTCCTGCTCGCTGATATTGACGAGCAGTTTTTCGTTCCACTGTCGCAAAATGTCCATCATCGGCTCGTGGAGCGCCGCGCCGCTTTCGGTCAACGAAAACAGATACGAACGCGAATCGGTGGGATGGGGTTCGCGCTTCACAAGCCCCTTTTGCTCCAATTCTTTCATTGTTCGCGTCATAACGCCCTTGTCGTAATGTATGCGGCGAATGAGATCCTCTTGCGTGTTTTTTACCGCGGCGTTGTGATAGAGCATCAACAAAACGACTCCCTGCGGCGCGTTAAGCCCGTAGGGCGCGAGCGCATCACGCAGGTAAAGTTTGAAATATTTGTCGGTAATCATCATATTGCGGCTGATACTTTCAAAATGTTGCATAGTCCTCCCCCTCGTTTGCGCGTCACGCAGATAGTTGCAAAAGCAACTATTTTTGCGCACCGGTACACTATACCATGCGCGAGCACCGTTGTCAAGAAATTTTCGCATTTTCCGAAAATCTGCCGCACCCAACCTTGAAAACCACGCGGCAGTGTGGTATACTCTAAAAAAATCGCAAGCGAGGGAAGCCTATGAAAATCGTTGTGTTGGACGCCCACGGCGTCAACCCGGGCGACATCACCTGGGACCAACTGATGCCGCTCGGCGACGTGGAAATCTATGAAGAAACCGCCGACGGGGCGAACGAACAAGCCACCATCGACCGCATCGGCGACTGCGAAATCGTCGTCACCTGCAAAAACGTGCTCGGGCGCCAAACGTTCGAACAATGCAAGAATATTAAAATGGTGGCGGTACTGTCCACCGGCTACGACGTGGTAGACGTGAAAGCCGCCGCGGAACACGGGGTGAAAGTGTGCAACGTGCCGACCTACGCCACCGATGCCGTTGCGCAATTCGTGTTCGCGCTGATTTTGGAACTGTGCCACCGCGTCGATTTGCACAGCCGCTCGGTGCACGACGGCGACTGGTGTAACTGCGGCGATTTTTGCTATTGGCTTACCCCACAGGTGGAGCTCGCCGGCAAAACGCTCGGCATTGTCGGTTACGGCAACATCGGCCAAAAGGTCGCCGAAATCGGCAAAGCGCTCGGGATGCACATCCTCTACAACAGCCCTCACGCGGCAGGAAGCACGCCACTCGACGCGTTGTTTGCGCAATCCGACGTGATTTCGCTCAACTGCCGCCTGACCGACCAAAACCGCGACCTCATTAACGCCGATTCCATCGCCAAAATGAAAGACGGCGTGTGGCTTGTCAACACCGCGCGCGGTCCGCTTGTCAACGAGCCGGATTTGGTCGCCGCGCTTGAAAGCGGCAAAGTCGGCGCCTACGCCACCGACGTGGTAACCGGCGAGCCGATTTCGCCGGAAAATCCGCTTCTCAAAGCGAAAAACTGCTTTATCACGCCGCACATCGCGTGGTCCACAAAAGAGTGCCGCGAGCGGCTTGTGGACGTGACGGCAGAGAACATCAAAGCGTTCCTCGACGGCAACCCCATCAACGTGGTGAACTGAAAAACAAAACAAAAAGCGGAGGGAAAATTCCCTCCGCTTTTTTGCGTGTAAATTTTATTCTTCGTCTTTTTTCTCTTTTTTGCACTCGCAGGTGAGCAGCCCGTACACCGCCGCGGCGAGCACGCCGCCGACCAGCGGAGCCACGATGAACACCCACACGTTAGCGAACGCATCGCCGCCGGCGAGCAGCGCCGGACCGAACGAACGCGCCGGGTTGACCGACGTGCCGGTAAGGCCGATGCCGAGGATGTGGACGAGCGTCAGGGTAAGACCAATCACAATACCGGCCACCGCGCCGTTTTCGATTTTAGAGGTCACGCCCAAAATAGCGAACACGAACACGAAGGTAAGAATCACCTCGATGATGAGCGACGCGCCCACCGAGCCGTTCGCAAGGCCATTCGAGCCGAGCGCACCGGTTTTATCCGTAAGATCCGCAAACGCGAACACGCCTTTGAGGATGCCGGCGCCGGCAATCGCGCCGAGGAACTGCGCCACAATATAACCGAAGAAGTCTTTCACCGACATTTTGCCTGCGGTGAGCATACCGATAGACACCGCCGGGTTGATGTGACAACCGGAGACGTTGCCGACGGAATACGCCATCGCGACGATGACAAGACCGAACGCCAAAGCCGTCAGAATGTAGCCGCAGCCGCTCGCCGCGTCACAACCGACGGTCATCGCCGTGCCGCAACCGAAGGTGACGAGCACGCACGTGCCGATGAATTCTGCCAAATACTTTTTGAAAGATGCCATTTGTAAAACCCCTTTCTCAATTTAGGTTATGCCCATTTTATCACAAACAGAACCTGTTTGCAACCCTGTTTTAACCGCGGCTATTCGTTCTTTTCTTGCGATTTACCACCACCGCAAACCACGCAAAGCACAAAAGTGCCACCGCCGCGCCGATAGGAACCGCCACCGAAGCGGACAAGCGGAAACCCTCCGGCGCCATCAAAATATAGGTAGCGCTCACCCCCGACATAAACGTAGCCGGAAGCGCCGTCAACAGCAAATGGGAAAACGGGTGGTTTTCTTTCAAGAGATACGCCGTCGCGACCCATAGCGCCACCATCGCGAGCGTTTGGTTGCTCCACGAAAAATACCGCCACAACACGTCGAAGTCGAGTTGGGTTAAAAGCAATCCCACAAACAACAGCGGCAAGGTGATTTTCAGACGGTTTTTGAACGGTTTTTGCGAAAGTCCCGTCCACTCCGCCAAAATGAGGCGCGCCGAGCGGAACGCGGTATCGCCCGACGTAATCGGGCAGGCAATGACGCCGATCACCGCCAAAACGCCGCCCACCGTGCCGAGCATTCCAAACGAAATATCGTATACCACACCCGACTGACCGACGGCGGAAAGCGCCTCGGACAACGCCCCCGCGTTTTCATAAAACACCACGCCTGCCGCCGCCCACACGAGGGCAATCACCGCTTCGGCAATCATCGCGCCGTAAAAGACAAACCGCCCTTGTTTTTCGCTCGTAATGCACTTGGCAACCATCGGCGACTGGGTTGCGTGGAAACCGGAAATCGCGCCGCACGCCACCGTCACGAACATAAACGGCCAGGCAGGAAGCCCATCCGGATGGGTGTTTTTGAGGCTCACTTCCGGCAACACGTAGTCGCCGGACAAGAGAATCGCGCCGAAAATGCCCACCGCCATCGCAATCAGCACCGCGCCGAACACGGGATACAGCCGCCCGATGAGCTTGTCAATGGGAAGCAAGGTCGCGAGGATATAGTAGGCGATAATCACAAACACCCAAAACATCTCGCCGAGCGCTTTCGGGGTCAGCCGCGCCAAAAGCGCCGCAGGGCTTGTGACAAACACCGTGCCGACAAGCACCAAAAGCACCACCGAAAACACGCGCATCACCCATTTGGCGACGCCTCCGAGATACGCGCCCGACAGCGCGGCGATGGATTGCCCTTCGTGGCGGCAGGAAATCATACCGACCATATAATCGTGGACCGCGCCGCCGAGAATCGAGCCGAACACAATCCACAAAAACACAACCGGGCCGAACTGCGCCCCCATAATCGCGCCGAAAATCGGGCCGGTGCCTGCGATGTTGAGCAATTGCACCAAAAACGCCTTACCGGGTTTCATCGGCACGCAGTCCACCCCGTCGTTAATCGCCGTTGCCGGCGTTTCGCGCTCATCCGGCGCAAACACACGGGTCACAAGCCGCCCGTAAACCGCATAGCCCAAAACAAGCAGAGCTAACGCGCAAAGCAGAGAAATCACAGACACACCTCTTTTCAGCGAAATTCAAAAAACGGAAAATCGCCCACGTCGATAGCCGACGTGGGCGAAACATTATTCGGAACGATCGTCAATGCCGTTTTGGTCATAATCCGGCACGAGTTCGGGACCCATTGCCGGATGATGTCCGTCCGGCAAATCGGGCATGTCGTGGTGGGGCATACCCACCATCTCGGACGTGCGCACGCCGTTTTCGCGGCGAGACGTCTCGATGGATTGGCTGACGACCTCTTTCACGGTTTTCGGGTTTTTGATGTGGCGCAGTTCCTGCGTCGGGTTAGAGGTGTCGCTCGAGCGCAGAGTAATCGTGCCGAGTTTGAACATCCGCTCAAAGAAACCGCGTTTCATCGACACGTCGGTAATGCGGTAAAGGCGAATTTCCTCTTCCTCTTTGCTCAAAAAGCCGGTCTCCACAAGCAGTTTCGAGGGAGTCAGGCGATATTTCGTAAACGTCCACGGCAGACCGAAAAACGTCCAGCGTTTGCGGTCGGTCCAAATGGGTTCTTCTTGTTCAATCGTCACGGTCATTTGACCGTTTTTCAGTTTATTTGCCATAGAAAAAACCTCCTTTTCCTATCTTTTTTATTATACCACACCGCAAAAAAATGTCAAACTTTCTTTTGATTTCGCGCATTTTTCTTGCAAACCGAACGATTTTTGTGTATACTTTATTCATCCAAATAAAAAATGAGGAGTGTTTTTATGAAAATTTTTGACAACATCGGCGCAAAAATCAACGCGGTTGACAAGGTCTACTTTTGGACTGGCACCGTTATCAGTATCTTTTTTGCGGTTTCTTTCTTTTTAGGGTATGCACAGTTAAAAGACTATTCCTCGTCGGCGGCGACCGGTGAATTGATCACCGGCATTCTCGTCCTCGTGTTAGGGCCGCTCGCCACGTGGCTTTCGGTCATTATGATGTACG
>JAZUEK010000012.1:0-10235 GCA_045640165.1 Acutalibacteraceae bacterium | reverse complement strand
CCTCCCATTTTCGATAACGTTGACGCCCCACACTTCACATTCGGTATCCACTTGTCCGGTGGTTTCGTTATAGTCGAGATAGGTGGCGTGAACCGCACCGCAGCTGTCGCACTTCGTATCTCTGTTTAAATCCCGGTGGGGGAGTTTTTTCAAGAAGCCGGCGCCGCCCTCCGCTTTCCACGTAGCAAACATCGTAGCGTCGCCGATAAGTCCGTCTTCCGTAAACGGGAACGCCGTATAGTAGTTGCCGCTGACGTAATCTTTGACATACGCCACCGTACCGATACTGGTGCAGGTCGGTTCCACCTTGGCAAACGGCTCGTAGTTAATATATTGCGCATCGTCTTTAAAAAGCGACGTGCAGGAGTCGTCAATCGACTTTTTGATAACCGTACCGCCATGGCCGCATCCGATGGACTCGGCGAAATATCCCGCCGTTGCTTTGACGTAGCCGCCGGTAATCGTCAATTTGTTGCAAGTACCCTCGAATCCGGTGCCGATACCGGCGCCATAGTCTCCGCCTTGCGCCGTCACAATACCGCCCGTGATCGTCACTTGACTGCAAGAGCCATCTAATCCGCCGCCGATGCCGGCGCCGTCAAATCCGCCCTGCGCCGTGATATCACCGCCGGAAATCAAAATCGTACCGCATCGAACGCTTCGACTGCCACCGATACCGGCGCCATATTCTCCGCCTTGAGCGGTCACGATACCGCCGTAAATCGCAATATCACCGCAAGGAGCTTCGTCCGAGCCGCCGATGCCGGCGCCGACATTGCCGCCCGTTGCCGTTACATCACCGCCGTAAATGGTAATATTGCCGCAGCTGTCGTTGTCATAAGCGCCGATGCCGGCACTGAAAATGTACGTACTCGTCGCGATGAGTTTACCCATCGTGTCCTCGTCGTTCGATTGCGCATAGACGGCAAAATCGCCGTCCGGCGCCACGGTAATGCCTTGTTTTGCGGTCAGTGTCGCGCCGTTCGCCAAAATGAGGTTGACGTCTTTCGGAAGCTCAATGCGCTTCATAAATTCCACGTCGCCTTTGACAATATTCCATCCGGTAACGAACGCACCCTCCGCATCGTCGATGACGTTGGCGTTCCACACCTTGCGCTCTACATCCACCGCGCCGGTCGTTTCGTTATAGTCGAGATACAGCGTATACGACGAAAGCGCCGCCTCGCAAATATCGCAAATCTCGTTTTCGTCCGCATCCGCGTGCACTTCGGTAAGATCGCACCGCGCGCAGCGGTGGATGCCGCCAGCCGCATTTTGCCAATCGTGGCCGAGCGCAGCGCCCGTATATCCGTCGCCGTCTTCCGCTTTCCACGCGGCAAGCGCTGTCTCATCGCCGATGAGCGTCTCTTCCGTAAACGGAAGCGCTTCATAGTAGTTGCCGGTATAGGGGTCGATATAATGCGCCGCAAAACCGCTTTCGGTGCAGTTCGGCTCTCTCGCCGAAATCTTGTAGTTGATATACCGCGTTTTGTCGACAATCACCGACGTGCAAGAGCTTGCAATCGACACCAAAACGGCAGGGGTGTCGTCTTCCCCATAGGAATCGTCTCCCTTGCCGATCGGCTCGGCATTCCGTGCCGCTGTCGCTTTTACGTAGCCGCCCGTAATCATTACGCCATTACAAGGAGATTCGGAACCGCCGCCGATACCGGCACCGTAATTTTTCGATTCCGCCGTCACGATGCCGCCGCCAATCGCAATGACACCGCAAGAATTCGAATAGTAGCCGCTTCCGATGGCCGCGGCGTTTTGGTTGCTTACCGCCGTCACGGTACCGCCGTAAATGACAATATCGCCGCAATCGGACATCAGTCCGCCGCCGATACCGGCGCCGTTATCACCGTTTGTCGCCGTCACAATACCGCCGTAAATCGTAATAGTGCCGCAGTCACCCATGTTACCGCTGCCGATGCCGGCGCCGTACTGACCGCCCTGCGCCGTGATATTACCGCCGAAAATGACGATATCGCCGCAACCACTTTCTTGGGCGCTGCCGATACCGGCATAACCGGAGTCCGCAACCGGCACAATGAGCTTGCCCATCGTATCCGCATCGTTCGACTGCGCATAGATGAGAAAATTGCCGTCTTCCGCCACCACAATGCCCCTTTTGGCGGTCAGCGTCGCACCGTTCGCCAAAATGAGGTAAACGTTCTTCGGAAGCGTAATACGGGTTTCGATTTCTACGTCACCTTGCACGACGTTCCAGCCGGGGACGAACGCATCCGTCGCCTCGTCAATCACGTTAACGCCGGTAGCGGTACGTTCCACGTCCGTCTTGCCGGTGGTTACGTTATAGTCAAGATAGGTCGCCGACTCCGCCGAGGCAAAAATCGGTGTTACGGTGACGAGCATCGCCACGCAAAGCACCATGGCGAGCAACCGCATCGGTAACGTTTTTTTCATAGAAATCGCCCTCATTTCCTTTGTATTTTTGCTCGTGTTTTTTCTTAAAATTTTGTATACATAATTAGTATAGCACGCCCTTTGATAGAAAGCAAGAAAAAGTGCGAGAGTAACGGCTCCTGCGCTTTTCTTGAAACCCACTGGTACAACTGCGTTTATTATGTTTTTTGTTGCATTTTGGCAGGGTGTGTGCTATATTAAAAGGTAAGAATTTTGCTTTGCTGTGCCGTGTAACCTTTTCTTGCACGGCGGAGTATTAAGAGTAAGACACAACAGCGAAAAATATTCATACAAGGAGAATGTGTTATGGGATTTGGACCGATTGGCCATAGCGGCAAAGCGTTTGAAAAAATGACCTTTACGGAGATGGACCAGTACTTAACAAGAGCAAACAACATACTGGAAAAATTGCGCCGTAAAGAGTACGAGATGAACGACGAAGAACTGAAATATTGGTTGTACGAGGCCTGCGACTACGGAATGCTCTATTCCCCGGACAACACGCCGGCATCCAAACAGAACGTCTCGAAGATGTTGGCGGACCCGAAAACGGCACCCAACCTCATTTCCGACCTCATTTTGGTAAAATATGACCCGAAAGAAAAACAAAACATCTGCCGCCCGATCAACGCGATCGACGGCGCGCGAGT
This sequence comes from Acutalibacteraceae bacterium, assembly GCA_045640165.1. GTDB lineage: Bacteria > Bacillota > Clostridia > Oscillospirales > Acutalibacteraceae > RGIG426. The sequence continues at coordinate 7,158 of JAZUEK010000012.1, read as the reverse complement.
TGCGGTGGGCAGGATCGAACTGACCGTCGATCAAGTCGCCGAAAAGCAGCAGGCGTATTATGAAAAACAACACAGCGCCGCGCTTAGGGGTAAAATTGTCTCTCTGCAAGGCGAAGACCGCACGAAATACCGCGAAGACGTGAACACGCTGTTTAACAAATTGACCGCCGGCGACTTGGAAGTGGGCAGTCCGGCTTTGACGGAGTGTATCGAAGCCGCCATCGATTTGGGAATTGTGCGCACGGTCAAGGGCATCGTTCCGGCGAAAAAGAACGCCGCGGAATTTGCCAAACGACCGGCGTTTTTGAAGAGCTTGGTGTTTGCCAAACAATCGGAATCGGATTCTGCCGTCTTCGAATCCTACCGTTTCAACGTTTCGGATAGTGAGCCGCAAACAGCGAAGATGGATTCTGCACAAAAACTTACCCCGGCGAATATCGCCCAAATGGATACAGCCGTGGAAGCGCTCGGCTCAAGAGAAAAGCTCCCGGGCAAATTGGCGGATGCGTTGCAGGAAAACAACCAAGCCGCCATCGCCGACTACGAAAAACGACTGAAAGAATTCGGCTACAAAGTCGAGCTCCTCGACGGAATGCAGGCGTTCTCTTTGAAAGGCGAACAGCAGGTGTATTTCTACGGCAAAACCAAGCCGATTACCACGCCGGAAGACCTCGTGAAAGCGGTCCGATACGCCGATGCGCCGACTCCGCCGAACAAATGGGGCTTCTTCGAGTTTTTGCGCAAAGGCTGGCATGCAATTTTCAACAATCTTCCGGATTACCAGGAATACGAACAAGAACAGGGACTGTACGAACTTGACAAATACCATCTCGCCGAAAAAGCCGGCCTTGACGTAAGCGGTATGACCGATAAGGTGAAAGAATACAACGAAAAATACGGCCATTTGTACGATGCGTATCGCAACCGCCAAGAAGTAAATGCGTGGTCTCGCAACTTCGAGAAATACCCGATGAATGCGGACGAAAAAGCGTTTATCAACGATTTCAAGGCCGCGATGAAACAGTATCCCGACATCGCCGCGCAAATCATGAAGAATGCTCCGAACGTGAGCAAGGATATGCTCGACGAACTCGTCTTTGCCGCGCAGCCGTATGCGGAGCTCAGCCAAGCCGGCGACTTTGACAAGAAGAAATTAGGCGTCTTGAGCGCGTTGGGCGTGGCGGCGGAATGCGACTTGTTTTCCAGCGAGTTAAAAGAGCAGATTTTCGGCTTGTGCAAAACCTCGAATAAAGATTTCGGCTCTGCGTACGGCGCCGAATTCCTTACCGACGCACAGGAGAAAAGCATGACGAGTGGAGTGCACGAGGAAGAGCAAAAGGCGCAGGTAGATATGTGGGCTCGCGGCTTCGAAAAACACCCGATGAATGCGGACGAACAAGCGTTTGTCGCGGATTTCAAGGCCGCAATGAAACAGTATCCCGACATCGCCGCGCAGATTATGAAGGATGCTCCGAACGTGAGCAAGGATATGCTCAACGAACTCGTCTTTGCCGCGCAGCCGTACGCGGAGCTCAGCCAGGCCGGTGACTTCGACAAGAAGAAATTAGGCGTCTTGAGCGCGTTGGGCGTGGCGGCGGAATGCGACTTGTTTTCCAGCGAGTTAAAAGAGCAGATTTTCGGCTTGTGCAAAACCTTAAATAAAGACTTCGGCTCTGCGTACGGTGCCGAATTCCTTACCGACGCACAGGAGAAACAAGCGATGGCCGAAGTTGCGCCCGACGAAGCCAAGCCGGAGAAGGTCGTTGTCGGCGGCGGCAACGCCAACAAAGTCATAGACTTGGACGACGAGGAACTCGACGAGGAACTCGACGAGGAGCTCGACGAGGAAATCATTGACAACAAAGAGCAAAAAGAGCCCCTGGATTTGGATGACGTACAACCCGAAGAAGAGAATCCCCTCGTCGAAGAAGAGAACACGGAGCCCCGTCCGATGACCGAGAAAGAAAAACAGGTGATTGCCGAAGAGTATAACGACCTGAGCGAGGGAGAACAAAGACAAGTCCAACGGCTAATGGAACAGCATGGTTTTAAAAACTACGACGTTTTCAATTTGAACAACGCCAATTCCGAAATCGCCGCTCCCGACGTCAACGAAAATGCGAACACCGAACCGCAGATTGGTAACGTATAAACCAACAAAAAGCGGCGGAGACGAGGTCTCCGCCGCTTTTCTTTATGCCATTTTACGCGCCGAGCGTTTCGATAAGCCCTGCAAGGAACTTACGCAGCATTAGCACGTCTTTCATATTGACGTCGCCGTCGCTGTTCACGTCGGCATTTTGGGCGTTGTATTCCACGTCCATTTCCGCCAAATACTTGCGCATTAAAAGCACGTCTTTCATGTTCACGTCGCCGTCGCCGTTCGCATCACCGAGCATCGTCTCCTCCGCGCCCGTTGCGGTCGGCTCTGTGCCGGTCGCGGTCGGCTCTGTGCCGGTTTCGGTCGGTTGCGGCTCGGTCGGGTTGGTCGGGTCGTCGTCGAGCAACGCTTTCAACCGCTCGATTTCCGCCTGCAACGCTTTCATTTGTTGCTCGGCCTGCACAAGCGCTTCCGCTTGCTCCGTCGTCGTGGTTTCGAGCGCGACAATCTGCGCTTTTGCCTTTTCCAGGTCGGCTTTCGCCGCGTTCAACTGCTCAGTCGCGGTATCAAGCGCCGCTTGCTGTTCGGCGATGGTCGCTTCCTTGCTCTTGACCGTGTTGTTGAGCTCGTCAATCGTGTCGTTCGCCGCCCCGAGGTCTTCCTCCGTTTGTTTGAGCAAGTCTTCGAGCGCTTTCGTGTTCGCTTCGGCGGTCAACTGCCGCGACAGCGCACTCCGTGCGATATCGTACACGTTGTCAAAAACCGACGAATCTTCGCCGTACAAAATCAGCTCTTTCGCATCCTCAATAATCGCTGTCACCGCATCGGACGGCTCTTCGGGCAACAAGTCCGTAAGCTTCGCAAGCCATTTGTCGCGGTCGTCTTGCAAACGGATAGCCGGACCGTATTCGAGCAGCGTCATTTGAACGTCGTCGATGGTTTGCACCTCGTCCAGCGCTTCCATAAACTTGCGCACAAGTGCTTTAACCTCGTCGGAATACTCGTCCGACGCCAAAGTCATCTCGCATTCGGAAAGAAGGCCTTCTGCCGTTTCGCGCGCCTCGCAGTAATCCTCATAAACATCCGCCGTCTCTTTCACCTTTTGCACGTTCGTTTCATTCGTGATGGCCTCGACCGCTTCTTCGGCAATGGCTTTCAGCGCTTCAGACGCGCTATCATCCTCCAAAATAGCGGTAAACGGCTTGAGCGCGTCCTCTTTGGCTTTGTTGAGTTCTTCCAGTTGCTGTTGCGCAAGAATCTGGAGTAAACCCACTTGCTCGGCGGCTATGACCGCCGGAATCGTCGTCGCGGCATCCACCGCGGCAATGGCGCTTTCCAAAACCTCCACCATCGCCTCGGACGGCGTGTCGCCCACCAGATACGCGAGCGACGCTTTAGAGGCAGTTTTGGCATCGGCAAGAGCCTTTGCTTCTCCTTCGTCCCGTGCCTTTTGTAACGTAATCGAAAGAAGACCGGCTTGTGTGGCGTTTTCCACCTCTTCCTCGGTAACGGCTTCATTGACCAGCGATATAGCATCGTTCAAAACCGCCGCCATCGGCTGAGACAACGGAGTCGGACCTGCCGCCGAAGTAAGCCCCAAAATCGCCTGATCTTTCAAATCGCGCAACGCGATAGCGGCCAGTCCCGCCTCTTTCGCGGCAATCACTTCTTCTTCCGTTGTGGCGGCATTTACCGCGGCAATGGCATCGTTCAAAACCGCCGCCATTCCCTCGGACAACTCCTCGCCCACATTCCGGCGAAGTTCCTTAATCACCAGCTCTTTCGCCTTCTGCAATTCGATAACGTGAAGCCACCCTGTTTTCGCGGCGGCAACGGTTTCCACCGTTTTTGCGGCCTTCACCGCGGCTTTTGCATCGTTCAAAATTGCCGTCATCGCCGCGGACACATTCTCGCCCGCCGCATCGTTCAGCGCGGCGATAGCATCATCCTTTGCCGCCGCCAGTTTTGCCGCTTCTTCCGCCGCAATTTGCTGTCTAATCGCGGCAAGGGCTTCGGCATTGCCGATAAGACCGTTTTCCGTAAACGGGAACTCCTCATAGTAATTGCCGCTCACGCAATCCTTTACGTACGCGTCGTGACCTGCCTTTGTGCAGGTTGCCTCCACCGCGGCGACCGGCGCATAGTTAACGTACCGCGCATTGCCCACCGTCGTCGCGGTGCAGGAAGAATTCAGGTTGCTTATCGGGGCAATCTCCTCACCGCCGGCGACTGCTTTCACGTAACCGCCGTACACAGAGATGGTATCGCAGGAACTGGTTCTTACCGCAACAGCATCACCGATTCCGATGCCGGCAGCTCCGCTTCCGCCCACAGCGTTGATAATACCGCCGTAGATGGAGATGGTACCGCAGGAAGTGTTTCCTCCTATACCGGCATAACCGCAGCCGATGCCGGCAGCTCCGCTTCCGCCCGCGGCATTGATAATACCGCCGTAAATGGAAATGTCACCGCTATCCACTTCACTGCCACCGCCGATACCGGCGCCGCCCTCGAAACCAAGCGTCACGATTTGACCCATATCATTCCCGGTCGACTGGGCATACACCGCAAACGTGCTGTTGGATTCGGCTTCAACACCGATACCCAAGACCGTCATCGTTACGCCGTCCGCCAAAATAAATTTGACGTCACCAAGCACAAACAGGAACTCATCCGGAAGATTTATGTCGTCCTCAATCACATACCAGCCGGCCACAATTTCCGACCAGTTATCGGTAATATACTTTGCCGTAAGAGTCTCGTATGATCCCGCCGGAAGCGTCGTTTCCACAAGCTTTCCGGCAGTCGCGTCGTAATCATAGTAGGTCACCCCGGTCGCCGCGAACGCAAAAATCGGCAGCGCCGTTATCATCATCGCCACCGCAAGCACCAACGCCAATATCCGTTTTGTCATCTTACAAAACCTCACTTTTTTGAATTTCCGTCTTAGGTTTTTTCTTTTTCTTCTCCGGTCTGTTTCAGCAAGAACAGCACCGGAATAAATATCGCCGTGGGAAGCAACATTCCGACAATATAATGTTCCGCTTCCACCAACATATTGTAGATAGAGTGGAAAATAATCGCCGACGTAAGCAGCGCCACCGTGCCGGTACAAAAGAATTTGCGCCGCGTATGCACAAACGTCATCCCGTAGCCGACAGCGAGCGTGCAAACCCCGTGGAGCATTCCTGCGCCGAAGCCGCGGACAAGCGCCGTCAATACCGACACCGTTCCTGCCTCGTTCGCCAAAATAAATGCGTTTTCAAGCACCGCAAACCCGACGCCCACGAGCAACGAACATTCCAGTAACGTCCGACGCTTCGGTTTATACACGAACGCAAAGAACAAAATCGGGAACGCCTTGAAAATCTCCTCAAAAAGCGGCGTGAAATTAGCGGTATAGTATTTCATCTCAATCGCGTTGATGCGATAGACGAGCGCGTTGAGTTCACCGCAAAACAGACACACCGTCATCCCAATCAGCAAAAAAGTCAACAGCGTGCGTGTTCTTCCTTTGCAGACAAACAGCGTCATACACAAAGGGGCGGCGAAACTGATAAATAACGTCAAACTTAAATTTCCCATTTTTCCGACCCCTTTATCGCACTCACCGTCATCCCGAAAACCGACAGCGACATCAGCACCAAAAGCGCCCCACTCACAATCGTTCTCCCCATAGAGGAAACGATAACGTACAGCGCCGTAATCACATAGAAAAACAAAGCGGATACGTTGCAATACCGTGTTGCCCGTAAAATTTCGAGCTCATCCATCGGCAACAACAAGTGTTTTAAGTTAAAGTAGGATGCCGCCATCGCCGGAATCGCGATCACAACCCACATTTCTGCGGTAAAGATATCCTCTTTGAGCCAGGCCAAAAACTCCGCCACCGCAAGAACGGCGATAACGAGCGGTGCCACCCACGAAAGCCGCCGCGCTTTTTTTGTGTTCCTGCCGTCATCCACCAATCGGTCCAACGTACCGTAGTTGGCGGAAAGCAGGAAAAACTCCGCGCCGAAGATGCTGAACGCGCCGATACTCATCGACGGCACGATGCCGCACCATCGACTGACGACGTAAGACAACAGATATAACGCGAAGCAACCCGTCGCAAAAGCGAACAACCGAAAATACATCGGCCGCTTCTTTCGAAACAAAACGAGCATTCCCCACGCAAAGGAAAGTCCGGCTATCAAAAAAGACAGCACTTCAAAAATGTTAAATGGCATAGTGTACCCCATTCAAGCCCAAAACGGCAGAGAAATTTCCCTGCCGCCTTGTGGCTTTATTCTTCTTGTGTTTCTTCGCTTTCTTCAACAACGTCGTCCGCGCTCTCATTCGCGCTCTCGTCGGCATTTTTAACCGCCGCACTCGCTTTCTTCTTTTTAAGAAGAATCACAAGCACCGCGATAAGCGCCGCCAACGCCACGCCGCCGATAATCCACACGTTGCCTTCGGAGAGAATGCTCGCCGCACCAACCGAACCGTTGCAGATGCAACCGGTGAGGTCGCACTTGTCGTCCTCGATTTCGGCAATAATCTGGTCACGCTTGCCTTTGGCGGTAATGCGACCGGTATTCGTGCAATAGGTGAAATTGCCGCCGCCGCAGCAGTAACCGATAATGCCGCCGCCGCGTTCCGCGGTCGATTTCACGTTGCCGCGGTTTTCACAATGGTTAAAATCGTGGTTGGCATCGGTTTTGAGGTAGCCCACGATACCGCCGACGTTGGCTTTGCCGGTAACGGTGCCGCTGTTTTTGCAGTTTGCCGCCGTCACGACGGGGTCGCGGTCTTTGTTGCCGATATAGCCGGCAATACCGCCGGTGTTCGACGTTCCGGTAACCGTTCCCTCATTGACGCAGTTCGAAATATCCACCTTGCCCTGCGTGCTTTCGCCGAGAATACCGCCGGTCGTGCCGCCGGTCACGCTTCCTTTGTTATACGCGCCGGTGCACTTCACGCTGTCCGACGTCGCTCTGCCGACGATACCGCCGGCGGAATAGTTCTGCGCCGACACGATGTCGCCGCTGTTTTTACAATCCAAGAAACTGGAGAAG
>JAZUEK010000011.1:0-11697 GCA_045640165.1 Acutalibacteraceae bacterium | reverse complement strand
CGCGACGGTCTGATGTGCGGTATCTGCAACGGCTTCCAGGCGCTCATCAAACTTGGCCTTGTGCCGTACGGCAAAATCATCGACACCGACGAGAATTGCCCGACCTTGACCTTTAACACCATTGCGCGCCACCAGTCGAAGATTGTGCGCACGCGTGTGGCTTCCAACAAGTCGCCGTGGCTCAAAGGCGTGAACGTGGGCGACGTGTTGAACGTCCCGATTTCCCACGGTGAGGGCCGCTTCTATGCGGACGAAGCGCTCATTCGCGAACTCGCGAAAAACGGACAAATCGCCACCCAATACGTCGATTTCGACGGCAATGCGACCGGCGACGTGGCGTTTAACCCGAACAACTCTGCGTTCGCGATTGAGGGCATCACCTCGCCGGACGGTCGCGTGTTTGGTAAAATGGGTCACAGCGAGCGTATCGGAAACGGACTGTATAAAAACGTGGTCGGCGACTACGACATCAAGATGTTTAAGTCGGCGGTCAAGTATTTCAAAGGAGAGTGATTCCTATGGCGTATTTATCCGACATTGAAATTGCGCAGCAGTGCAAAATGAAACCCATCGGCGAAATCGCCGCTCGCGCCCACGTGGACGAGAAATATCTTGAACAGTACGGGCGCTATAAAGCGAAGGTGGATCCGGCGCTGATTAAAGAAACCGACCGCGAAAACGGCAAATTGGTGCTCGTGACCGCCATTACCCCGACGCCTGCCGGCGAGGGCAAAACCACCACAACCATCGGTTTGGCGGACGGCCTTTCTCGCATCGGTAAAGACGTGACGGTGGCGCTTCGCGAGCCGTCGCTCGGCCCGGTGTTCGGTGTCAAAGGCGGTGCCGCCGGCGGCGGTTACGCCCAGGTTGTGCCGATGGAGGATATCAACCTCCACTTTACCGGCGACTTCCATGCGATTGGCGCGGCGAACAACTTGCTTGCCGCGATGCTCGACAACCACATTCAGCAGGGCAATGCCCTCGGCATCGACGTGCGCAAAATCACGTGGAAACGTTGCGTCGATATGAACGACCGTCAACTTCGCTTTGTGCTCGACGGTATGGGCGGCAAAACCAACGGTGTGCCGCGCGAAGACGGTTTTGATATCACGGTCGCCAGCGAGATTATGGCGGTGTTCTGCCTCGCGTCTTCGATTACCGACCTCAAAGAGCGCCTGTCCCGTATTGTTGTGGCGTATACGTTCGACGACAAACCGGTCACGGCCGGCGACTTAAACGCCGTTGGTGCGATGACTGCGCTTCTTAAAGATGCGATTAAACCGAACCTTGTCCAAACGCTTGAGGGTACGCCGGCGTTTGTCCACGGCGGCCCGTTCGCCAACATTGCCCACGGTTGCAACTCCGTGATGGCAACCCGTCTCGCCATGAAGATGGGGGACTACACGATTACGGAAGCCGGCTTCGGCGCGGACCTTGGCGCGGAGAAATTCCTCGACATCAAGTGCCGAATGGCAGGACTCACGCCCGACGCCGTCGTGGTGGTGGCGACCGTGCGTGCGCTTAAGATGCATGGCGGCCTTGCCAAAACCGAACTGAACACCGAGGACCTCGGTGCGCTCGAAAAGGGCATTCCGAACTTGCTCCGCCACGTATCCAACATCAAAAACGTGTATAAACTGCCGTGTGTGGTGGCGGTCAACCGTTTCCCGACGGATACTGACGCGGAAATCGACTTTATCATTGCGAAATGCCGCGAACTCGGTGTCAACACCGTGCTTTCGACCGTGTGGGCAGAGGGCGGCAAAGGCGGCGAAGACCTTGCACGCGAAGTGGTACGCCTTTGCGAAGAGGAAAAAGGCGATTTCACCTTCTCCTACGAACTGGACGCTTCCATTGAGGAAAAAATCGAGGCGGTGGTCAAAAAAGTCTACGGCGGCAACGGCATTACCGTGATGCCGAACGCCAAAAAGCAGATTGCGCAACTGACGGCCCTCGGCTTTGATAAATTGCCGGTGTGTATCGCCAAAACGCAGTACAGTTTCTCGGACGATCCGACGAAACTCGGTGCGCCGGAGGACTTCACCGTCACTGTCAAAAACGTAAAAGTCTCTGCCGGTGCAGGCTTTGTGGTTGTTTTGACCGGTGACATTTTGACGATGCCCGGACTTCCGAAGAAACCGGCCGCCGAGAACATCGACGTAGACGAAAACGGCAAAATTACCGGTTTGTTCTAAAATCCAAGACGAAAAAGCGCCTTTCGTTAAGAAAGGTGCTTTTTTCTCTTTACGAATATTCAAAAACGTGATATACTGTCACTAATCAGTGACAAAAGGTGGGAAGAACATGGAAAACACCAACTCAACGCTTATCACGGCGCTTTTGTGGTTGCCGAAAGCATTGACCGCACTCAACACTCGTGCGGAGAAAATTGCCGGAAAAGTGCCGGAAACCATTGTGCTGTGTCTTTACTGCGTGTTGAAAGCGGTCATGGGCATTTTCCACGAACCGTGGTTTGACGAGGCGGTTGCGTGGCAAATCGCGCGCGAGGCGACGTTTAAGGATATTCTTCTCACCGTGCCGCATTACGAGGGACATCCGCCGCTGTGGCATTTGGTGCTGGCGCCGTTTGCCAAACTCGGTGCACCATATGAGTTGTCGCTCGCGCTTGTGAGCCTTCTGTTTATGGGACTTGCGGTGTTCCTTGTTCTTTGGTACGCGCCGTTTCCGCGGCTTGCGAAGTGGATTCTTCCGTTTACGTACTTCTTCTTTTATCAATATGCGGTGATTTCTCGCCCGTACTGTATGATGGTGCTCGCGTTTGTGTTGTGCGCGCTCGCGTTTGAAACACGAAACGAAAAGCCGCACCGCTACGTGCTCTCGCTTGCGTTTTTGTGTTTGACCAGCGCGTTTGGTATTGCGGTGGCAGGCGGTTTGGCGCTTGCATGGGTATGGGAAATTTTGCGCGAAAAACCGCTTTCCGAAACGCTCAAGGGAATGTTCCGCGACCGCCGCGTATGGTGGCTGTTGGCGCTTTTAGCGCTTGCGGTGGTGCTCATTTTGGAAATCGTGCCGGCAGACGACACGTATGCGATGAAAGCTAAAACGGCAATGGGAAACGATTTGTCGATTGGTTCATTTTTATATGTATTGCTCGCCATTCCCACCGATTGTTTTTTGGCATCCGTTTTCAGCGGATACGGCTTTGTGTTTTCGATGTCCTTTGGCGGTGCAACGTTTTGGGCATCGTGCTTGGTGGGCGCTTGCCTGTGGATATTGTTTTTCCATTTGGCAAAACGAAAAGGGTTGCTCGTCACCCTCTTTTTGCCGTATGTGCTGTTTGCGGCATTTGGCGCCATCGTGTATATGTGCAGTCACCACGGAGGCGTTGCCTATCTGTTTCTTCTCTTCTTCCTTTGGGTGGCGCTGAAAACGCCGGACAAAGTGCCGCCGAAATCCACAAAAGGGGGAAACGCCGTCAAAGTGGCGGCAACGGTGCTTGTGGCGCTGTCGCTTTGTGTGTCGCTGTACTGGAATATCTCCTCTTGCGTGGTGGACGTGAAAAAACCGTATTCTCCTGCACGGGCAATGGCGAGTTTCATTAAAGAGTATCATTTAGACGACTATCGGGTGATGATCGGTTGGGCAGACCAAGGGGGTGTGTTCGATATCAACCTCACCGAAGCGGCCGAATTGATGCCGTATTTCGACCACAATATTTTCTTCAACTTTATGGGTGGAGATGACCACAAAAACTATACGACTCACCGTTACGCAACCGAGGAGGAAACTGCCGCCGCTTTTGAACAATGGCGACAAGGCGGACTGCCGGATGTGTTGATTTATGATCCGTCAGCAGGTGAGGTGTTTGAGGATTTCGAACTGAAAGACTATGCCGTAGTGTTCCATACCATCGGCGGTAAAATTTGGAAAGGCGGCGACCAGCTGGACGCGCGGTCTATTTTGGTACGGCGCAGCCTTTTGGATACGTTGGGACTTAAAGAAATGACAGCTGCCGAAATGCTGGCGATTGATTACGAAGAATAATTGCTAATAATAAAAAGGCACGTTTCTATTATTGAAACGTGCCTTTTTTATTTTATATCTTTACGAATGGAAAAAAATATGGTATACTGATTCTGTATAAAAAAGTGGGGGAGTATGCCCCGAAAACGAAAGGAAGTCTTTACAATGAGCGAATGTACCCATGATTGTTCTACTTGCGGCGAGGCGTGTGCCCACCGCAATCAGCCGGAGAGCCTTATTGCTGAGCCCCACGAGCTGTCCCACGTCAAAAAAGTCATCGGCGTTGTCAGCGGCAAAGGCGGCGTCGGCAAGTCGATGGTTTGGGCCGTTTTGGCGTGCGCGATGCGCCGACGCGGCTGTGAAACCGCGGTGCTGGATGCGGATATTACCGGCCCCTCCATCCCGAAAGCGTTCGGCATCCACGAGCGCGCCGGAGCCAACGAAATGGGCATTTTCCCGGTGAAATCGTCCACCGGTATCAAGGTGATGTCGGTCAACCTGCTTTTAGAAAACGAAACCGATCCCGTGGTGTGGCGCGGCCCGATTTTGGCGGGAACGGTCAAACAGTTCTGGCAGGAGGTCATCTGGGACGACGTGGACTATATGTTTGTGGATATGCCTCCCGGAACGGGCGACGTGCCGCTGACCGTGTTCCAGTCGCTGCCGCTTTCCGGCATCGTGATTGTCACCTCGCCGCAGGAACTCGTGTCTATGATTGTCGAAAAAGCCGTGAAGATGGCGGAATTGATGCACGTGCCGGTGCTGGGGCTTGTGGAAAATATGTCTTATTTCGAGTGCCCCGATTGCGGCAAGAAACACGAAATCTTCGGCGAGAGCCACATTGAAGAGATTGCCGCATCTCACGACATCAAAGCGGTGGCGAAAATGCCGATTGACAAAGACTTGGCGGCGGCGTGCGATGCCGGTAACGTCGAAAGTGTTATTGTGAATTATCTCGATCCGATTTGTAAAGCATTGGAGGAGTAAGAATGGGAAAACGAGCAGAAAACGCGCACGAACGGTTTACGAACGGCTTTAACTGCGCCCAATCGGTCGCCGGGGCGTTTGCCGACCTGATTCCGATGGACGAATCGCTGTTGCTTCGTGCCGCATCGCCGTTCGGCGGCGGTGTCGGACGGCTGCGTGAGGTGTGCGGCGCGGTGTCCGGTATGGTTTTGACTGCCGGAATTCTGTATGGTTATGATGATCCGAACGATAAGGGTGTAAAGGCGGAACACTATGCAGTGATTCGTGATTTGTGCGAACAGTTCCGCACGCGCCACGGCTCGATTATCTGCAAGGACATTTTGGGCGGTAATCCCCAAATCGGCGGTGATCCTGCCGAGAGAACCCCTGCGTTCTACGGCACGCGCCCGTGTTTGCGGTGTGTGTATGATGCGGCGGAAATTTTAGAGAACTATATCGCCGCCCATCCGCCGAAAACGGAAGAGGATAACAAGTAAAGGCAACCAACTTTACAACAAATTTGGAAGAAACGAGGGAAAAACGACTATGAAACTGACCTTTTTGGGCGCCGACCACGAAGTGACCGGTTCGATGACCCTGATTGAAATCGGAGAACACAAAATTTTGGTGGACTGCGGTATGGAGCAGGGCGCCGATATCTATGAAAATGCGGAACTTCCGGTGTCGCCCGGCGACGTGGAGGCGTTGCTTTTAACCCACGCGCACATCGACCACTCGGGTAAAATTCCGGTGCTCGTGGCGAACGGCTTCGGCGGCAATATTCACGCTACCGGCGCCACGACGAAACTGTGCCACATTATGCTGATGGACTCGGCACACATCCAAGAGAGCGAGGCGGAGTGGAAATCCCGTAAAGCCCAGCGCGCCGGCAAAGATGCGGTGGCGCCGATGTATACGACGGACGATGCCGCCCGTGCGCTCAAACAGTTTAAACCCCATGGCTACAACGAGTCGTTTCCGCTGTTTGACGGCGTGACCGTGCGCTTTCTCGATGCCGGCCACCTGCTCGGCAGTAGCAGTATTGAAATCACCGTGAATGAAGACGGCAAAGAGACGGTGCTTTTGTTCTCCGGTGACGTGGGCAACGTGTCCCGTCCGCTGATTCGCGATCCGCAAAAGCCGGAAAAAGCGGATATCGTGGTGATTGAATCCACTTACGGCGACCGTCTCCACGGCGAGCGCCCCGACTATCTCGCGCAACTGACGGCGATTTTGCAAGAAACGCTTGACCGCGGCGGCAACTTGGTTGTTCCGTGCTTTGCCGTCGGCAGAACGCAGGAAATGCTGTATCTCCTGCGCGAAATCAAGGTGCGCGGTCTTCTGAAAGGTCACGACCGCTTCCCGGTGTACGTGGACAGTCCGCTCGCCGTCGAAGCGACTAACATTTACAGCGCCGACGATATGGAGCCTTACTACGACGACGAGACAATGGCGCTGAAAATCCTCGGTATCAACCCGATTCGTATGGACGACTTGTACTTATCCATCACGAGCGACGACAGTAAGCGCATCAACGAAGACCGCACCCCGAAAGTCATTCTCTCGGCAAGCGGTATGTGCGAGGCCGGACGCATCCGTCACCATTTGAAACATAACTTGTGGCGCAAAGAGTCCACCGTGATGTTCGTCGGCTATCAAACCGAAGGCACGCTCGGCCGCCAACTGATTGACGGCGCGACCGAAATCAAACTGTTCGGCGAAAAAATCACCGTCGAAGCCCACATTGCCCAGATGTCCGGCATCAGCGGTCACGCCGACCGCGATATGCTGCTCGGTTGGCTTAAAAACATCACGCCTGCGCCGAAGCAGGTGTTCGTCAACCATGGCGAAGATACGGTGTGCGACCTGTTTGCTTCGACCGTAACCGAAACGCTCGGCGTTGCCGCCGAAGCGCCGTATTCCGGCGCGTGCTACGAGGTTTCCGCCGACGGCGTGACCCGTCTTGAGGACGGCAACCGCGTGAAACTCGAGAAAAAAGCGCCTGCCGCCCAAAGCGACGGGGCTGTGCGTGCCAACTCCGTTTTGGAGCGCTTGCGTGCCGCCGGCCGCCGTCTTTGCGCAATTATCGAGCGCAACCGCGAGGGTGCTAACAAAGATTTGGCGAAATTTGCCGACCAAATCAACGACCTGTGCAACAAGTGGGACAGATAAGGGGGAAATTCGATGAAAACAACCGATATGAACCTGCGCGCCGCGCATCCGAAGACGTTTATCCACGAAGCTGAGCGCGATTACCGCAACCAAATCCGTGCCGCGGCGGACTCCATTTACCGCCACCGCAACGAGCGCCCGATTGTGCTGATTTCCGGCCCGTCCGGCGCCGGCAAAACCACCACTGCGATGCTGCTCGAAAAATACCTTGACCGCGCCGGAGCGGAATCCACCACGCTGTCGATGGATAACTATTTTGCTTCGTTGACGCCGGAGGAAAACGCGCTCGCAAAAGCGCAGAAATTCGACCTCGAAACCCCGGCACGTCTCGATATGGAACTCTTAAACAGCCAACTGCGCGATTTGATGGAACAAAAACCCGTTGTCGTGCCGAAATTCGATTTCATCACTAACACGCGCGTCGAGGGCGCCGGCACGCTTATCGAGCGTAAGGACGACGAAATTATCATTTTGGAGGGCATCCACGCCCTCAATCCTGCCGTTACCGGCGAGAGCGACGATTTCACCACGCGGATTTACATCAGTGTGCGCACCCGTATCGCCGATGCCGCCGACGTGGAGATGCACCCGATGAAAGTGCGTCTGATGCGCCGGATGCTCCGCGACAAACTCACGCGCGGCCGCGAAATCGCCGGCACGCTCAATATGCTCGACAGCGTGAAAGCTGGCGAGGACAAATACATTATGCCGTACAAATACCGTGCCAACTTCGAGTTTGATACGTTCTTAAAATACGAACTGAACGTTTACAAAGCTCTGCTCGCGGACGACGTAAAAGCCCTTGCCGCGACGGATGACCGGCTTCTCGATATGGCGAAAATTCTCGATGAGTTAGAGCCGATGGCAACGGACTATATTCCTGCCGACTCGCTGATTCGCGAGTTTATCGGCGGCAGTTCGTTCGAGTATTAAAAAGGAGGTGGCAGGAGTGCCGCAACCACAAAATCATAAGCGCAAGCCTGCCGCCAAAATGGGCAAAAAGCCGCAAAACGCGATTTCCAAAGGCGCGGTGGCTTCTTGTCCGTATGCGAAAAAATGCGGCGGCTGCCAACTGCAAAATATGGATTACGAACGGCAACTGGCCTTTAAGCAAAGCCGCGTCGTGTCGCTTTTAGGCCGCTATGCCCACGTCGAGCCCATTCTCGGGATGGACGAGCCGTATCACTACCGCAACAAGGTGCAGGCGGCGTTCGGGCTGACGCGCTCGGGAAAGGTGGTTTCCGGCGTGTACCAAGCCGCGAGCCACCGTATTGTCAACGTGGATTCGTGCCTTACGGAAGACACGGTCGCCGACACGATTATCACCGATATCCGCGCGATGCTGCCCGATTTCGGCATTGTTCCGTATAACGAGGACAGCCGCAAAGGGTTTTTGCGCCACGTGCTTGTCAAACGTGGATTTGCAAGCGGTCAGGTGATGGTGGTGCTGGTCGGCGCGACGGCGGCGTTTCCGCAAAGGCGGAAATTCTGCGACGCACTTTTGAAAAAACACCCCGAAATTACGACCGTTGTCTTTAACCAAAACGCCCGTGACACGAGTATGCTGCTCGGCGAGCGCGAGGAAGTGCTTTTCGGCGACGGCTATATCGAAGATACCTTGTGCGGATGCCGTTTTCGCATTTCCGCCAAGTCGTTTTACCAGATTAACCCCGTGCAGACCGAGAAACTCTACGGTACGGCGATGAAATTTGCCGCTCTCAAACCCACCGACACGGTGCTCGATGCCTACTGCGGAGTCGGCACAATCGGGCTTGTCGCCGCGAAGCAGGCAGGGCAGGTGATTGGTGTTGAGGTCAATCCCGATGCGGTCCGCGATGCGCGGCGCAACTGCCGCTTAAATGGCGCGGAAAACGCCGTGTTTGAGCAAGGCGATGCCGGCGAATGGATGACCGCCGTCGCCGCCGAAGGTGCAAAAGTGGACGTGGTGTTTATGGATCCGCCGCGCGCCGGAAGCGATCTGCCGTTTCTAAAAGCGCTTTGCACGCTTTCGCCCGAACGGGTGGTGTATATTTCCTGCAACCCCGAAACGCAGGCACGCGATCTGCGCTTCCTCACCACCCACGGCTATAAGGTCAAAAAAATCCAACCGGTCGATATGTTTCCGCATACGAGCCATATCGAATGTGTTGCGCTGTTTGAGCGCCGCGCTCCGTAATGAATTGCGCCGATGGCGCATGAATTGAATTCGTTGCTAATAAAGAAAAAAGTGTAAAGAAGTGTGGTTATGGCTACATTTGAAATGATTAAATATCATAATCAATCGTATCCCACAGATATTCCGCTTCGTATTGAAGAAGTTACTGCTCATTTTGATACAGAAAAAGTGGAAGGATTACTAGATTTCTCTCTTCACACGGAATATAGTTATGGAAAAAGAAATTTCACAAGTGATCTTGCAAA
The DNA here is from genome assembly GCA_045640165.1 of Acutalibacteraceae bacterium. Lineage (GTDB taxonomy): Bacteria > Bacillota > Clostridia > Oscillospirales > Acutalibacteraceae > RGIG426. Next base: position 2,154 of record JAZUEK010000011.1, on the reverse strand, counting down.
CTGTTTTCCGGAAATTATATCTGCTCAAAAATTCGGTGTGCCACAACTTTGGAAGAATGAAATATGGGCATCACAATTTGCGGATTTTATTGTTGCGCTTGTTGGAAATGAAAAACACCCAAAGGTCATAGAAATTCACCCACCTTTTAACGACTACACCGATCTCGTGGGTTTTATCAGTGTGTATACGGTGTTTGAGCATAAGATAAAAGCGTGTTTTCCGGAAACGGAGATACTCTTGGAGAATCGTTGTGGTTCTGTTTACCGTGGAGGTAATTTTGTCGTTTCAAAATTACAGAATGTAATTTCCTTGTGTGATGCGATTGATGCCGCAAACCTTTCTCTTAAAATTGCTTTTGATGTTCCGCAAATATATACTGCCCATAATACGAAGACAGAAGAAGGCTTTGTCCGTTTGTTGGAGCAAACGAAATCTGTTAGGCAGTTCATTGGTGGAGTACATTTGTGGGGCAAGCGTCTATCGGCTTCCGGAAGAAAAGTATCTCATTGTGGAGACCTTAATTCATATTTTGGCGATGTGTCGATAAAGGAATCGTTCCTTGCGTCGTTTAAAGATTGTTTTAGTGATGGAATCAGCAGAAAAATGGTTTTAGAGGTTAATAGTGGTAACGATGACTTAAAATCGATAATTGAAGATTTGTGTTTTATCGGAATTGAATTCGTTTGAAAAACACAGTATTTATTGGCTCTTTTGCTGCGTTTGATTTATAACACCCTAAAAAATCCAAAGGAGGGGCTTTCTATGCAATACAAACCACTCGGGAACACCGGGATGAACGTGTCGCGCGTGGTGTACGGCGGCATTGTGTCTGCCGGCGAAATTGACACGATTGTGTGCAAAGACGTGGATCAAGCCGCCTCCGACCGCTTTGTCGCGTATGCGCTGGAACGCGGTGTCAACTATTTTGACGTCGCGCCCTCTTACGGCAACGCCGAGGAACAACTCGGGCGTTCGCTCGAAGGGCACCGAAACGACGTGTATCTCGCGTGCAAAACCCTCTGCCGCGACCGCAAAAGCGCGGAAGAAGAGATGAAAACCAGCCGCAAGCTCCTGAAAACCGACTATTTTGACACCTATCAACTTCACGCCATCAACGGCATGGACGACGTGGAACAGGCGTTTGCCAAAGGCGGCGTGATGGAACTGCTCGACGAGATGAAACGCGCCGGAATCGCCCGTCATATCGGCTTTACGGCGCATAACGAGGAGGCGGCGCTCGAAATGCTCCGCCGCTATCCGTTCGAGACGGTGCTGTTTCCGATAAACTGGCTTATGCATATGAAAACCGGCATGGGCGCACGGCTTGCGGCGGTCGCAAAAGAGCAAGGCATCGGCCTGCTCGGGATGAAATTTATGATCGACCGCGCGTGGGACAGCCGCGAAGAGCGGTTTTCTTCGTCTTATCCTAAATCGTGGTGCAAGCCGCTTGACCCCGAAGACGGGGAGCTCATCGTTGCCGCGATGCGGTATGCGTTGTCGGTGGGGGCGGACGTGCTCGATCCGCCCGGCAATTTCGAGAGTTTTTCGTTTGCCGTTGAGCACGCGGACGAGGCGGTTTCGGCGAAACTGACTGCGCACGACAAAGAACTGCTCGCCGCACGGTTTTTGCAAAACGAGGACAAGCTGTTCTTTTAAGGAAGGAATTTTATGTGTACGAGTATTGTTTCCAACCGCCGAAAAACGATTGTCGGGTGGAATTTGGATATTTTGGATATGCAGCACCGCGTAACGGTGACGGACAGCGGCGTGTTTATCGAAGTATTTGACGAGACCGAGGGGTGGATGCCGCTGTTCGGTGCGAACAGTCGCGGCGATTTTGTGGGAATGCCCACCTGCTGGCCGTTCGACGAGCGAAGCAACCCCGCCGGCGCAGGTGAAAACGTGATTCTGCTCGATATCGACCTGTTGACACAGAAAAAGACCCTTTCGCAGATAAAAGAAATCGCTGAAACAAAGCCGGTTTTCAGCGTTCCGGGCGTTACGTTTATGGCGGCGCTGTCCGACCGAAACGGCAACGTGCTGCACGTCGTTCCCGGGCAAGGGACGAAGTATTACGAAAAGCCGACCTATCAGGTGCTGACGAATTTTTCGCCGTTCAAAATGGACGCGGAAACGCACCCGTGGATGGGGTG
>JAZUEK010000010.1:0-7157 GCA_045640165.1 Acutalibacteraceae bacterium | reverse complement strand
CTGCACGCTTGCGTGCGTGGTCGGTGTCAAACCCCCGACCGTGATTCGAAATCCGAATCGGTGTAAAAAATTAACGGGTTGTGTTTCGTTCTTTGCTTTTTTCACGTTGTTTAATTTTCAAGGTCCTCGCGCCCCGTTTTTTCGGGACAGCTTTGTTATCTTACCACACCCATTTCCAAATGTCAACACTTTTTTTCAAGTTTTTTCAACTTTTTTCAAAAAAGTATCAAACAGCCGAAAGCAGGCAGTTTTACACCGTTTTTTGTCGGTTCAAACGTCCCCGTAAAGTGGGAAAATCCATCAACGGAAACGGGAAGTTGAATCTCCCGTTCTGCATCGGAACGATTGACCACGCAAATCAACGACGGCGCGCCGAGACGCGTACGCGCAAACGCGACGACGTCCTCGTCGGTGGCGAACGCCTCGAAGCCATCCTCTTTGAGCGCAGCCGCGCGGCGCATCTCGCCGAGTGCGCGATACCACGCCACCAAATCCGCATCCTCGCGCCCCCACGGATACGGGCGGCGGCAGAACGGGTCGCCGTAGCCCTCAAGTCCTGCCTCGTCACCGTAAAACACCGACGGCACGCCGGGGAGACAATACTGTAACGCCGCCGCAAGTTTTAAGAGCCGCTTGCCGTGTTCGCGTTGTTCGTCAGTCAGCGGATGTTCCACTTTCCAGATGCGGTCGTGCCCGTCACCCGATTCGCCGGCAAGCGCCGTGAGGGCACGCGGCGTGTCGTGCGTGCCGATGTGGTTCATAAGCAGCCGCGTCACCTGCGGCGGATAGTGCTCACAAACGCGCTCCACCGCATCGTAAAACAGGCCGGCATTCCCACCGCGCAAAAAATTGAGAATCGCCGCCGCAAACGGATAGTTCATCACGCTGTCCAGTTGACCGCCGAGCAAATACGGGCGAAGCGCGCCGTAACTTTCTTTGCAGCTGGCGTCCTCCCATACCTCGCCGAGCACAAGCGCATCGGGGTCTTCCGCTTTGACCGCTTTTCGCAGTTCGAACAAAAACGGGTCGGGCAATTCGTCCGCCACGTCCAATCGCCAACCGGACGTGCCACATTTAATCCAGCGACGCAGAATGCCGTTTTCGCCGGTCATATACTCGAGATAGGCAGGGTCGGTTTCCTCCACCTCGGGAAGCACGTCGATGCCCCACCACGACTGGTAACTTTCCGGCCAGTTGTGGAAACGATACCACGAGAAATACGGCGACTCTTTCGACTGGAACGCACCAAGCGTATCGTAGCGCCCATAGCGGTTAAAATAGACGCTGTCGTCACCGGTATGACTGAACACGCCGTCGAGCAGTACGCGAATTCCCTTTTCTTTCGCCGCGGCACACAGCGAGCGCAAATCGTTCTCCGTACCGAGCAGCCCATCCACGCGCTCGTAACACGCCGTGTCGTAGCGGTGATTGGAGAACGCCTCGAAAATCGGATTGAGATACACGCAGGTCACACCGAGGGACGAAAGGTAGTCGAGTTTTTGCTCAATGCCTTTTAAGTCGCCTCCGAAAAAGTCGTCGTTGTGGACGCGGCCCATAAAGTCCGGCTTCCATCCGACCTCTTCATCAAACCGCTCGTGCAGTACGCGGTCTTGTCGCGTCTCCGTCTTCGGTTCGCCGGAATTGCAAAAGCGGTCGGGGAAAATTTGATACATTACGCCGCCGGCGAGCCAGTCGGGCGTCTGAAACTCTTTATCATAACAAGTCAACTGCCACATCGCGTGAATGTCGCCGCCATCAAACAGTTCCGCGCCGCCGCGAAATCCCTCGGACAGCGTCTTGTACCCACTGTCGGTGTTCAGCAAAAAGTCGTGAAAATACACCCCGGGCGTTTCCGGCGCAAAATGGCATTCCCACCACTCGCCGCCGTTGCCGTCTTCTCCGGCCCAAAACAATCCGTCTTGGCGCTCCGGCTTGCCGGCTGTATGCAGGCGCAAAAACGCCGCACGACAACCGAGCGCACGCGGCAGATGCAGACGAAAATGCACCGCCGTGCCGCAGGCCACCGCACCGAACGGTTCGCGATACGCCGTATCCCGAGAACAGAAATACATCACACAGCCAACCCTTTCTCTATAATGTATAGTAATATATAACGCGCGTATATAGTATAGTATAACAAATTATAGCGAAATCACCCGTTAAGCACAAGGTTTTTTCGTGCAAAATAAAAGAAAAATAAAAAATTTTCAAAAAAGCATTGACAAAACGGTGTTTTATGAATACTATTCTTAGTAGACTCCGTTTGCGCGGTGTCTCTAAAACGGAATACAACAAGGAGAGAGGGCTAAACCTATGGTTCTTGGAAAAGTGAAAACGATTTTGAGCAACCAGTTCGACGTGGACGAGGCGGAACTCAACGAAGACACCCGTCTGGACGACGATCTGGGCGCCGATTCGCTTGACGTCGTGGACCTGATGATGTCTTTGGAAGACACGTTCGACGTGGAGATTCAGGACGAGGACATCGAAAAGATTCACACGATCGGCGATCTCGTCACCTACATTGAAGACAATCTTTAAAAACAGCAAAACCCGAGCGAACTTTGTTCGCTCGGGTTTTTGTTTTGTTAAAACATATTGCCGACGTTGTCCACCAGTTGGCTCATACTCTTGAGCGCTTTGGACACGTTCTTTTTTACGCCGTGCTTGTTCTGTTTCACCATGGCGTAGCCGACAGCGCCCGACACCATACCGACGGCGGCGCCAAGCCCCATGCCTTTTACGAAATTCATTCCGCCTTTCATTTTCCCACACTCCTTTTTCCGTTCTGGAATTAGTGTGAGCGGCAACGCGGAAATTATGCAGCCGGCGCAGGCTCTTTTTTCGGTTTTTTGCGCATAATGGCATCTTCGATTTTCATCGTCACGAACGACACGGGAATGGCGAGCGCCACCACCGTGTAGTACTGCGCAAAGGTAAAGTGGTCGTTGCCCCAGAAAATGCGCGCAACGTGGAACAGCATCGTATGCGCGAGATACAGTTCGAGCGACATATTGCCGAAGAATTTAAGAAACGCGTGAAGCGGCTTCCACGAGAGGAAATGTAAAAGCATTCCCACAAGGAACGTCACCGAGAAGCCGAACAAACCCAGGAAATACCGCCAAACCGCTTTGTCGGTCATCCATTGTTTTAAGTTTTCCACGTCCTGCGGTCCAACCTCGCCCCAGCGAATATAGCCGAGTTGGCACAAAACGAGCGTGCCGGCGATAATCGTCAGCGGAAGTGCGAGCCACCACCACGAAATCTTGCGGCGCTCATACACGAGTTTGCCCATGCCGCAACCGATAAAGAAAATCGGGAAACGGGTCGCGGCAATTTCAAAGCGTTTATACATATCGGGATACGCGACGCGCGCCGACAACAGTGCCACAATCGAAAACACCACAAGCAACGCTACGCGGCGGCCGGTCTTTTTCTCGTCATCAAAGAGAAAGTGGTACAAAAACGGATACATAAAATAGAAAATCGCAATCGCCGCCACGTACCACGCCTGACGGTCGTTGCCAAACCAGAAGGACAACTGCGTCGCGCGCATAAAGAAGTGCCCGCCGGCATGCGGAAGGTCGATTCCTTTTTCCAACACGTCCTTGAGCAACAGGTAGAACCAGTAGGCGCCGTTGATAATCCACAACGCCGGGAACAAACGCAGATAGCGCTTCTTATAAAAGCCGAGCGTTTCCTGCCGTTTGGCAAAACTAAAATACAAACTGATACCCGACAGCAACAAGAACAGTTCCACGCCGCAGTTGCCGAGGTTGATAAAACTCCGCAGCGGCAAAAGCCACGAATGGCCAAACGAGTAATTGAATCGGTTCCAATCGTAACCGTGGAACACCATAATCCACAAAATCGCAAAGCCGTAAATCTCATTGCGGCTGTCCGACACCCAGCCGAGGTCGAACCCTTTTTGGCGTTCTTTCATAGTTCCGCCTCCTTTTTCCGATTTATAATAGCATATTTTTTTGAAAAAAGCAACAAAAACCCGACGACATACGCCGTCGGGTTTTTTGTGGTTTTCTTTACGCTTTGAGCGCCGTTTTCACTTCGTCGAACTGATCCACAATCTCCTGCTCAGGCGCTTTGGTCAGCAAGCTGACAACAATCGTCACCACGAGGCCGAGGATGAACGCCGGCAACAGTTCGTAGATATCGAGAACCGTACCTGCGCACGCGGTACGAACAACGAATTTCCAGAAGAACACCATCGCGCCGCCGGAAATCATACCGGCAATCGCGCCGATTTTGTTGGTACGTTTCCAGAACAGCGCGCACAACATAATCGGACCGAACGCCGCGCCGAAGCCGGCCCACGCAAAGGACACGATGCGGAACACCGAGCTGTTCGGGTCACGGGCGAGGAAGATCGCCACGATGGAAATCACGATAACCGAGATACGGGCAAGCAACATCGCTTTTTTGGCGGACAATTTCACGCCAAACGTCTCTTGCACGAGGTTCTGCGACACGCTGGACGCCGCCGCGAGCAACTGCGAGTCGGCGGTGGACATCGTGGAAGCGAGAATACCGGCCAAGATGATACCGCCGGTAAACGCCGGCACCCAACCGAAGCCGCTCAGATATTTGGCGATGTCCACGATAATGGTCTCCGCCGCGGAAGCGTTTTCGTATTTCGGCAAAACGCCCTTTTGCATCAGCGAATAGCCGACCACACCGATAAGGATGGCCACGCCCATCGAGATAACCACCCACACGCTCGCAATGCGGCGAGAGGTTTTCAGTTTGTTTTCGTCTTTGATGCCCATAAAGCGCAGGAGAATGTGCGGCATACCGAAGTAGCCGAGACCCCACGCCATGGTGGATGCCACCGGAAGCGCGCCGTAGCTCATCGCCGTACCGCTCGCCACGTCGTGGCCCTTAAAGAGGTTCGTGAAGCCCTCCAAATTGCCGACGTTCGCAAACACGGTGTCAAAACCGCCCACAATGCCCTCGCCGAAACCAATCACGACAAACAGCGCAATGGTCATAACGATGGACTGCATAAGGTCGGTAGTAGAAGCGGCAAGGAAGCCGCCGAGCGTGCAATAAATGATAATGACCGCGGCGGACAAAATCATCGCGAGCATATAGTCCATACCGAACAGCGAGCTGAACAGTTTACCGCAAGCGGAGAAGCCGGACGCGGTGTACGGAACGAAGAAGATGATGATAAGCAGTGCCGCCACTGTGGTCAGCACACGGCTCTTATCGCCAAAACGTTTCGCAAAAAAGTGCGGAATAGTGTAGGCGTCAATGCGCTGGCTATACACACGCAGGCGTTTCGCCACAATCAGCCAGTTGATGTACGTACCGACCGCCAAGCCGATGGCGGTCCAGCTCGCTTCCGCGAGGCCGCCCATCATGGCAACGGCAGGCAGACCCATAAGAAGCCAACCACTCATATCCGACGCCTCCGCGCTCATCGCGGTGACAAGCGGACCAAGCTGACGGCCGCCGAGGAAGAAGTCGCTGGTGGTTTTGTTCTTACCGGATACCCTCACACCGACGAACACCATCAGCGCCATATACAAGATAATGGACACAAAAATGATCCAAAGGGAAGTGGACATACTTTCACCTCATTAAAAAATTTTGTTTTATTTTATCATACCCTTCCCCTTTTTGCAAGTTTTTTTCGGAAAAAGTATGGGTTTGCCGAAAACAACGTCGCAAATCTCTTGCCTTTTGGTCGTTTTTCCGTTATACTGAAGATATTCTGAGAAAGAGGAGCGATATCTATGAAAAAAATTGCCCTGCTGACCGCCGTTGCGCTTGTGCTTTGCAGTATGCTTTGCGCCTGCGGTAAATCTGACGAAGTTTCCGACACTTCCGAACCGGCGTCTATGCCTGATTATATCGAAATCGTCGCCGACGACAGCGACGTGGAAGTCAATAGCGAGGTTTCGGATAACGAACACAACGTCGCCGGCGGATGGAACACGTCGAAAGACGGCGTGATTACCGAAGCCGCGCAAGAGGCATTCGACAAGGCGACCAAACCGGGCGGTATGACCTACACGCCCGTGTCGCTTCTCGGCACGCAGGTGGTCGCCGGTATCAATTACGCCTTTCTTTGTGACGGACAACCCACCGACGACGAAAGCGCTCCCACACGCTCGTATAAAATTATCGTCTACGCCGACTTGGAGGGCAACGCCGAAATCACCTCCATCGAGCCGTACACCGCCGAGCAATAACCCAAAATAAAATTCAAAAAGCCGGTGTCTAAAAGACACCGGCTTTTTTCTTTGGTCGGAGTGTCGGGATTTGAACCCGAGGCCTCTTGGTCCCGAACCAAGCGCGATACCAAACTTCGCCACACCCCGCTATTGCGGTGCTGTTTTTTCACAGCCTTGTCATTATACTTTACTTTAACTCGTTTGTCAATGACTTTTTGCTCTTTTTTTAAAAAAAGCCTTGACGCGCTTTCCAAAAGCCTTTATAATTCAACTAATCTTGTATTTTCGGGAGGGATTTTTGTGAAATTCCTGAAATCGTACGCAAAGCATCTGTTTATCGACGGATTTTCCGGAATGGCATCGGGTCTGTTCGCCACGCTGATCGTCGGCACGATTTTGGCGCAGGTCGCCTCGCTCGTCGTCGCCATCGGCGGGATATGGGTGACGGTCGGCACGTGGATCGGCCTTATGGCATCGGTCGCCAAAACCGCGATGGGCGCGGGCATCGGCATCGGCGTTGCCCGCAAATATAACGCTTCCCCTCTCGTTACCGCTTCCGGTGCGGTCGCTGGTCTGATCGGCGCGTTTGCAAGCCCGCTTCTTACCGGAACGGGCTCGATCACGTTCGGCACGCCGGGTGAGCCGCTTGGCGCGTTTGTCGCCGCGTACGTGGCGATCGAGCTCGGCTCGCTCGTGTCCGAAAAGACGAAAATCGACATCCTCGTCACCCCGCTGACCTGCATTTTGAGCGGCGGCGCGGTGGGACTGCTCATCGGACCGTCGGTGTCGGCGTTTATGACCATGCTCGGCGGCATCATCGAAGCCGCCACCGAAAACCAGCCGTTCCTTATGGGTATTCTTGTCGCCACGCTGATGGGACTTGCGCTGACCCTGCCGATCAGCTCCGCCGCCCTCGGCACTATGCTCGGGCTCTCCGGCATTGCCGCCGGTGCCGCCGCC
>JAZUEK010000009.1:0-42048 GCA_045640165.1 Acutalibacteraceae bacterium | reverse complement strand
GTTGGAGATGTTGGTGAACGAGTCGATAATCGTGTAAATCACGTTCAGTAACAAGTACGGACCGCACATCGGGAACGTAATCTTCCAGAAGTTTTCCCAAGCAGTCGCGCCCTCGATGCTGGAGGACTCGTAAATGGACGGGGAAATCGTGTTCAGACCGCTCATAAAGATGATAATCTGCAAACCGGATTTGATGATAACGTCATACAGTTTGCCGCTCAAGTCGGTCATGAACGTGATAATGCTTTCCGGCATACTGCCTTCGAGCAGTTTGTTGACGACTTCCGAAGAAGAGAAGCCGCTTCCCATCGCGTTCGCCGCATCCGACGCGCTACGCGCCATCAGCTGATCCATAAGGCTGTTGGAATCCATCGAGGCGAGAACGCCGGTGGAAAGCACAACAGGCAGGAAGAAGATGGCACGCGCCGCCGCACGGCCTTTGAACTCACGGCTCAAAATCAAAGCCGAGAAAAAGCTGAACGGCACAACGATGATGGTATCCAGCGCCATATTCTCAATGGCGGTCATCAGACGTTTGATGAAGCTCGGGTCCACGAACAAAATGTGGTTGTAGTTCGCCCAGCCTTTCGGCTCGAGCGTGTAACCGGTTGCACCCACGATTTTGATATCGTTGAAGCTGAACACCAACGACTGAATCAGCGGAATCGCATAAAACAGCAGGAAGCCGATGAGGAACGGCGCAATAAACGCCCAACCGGTGTTATTGCGGCGCGTCATCAGTTTGCCGCCGCCGCGACGCGGGGATTTCACAGCGTTTTCTTTTTTGCTCATTGTGCATCCCCTCCTTTCGCGGTTTTGACTTTCAGGTAACTGCCGGCGTCCACCTTGCCGTAAGCGGTGTTGGCGGCGTCCGCGCCGTAGTTGATGACCACGCCGTTGCCGTTGTCGTAGGAGACGACGACCACGTTGTCGCCCAGGCGCTCATGCCCGACCATTTTCGCACCGTAGACATCCGCCAACGCGTCGGTCACGGTGTCGGTTACCTGTTTCACGGTGTCTTTAATCGTTTCGAAGGTCACCGCATAGTACTGGTCGTATTTCGTGTATTTCACGTGGCTGTTATCCGCCGCAATCGCGGTAAAGTCCGGAATACTGCCCGTTTCGATGCACTGCAACGTGTAATACGCGCTGTCCGCTTCGTTGTTCCACACGTCCGCCGTGTAGGACAACTCGCCGGAGAGAATCATTTGCGTAAACGGAACGCTGTAGGCGATAATCGGATGCGCGTTGCTCGCCATCGCGACCTGCGAGGCCACGTTCAGCGACGAGAGCGCGTATTCGTTCGCTCCACGGGACAAGAGTCCGAATTTACCCGCCGTCTCGGCGAGGGTCTTGACCGTTTCCGCTTTGGAAGCGTTACGGGTCACGAAGTTGTCACGCGAGTAGTCGCCGGACAAGTCGGACGCCATATAGGTAAGACCGAGGGTCTCTACATCCAACTTCGCATCGTAGCTGTCGAGGAAGGCGTTGAGCACATCCTTGCCTTTGCTCGGGGACAAGACGTAACCGAAGAAGCCGTCTTCATCCGCCATGAAGTTCGAGATGTTGAAATCCGCTTTGAACGCCGCTTCACGGAGAATGCCGCGTGCCGCGCCCGAGGTGGTGGTGAAGCCGTCAAACGCTTTGTTGCGATAGACGTACTGGGTATCCACCAACGGATAGAAGCTGCCGCCGAGGCTCTTAACCGTATCGGCAAGAGATTGCATCTCTTTCACCGAGCCGACTTTGCTCTCGGTTTTCACCTTGCTTTGGATGACCGCATTCACGCCGCCCTTCGACCACGCGTCGTACTGGACGATGAGTTGGTTGTTCGGGAACATTTCGGCGATTTCTTTGGTCAAATCCTCCGCCTGCTTAAAGGTGGTCAGCGGAACGATGTATTCGGTAGGAACACCGACGACGGTTTTGATATCGTCGATCGCACCGAGGAATTCCACCGAAACCGGCATCTTCTCCCCTACCTTGCTTTCGTCGGGCAATTTGCCCTCCGCCTGCAAGCGAGCTTTGTAGCTCTGCGCGATGTCCACCCAAGAGGTGGCGGTTTTCTCAAGGAAGGTGTAATCCGCTTGAATCGGATCAAGCACCGCCTCGTTGGCGTAGGTGGTAACGGTGTCGGTATCCTCTGCATTCATACGCACCTGCTCGGTATCGACCATCTGGAAGTAGAAGCCGCCGTAGCCGGGAGCGGTTTTGCTAGTGCAGGGGTTGACCATCATAAACGCGGTAGCGTCCGCGCCGGTGGCGGTCGCATACATCGAGCCGTCTTTGTTAGACAGACCGTACATCGGGAAATAGAGGTTCTTTTTCTCGGACGTGCTGGTCTTTTGGCTTTGCGCATAGTCGCGGCCGTAGAATTTCTCTTGGTACACGGACGTACCGGAAGCAGCGGTCTCGCCGAGCTTCACGATGGCGCCGGAACCGTCCGGCAGCAGCATCTCGGAAGTGGCCATACCGTCCTGCGTGTTCCAGTGCGGAAGCACCGTGATACCTTGAATAATCACACCGCCGGTGGTTCTGATTTCATCCGTCGGAACGTCCACCACCAAGCGACCGTCTTTCAGGGTATACACCATCGACACGGTGTAGTAGTTGGTGACGCCCTCTTGATCCACAAAGCCGACCGCTTCGAGCTGAGCCTCTCGATCTTCCATCGTAAAGCCGGCGCCCTCCAAATATTTAAGGACGTTTTTCTTTTCGATAGAAGACGGCGACGTCTTCAGCACACGCAGTTGACCGAGTTCTTCGGCTTTCAGGTATTTCTCCGTAATCGTCGAACGGGTCTGCGGATCGTCGATGGTGGTCAAGTCCACCAAAGAGTAGTACTTTTTGAATTTGTACTGGTCAGACGTGCTCTTGAGGGTGGCGAGGATTTCGTCGAACTTCTCTACCGTCATTGCCTGCGGATACAGCGGAACGTTCTGCTTTTTACCGAACAGGTATTTGATTTTGAAGCCTTTATCCTGTTTTTCCACCTGGAACTGACCGTACTGGACACTCTCGTCGAAGTTGTTTTCCTCCGTCACCGTCTCGGTAGTGGTACCGATGGTGGTAACGAGCAGCTGAGACGAGTAGGTGCCGAGTTTGTTTTGGTTGAACGAGGTGCGGTTTTGCGGATTGGAGTACCAAACCGAACCGTCTTTCGTTTTCACCGCCACTTCGGTGGTCTTTTCGTTGAAATACAACGTAAGATCGCCGTCTTTTGCCATTTCGGTCATATTTTTAATACCGAAATCGCTCTGTTGTTGTTCATATTTCTGGTCGTTCGTGTTCCACTTGTTCACGTCGTTCAAAGTCATCGACGTAAACAGGGACGCGGTCGAGGTGCATCCGGTCAAGCCGAGGGCAAGACACAGGACCGCAACGAGCGCCAAAACGCGTTTCATCTTTTGTCCTTTCATCTTGCTCACACCCTTAACTGAATTTCCGTAACTACGCCCGCGATGTAGCTGTACAGCGAGTCAAACATACTCGCGAACAGCACCATCAGGAACATAATGAACACCATACCGAACAAGGTCAGAAGAACGGTAAACACCGCTTTGCTCAGCGTGAATTGGTGTACTGTCAAGTTGCCGATGAAGGCATACAGTACGAAGAACACCGAGCCGATACCGCTGATGATGCCGAGGAAGCCGGACTCTTCAGCCGTAAACCAATAACTGACCGGAATGTACAAAAAGTTGGTGATAATCCACGGCACCGTCGCATAACACAGCGACATATAAATGTCGCGGAAGCGGCCTTCGCCGTCCACCAGTGCGGTGACCGACCAGTTGGCGATACACCACAGGAAGAACGGGAACAGCACGTTCGCCATCTCGCGAATCACGCTGTAGGTACGCTCGTTCACGCCGTTGAAAATGAAACCGGTGTAAACCTGTTTGCAAATCACCGACAAAACGAACAGACACATCAGAATGATGCAGGCGCCGAGGTCGCCCTGTCCCTCAAAGCGCATTTCGTATACGCCCTGAATCGGGTGGGAAATGATGTTGCCGGAATATTTAAGACCTTGCAGGGTCTTATTGTTTTTCCAGTTTTTCATCAGCCCTCAGCCTCCTTTCGTTTCTTCGCGTTCACACGCTTCACGATTTTCAAAACGAACACGAGAACCACGATGCCGAGGATGGTCATGATAATCGGCATAAACCATTTTGCAAGAACGTCTTTACGAAGTTCCGACCAGGCTTTGGAATACCAGTTCTTGTTGTTGCACAACTTGAACAGTTCGCTGGCTTTTTCGTAGTCGCCTTTCCAGTAAGCGGTTTTGCCGAGGCCGAGATACGCAAGGTCGTAGGTGGCGTCGTAATCGAGCACCTCGTCCCACACCTCGGAAGCGGCGGAATACTGACCGTCTTTCTCGAGCTGAATGGCACTCATAACCGCTTCGGCAAACGCCGTCCGTTTATACATGAAAATGGAACGGCTGTTGCTGTCAAGCGCATAAACGTAACTGCCGCTTTGCGCAAGCGCAATCGGGGTTTTCATACCGCCGGCGGAAATGTCCGGGCCGCTGAACGCATACAGCAGATAGCCCTCGAAGTTGGACACAAAGATGTGGTTACGTTTGTTATCGAGGAGCGCGTAAGTGCCGTAAGTGCCGCAGGCGACGTCCGTAATCTGGGAAAGGCCCTGATAGGTGGCGTCTTTGTTCTGCATCGTATCCAGCACGTCCGCATCACCGATCGGCGGCATATAGCCGTCACGCTTGAGGATGTCCGAACCCATCATATTGAGTCGGCGGACAAGCGCGCCCTGCTCGGTACCTTTTTTGGCTTTGATTTCCGACTGCACCGTCGATTCGTTGGAAGCGGCGAGCGTCGAATAGATAAAGCCGGAAGCGTCCAAATCAATGTTGTTGTAGTTGATCGGGACGAAGGTTTCGATACGTCTTCTCTGCTCTTCGGTGTAGACGTATTTCTTCATAAACTTGGTGAACGGGTCGATGGTGACCTTACCGGCGGCAAGGAAACCGTCAAACTTACCCTCGTCGTTGAAGGTCACGATACCCTCGTTGACGTTGGTCGCCACGACGTAGATACGGTCGGTGCGATCCACCACCAGTTTCGACGGAATATAGCGCTCGACGAATTCTTCATCGATAATCGAGCTGTCTTCGGTGCTCGGCGCGCCAATCGTCTTTTCGAGGTTCAGTTTCGCCGCAGCGCCCTCACCCTCGACCGAGAAGCAGTAGATGTTGTACGTGCTGGTGTCGGTGACGTAGATTTTGCCCTCGTCGGTCACGAAGATGCCGCAGGGTTTCGAGAACGGAACGTAAGCACCGTCTTTGTAATATCCGCGCCAATCGGACACCAGGTTGAGTTGTTCGTCCATTTTGATGAGGGCGTTGTCTTTCTCGGTATCGCCGTTGGCGGTGAGATAGACGAAGCCGTCTTTCGCATAGACGTCAATGACTTTTTTGAGGTCGCCCACACCGAGCGCGACACCGTCCACCTTGCGAATCAAGGAATACGGGTTCGGGCACTCGATGGTGTTGCCCCAACAGTCGTACGTATACGAGGCGAACGCCGAAGTCGGCATATCTACCGACGCGGACACCTCGGCTGCCTTTGCCGCGACTGTATCCGGTGCCGCATTCTCGGCGCAAACCGAGAAGCCGGAACACACGAGCAGACACAACGCAAGCGTCAGGCAGAGCAAGTGTTTTCTCATAGTTGTTTTCTCCCTTCTGTGGAAAATTGACGACGGTTCTTACTCTTTAATACCGGAGGAAGCCATCGTATCGAGGACCTGACTTTGCGTTGCAACGAACAGGATGATCGGCACGCTCATCAGCAGCACGCTGATGGCGCCGGCCACGCCGGCACGCGCAAGACCACCTTGCGAAATCTGTTGCAGGGCGAATGCGAGAGGTTTGATTTCCTCGGTACGAATCAGAACGCCGCCCGTGTTGTTCCACAGGTCGGTTGCCGAGAAGATGATAAGCGTCAACCACGCCGGTTTGACGTTCGGCATCACGATAGTGAAGAAAATCTTGAGCTCGCCGGCGCCGTCGATACGCGCCGCTTCGAGCATGGCGTTATGGATGCTGGACATGAACTGTTTCATAAGGAACAAGCCCATGGAAGCACCGATGGCCGGGAAAACGAGTGCCCAGTAAGTATCCACCAAGTGCAAACGGGACATGATGATGAAGTTCGGAATGGAGGTGACGTTCGGGGTAAACAGAAGAGCGACAACGACCAAGCTGAAGAAGGCATTCTGTCCTTTGAAGTGGATTTTCTCGAGCGAATACGCCGCCATCGAAGCAAAAATCACGTGGAGACCCGTTCCGACGACCGTTATAAATAATGTATTAAAGAAATAACGGGAGAACGGCACGTAAGAGTTGCTCATCGCGATGGAGAGGTTCTGGAAGTTGTCGAACGTCGGGTTGTTCACGAAGAAACGCGGCGGATAGAGGAACAACTCGTCGTACGGCTTAAAGGCGTTACAAATGACGTAAATCATCGGCACTGCCATAATGCAGCAGAAGAGCACGAGGAAAATAATCGCCAAAATGTCGCCTTGGAGAGAACGCATGGATTTGACCGCGAATACGTGGCGCAGGAAACGGCGAATCTTCAAGCCCACCTTTTTGAAGAAACCGCCAATCGCTTTAAAGAAGCGACCGATTGCGTTAAGGAACGGAATGTTAACTTTTTTCTTATTCTTACTCATGTTCCGGTCCTCGCAATCAGTTTATTGATGAGCCAACGAGACACCAGCATCATCAGGAACAGCACGGTCGCCATTGCCGATGCATAACCGAGGTCAAAACGTTGGTAACCATAGTCAACCATCAAGTTGACGATGGTTGTGACCGAGTCCTCCGTAGACGGATAACCGGCAAGGGCAATCGTCTGTTGGTGGATGGAGAACGCGCTCGTGATACTCATGGTTGCGCCGAACAACAACTGCGGTTTCATCATCGGCAGGGTAACGTACCACAGCTCCTGCCAACGGTTCTTAAGACCGTCGATGGCGGCGGCTTCATAGAACTGGCTGTCGATGGTGCGGAAACCGGCAACGAACGAAAGGAAGCCGGCGCCCATGGAACCCCACAGCACGCAGATGATGATAACGGTGGAAATGTAGTTCGGGTCGGTCAGCCACTCAATCGGTTTTTCGATAAGACCGTATTCCATCAACGCGCTGTTGATGTAGCCGTAGGCGTCACCGGAGAACAGGACGCTAAACACGACGTAGATGGAACCGGCAATCGTCGGCGAGTAGCAGATGAGGACGAAGATCATACGAATCTTCGAGGAAACCTCATTGATCATCCAAGCAACCAAGTAGGACAGAATGTAACCGCCCGGGCCGCAGATGATGGCGAATTTCAGGGTGTTCTGCAAAGCAATCGGGAACACGCTGTCGCGCGTCATCAAGCGGACGTAGTTATCAAACCAAATCCATTTGGTCGGCTGGAAGATGTTGTAGTAGGTGAAACCGTAAATGATGGAAATGACGACGGGTAAGACGGTGAAAACCAGGAAGAACACCGCATACGGGATCAAAAAGCCGTATGCAACGCGATCCCGTTTCCAGGCCTGACGCCAGTCACTCATCAACGGTGACTTTGCATTTTTCATAAGCTTTTCATCCCTCATTTCGTCGGCAAACCAAATTCGGTTCGTTTGTCATAGATTTCGTCGGTGATAATCTGTGCATATTTGAGAATCGCCTCACGGGCATCTTCTTTATTCTCTTTAATGCACACCGCACGGAACGCGTTGTTGATGTGACGCGGCGTGTAGTAACTACCCGGAGTTTCCGGAATGGTCGCCGCGTACTGCGCTTCCTCGTTCAGCATTTCCAATTCGGTTTTGGACCACGCCAGCGAGTTAAACGCCTCTTTGTTGGCGGTGGCGTAACGAGCAGCCGTACCGAGCAAGGACTCGAGGTTCTGTGCGTAAGTGGACTGCGTCGGAGTGGAGGTCCACCACTTCATGAAGTCCCAACCGGCCAGTTTGTTCTCGGCGGCATCCATCAAGATAACGGCCGTGCCGCCGCCTTTGGTGGTCTGGTTGAGCGTGCCGTCATCCTGCACCGTGCCGGGCACGAGCGTCATCTGCCACAAACCTTTCAGTTCGGGAGCGGAGACGGACAAGTTGTTGTAGAACGGGAAGTCGGTAAGCAAAATCGGGGACTCACCCGTACGGAAACGGGAGAGCATATCGAAGTTGGTCGGCAAACCGTAGCTCGTGTAGAAGTTGGTCCAATACTCGAACGCTTCCACCGCGTTTTCGCTGTTCATCGCGGACGAGGTGCGGTCGTCGGAGTAGAACGCGCCACCATACTGATACAGGAAGATGGCGTAGGTGTTGATACCGTACTGCTCCACGTCGGCACCGGTCTTATCACCGGTTTCCATCAGCACCGACATGTTGTTGCTCTGGAGCGTCGGCAGAATGTCGATGAGGTCTTCCCACGTCCACGGATTTTCCATCGTGGGCGGTTCAATTTCCAGTTCTTTCAGAACGTCGGTGCGGTAGAACATCATCGTATACAGGAACTGATCGGGCAACGCATACAAGCCGTCGCCGGTGCCGTCGTTAAAGGTGAACGGCACAATCGCCTGCTCATAGTTGGTGAAGCGCTCAAGCACTTCTTGCAGTTCATCGGCCGGAACGACCTCACGCAAGTTGGCGGAAGCGCCACGCATCGCGTATTCCACCGGCAATTTCGCGGTGGCGTTGAGCAATACGTCCGGACCGTTGCCGGCGGCAACGGACGGCATCAACGCGTCCACCGGAACAACCTGCAGGTCTACGCCGATTTGGCTACCGAAACTCTCGTTGGATTTCGGCGTGTAATCGGAACGAATCAATTCGTTGATGATAGAAGCCTGGTCACGGCCGAGCGTCGTCCACACGGTAAGCGTCGTGGAGGTGTCACCGCCGGTACCGGCAAGGCTGTTGTAGTCTTCCACGAAGGAGGCCACGAACAACTGAGTTTGATACCAGAGTTTTTGGAAGAACGAACCGTCCGCTTTGGGGGCATCTTCTTCCGGGCTGGCAATGGAGATATAGTCGATATCCAGCGGACGCGCCTGCGCCGCGGTCATCACTTCACTCAAAGACGCGATGTTGTCTTTGTAGTATTTCAACTGCGAAGCGATGGTGTTCGGCTCTTTATAGAAGTCGTTCAACTGAATGGACGTCTTGGTAATCGCCGAAAGAGAACTACCGGAAGAACCGGAAATTGCTTTAATGGACTCGGCAATCTCGTCCAACTCGCCGGCTTGCTCTTTCATGCTCTCGAGCACGTCCGGAATGAGTTTTTCAAGCTCATAGTCACGGTCGGTATCCGGCGTGGAGCTCATAACCATGATGAGTTCGCGATAGATATCGTTGAGGGCGGCCACGCTGTTTTCGAGGCGTTCCAAGGTCGGACCGAGGTCGCCGAGCGTCACCGAAAGGGACAGCGTATGCTCTTTGCCGGCTTCAAAATAGAATTTGCAGGCTTCCTCCCCCACCGACACGGTGTAGATAATCCAACCGT
This sequence comes from Acutalibacteraceae bacterium, assembly GCA_045640165.1. Lineage (GTDB taxonomy): Bacteria > Bacillota > Clostridia > Oscillospirales > Acutalibacteraceae > RGIG426. The sequence continues at coordinate 32,520 of JAZUEK010000009.1, read as the reverse complement.
TGTTGTGGGTAAAGTGAATATCCGCCGCTTCGGCGAAGGGGATCTCGCCGTCAATACGCAACGTACGGGCGGAATAGAGGTCGCTGGAATAAATCTGACGGCAGCGCAGGCGAATCTCATAGAGACCCGAGGCTTCCGGCGTGAATTTCCAAACAATCTCTTGACCGGCGGTCGACCAGTTGTTGCCGCCGATGTAGTTCAGGCGAATTTTGCTTCCCTCACGGGGTTGCGTCGCCGGAGAACTGCGGTCTTCCTGCGGAGTCAGGGTTGCGTCGCTCTTGTAGCTGCAATCCTCGCCCTGAATGACCGGCAGGGTTTTCGCCGCGTTGTTTCCGTTGTCCTGATGCGCTTTTGCATATTCCGCATACGTCATCAGCGGTTGCGGACAAACCAGCGTAATCGCGTGGATTTTCACGCTCTCGCGCAGGCTGACGAACGTCAACTCTTTCACGCCGTCAAAGTTGAACAACAGCGCTTCGGAGTAGTAGCCGGCAGAATCCTTAAGGCTCTGCGTCAAGTAGCCGCGCTCCTCGAACGGAACGGTTTCCTGCGACGGTTTCACGTCGTTGTTGTTGGCGTCCTGCTCGATTTTGCCGCTGTTGCGCCACATACGCGAAAGCGTCAAGTCACGCGCTTCTTCGTAAACGAGCGCGCCGTCCAACAGCACCGCACACTCCACGTCACGCGTACGCGTGTCGTCCACGTCGTACTCCAACTTGATTTGATAGAGTCCGGCAGGAACCGACGGAAGTGCGATTGTCGCATATCCCTCTTCCGCGATAGCAACGTCGCCGTTCGATTCTTTCTCACATTTGCCGGTCACCGCAGTAAGCGGCACCGCCACGTCTTTACCGGAAGAAGCGCCGAGGCTCATCGCCTCATTTTCATCTTTCGCTCCTTCGGCAAGCAAAAAGTCTTTGTAGGTCTGCGCCTCCATGAGCGCAATGGCGGACGGATCCACCTCTCCCGATTTTACAGCCGAAACCGCTTCATTCGGGGGGCTGTTCTGCCCTGCCGTGTTGACAACGCTTGCAAGCGTCGGAGCCGCCGCCATAACCGGTGCTTCCTCATTCGCCGCAAACGCCGGGCAGGCAACGGTCAAGCACATCGTCACCGCCAGCAGCACACAAGCCGTTTTCTTAGTCAGGCTTCGCAAACTGATTTCCTCCCATCTGTGGATTTGCAAAAGAAACGCCGAATTCCACCGCGCATTTCTGCACGGTGGAAACGACATTTTTTATAGATTTAGCTCTGGCCGTTCTGCTTATCGAGTTCGATCCAGTAGGTGCTCTCTTCCATGTAGGTCTCAACTTCCGTTTTGATGGAGTTGATGATGGATTGAGGCGTACCGATGTTATTGCAGATGCCGCGGAACACGTTTTTGAAATCTTCACGGACGTTAAGGCCGAGTTTATACATGTTCAGCGAAACGGCTTTGTTGTTGAGGATGATGTCTTTGTAGACTTCCACAGAGTTCTCATCGGAGAACAGGCTCTCAGCAGTGGTCGCCACTTGCTCTTCCTGATCGAGGTCCTCGTTCGGAGCATACAGGTCGCAGTAGACGCGGAACGCGAGTTCTTCTTTCTCAGCATCGCCGCTGTTGTAGATGAAGTACTCGGTCATACCGCCGAAGGAAGCATCGACGTAATCTTTGCCGTTCGGGCCTTTCGGGAAGTAGGTCAGCGCGTAGTCTTCACCGTTGCCGGCCTCGTTCATCACGTCACGGATATACTCGATAACCCACTCTTCGCAAACGAGCATACCCACTTCGCCGTTGCAGAACGCTTTGGCGGCCTCTTCCCAGTTGGAGAGGCAGGACAGGCACTCGATGGTCTTGTCGGTGTTGAGCATGGTGTTGAAGGTGTTCAGGGCTTCCAGCGATTTGGCGCTGTCCAGCGTCAAGGACGGATAGCCTTTTTCGTCGTACTCAACGGCGGTCGCACCGTTGGCGAGAATGTAGCAACCCATGAACAGCTCGCAGGTGGTGGTGGACAGACCATACTGTTTGATGTTGCCGTCCGCGTCGGTGATGGTCAGTTTCTTCGCATACTCTTCGAGTTTGTCGAAGTTCCACTCATCTTTGTCAACCCACACGCTCGGATCTTCGAGGTCCGCTTTTTTGAGGAGCTGTTTGTTGTAGATAAGACCGGCGGTCAAAGCGGTCTGCTCACGGCAGAAAGAATAAATCTTGTTGCCGAACGTACCGGTTTGCAGCACTTGGCCGTCCCAGCTGCCGTCGTTCCAGTCCACACCGACTTTCTCGGCAATCGGGGCGATATCGGCAACGATGTTACCGGCAACCCACTCGTCGAGGAAGTAGGGATAGATAAGCATAATGTCGCCGAACACTTCACCGGCCATCGCTTTCGCGACCATGGCATCCCAGTAGTCGCTCTGGTCGATTTCGTCTTCAAAGGCGATTTTGATGTTGTACTTTTTCTCGACCTCGCCGATGCGTTTGATCAGCAGGTCAGTCTCGTCGCTGACGCCGGGCGTCAGGTCGACGATACGGGGCGTCGCGATGGTGATGGTCTGGCCTTTGCCGTCGATCACCGCGTCGGAGCTACCGCCGGTTTTGCTGGTCTCGTTGCCGGATCCGCTGTCGCAAGCCGCGAACGAGCAAACCATAAGCGCGAGGACCGCGATGGTGCACAGAGTTCTCAACAGGTGTTTCATAAAAATTTCCCCTTTCAAGTGTTTGACACTTAAATAATAACCTAAATATATAACTGCGACAGCACAGAAATCCCCCGTTGCCGTCGGTCAGTCCAAACGGAACATCACGCACAAAAAACGACCGATTTCCCGTCATTTTGCCGTTTTTGTGCGGATTTTTGTACCTTTTCACAAGAAACTCATAGAAAAGGCATACTTATATAAACGAATTATACAAAAAAATATCAGAAATGTCAACAGAATTCTCTGTTTTTTTGTGCATTTTTCTAAATTTTTTCTGCTTTCCTATATAAAAAGGGGTTGTGCAATGTGCACAACCCCTTTTTTCTTGTGATTTTTCACAAATTTTCAAATCAAACGGTCAAACGTCGTCTCGTCCAGTTTGTCCGTCACCATTTTGGTGATTTCGTCAAACACCGTCTGAAACGGGCAACGCTCTCCCTCGGCGCAGCCGCATTCGTAGTCGCCGTCGAGACAGCGGCTGAACCGATACTGACCCTCCACCGCCTCAATCACCTCGCGGAGTGTCACCTCGTTGGCCGGACGGCTCAAAACATAGCCGCCGTGGGCGCCTTTATAGGAGATGACAATTCCGGCAAGCACCAGTTTTTGCATAATTTTCAAGGTAAAGCGAGGCGATACGTTGGCGCGTTCGGCAAGCGTCTTTCCGTCCAATCGGTCGGTCGCCTGCCCGAGTACGCGCACCAGACGGACGGCGTAATCGGATTCCAAATTGATATGCATATCGGCGCTCCTTAGTCGAGGAAATCTTTCAATTTCTTGCTGCGGCTCGGGTGACGCAATTTGCGAAGCGCCTTCGCCTCAATCTGGCGAATGCGCTCACGGGTCACGTCGAATTCCTTGCCCACCTCTTCCAAGGTGCGCGGACGACCATCCTCCAGGCCAAAGCGCAAGCGAAGCACTTTCGCCTCGCGCGGCGTCAGCGTTTCGAGCACGCCGGTCAGCGTTTCTTTCAGGAGCATATGGGACGCGGCATCCGCCGGAGCAGGTGCTTCCTCGTCCGGAATGAAGTCGCCGAGGTGGCTGTCCTCCTCCTCACCAATCGGGGTTTCAAGCGATACCGGCTCTTGCGCCACACGCATAATTTCGCGCACGCGCGCCACGTCGTAGTTGAGTTCGGCGGCGATTTCCTCCGCCGTCGGCTCGTGGCCGTTCTTGTGCAGCAAAATGCTGGACGTCTTTTTCACTTTGTTGATGGTCTCCACCATATGCACCGGAATGCGGATGGTACGCGCCTGGTCGGCAATCGCACGGGTGATGGCCTGACGAATCCACCACGTCGCGTAGGTCGAGAACTTAAAGCCCTTGGTGTAGTCGAATTTTTCCACCGCTTTGATCAGACCGAGGTTGCCTTCCTGAATAAGGTCAAGGAAAGACATACCACGTCCGACGTAGCGTTTGGCAATGCTGACCACAAGGCGCAGGTTGGCTTCGGAAAGGCGCTGTTTGGCGGCTTCGTCACCATCCATAATGCGGCGAGCAAGGTCAATTTCCTCGTCCGGCGAAAGCAGCGGCACACGGCCGATTTCTTTCAGATACACTTTGACGGGGTCATCCACAATCAGCGATTCGCCGCCGCCCTCTTCATCATCGTCTTTATTCACTTTCACAAGGGCCAAATCTTCAAGCGATTCGTCCTGCAAATCGTCCACGATTTCCACGTTGGCGGCCTCGAGCGACTCATACAGCTTGTCCACCTGGTCGGGATCAATGTCCATATCCTCCATCGTGTCCATGATTTCCTGCATGGTGATTTTGCCCTTGGCTTTGCCCATTTCAATGAGGTCGCGAATCTGATTTTTATCCGCTTTACGGGGTGCCACTTCCTCTTCCGGCTCTTCTTCAGCCACCGGTTCGTCCGCCGTCCCCATTGCCGCGCGGTCCAGTTCCTCGTCCAAATCCATCACTTTGCTTTTTTCCTTCGCCATTGCGATTCCCTCCTGCATTTTATGCTTTATGTTTATTTTTTTAATCCCTTGATGTAATTGAGAATGTCGTCATCCGACGCCTCACTCACGTTTTTGACCGCTCGGGTGCGTTCTTCCTCGCGGAGCACCGCGCACAGCGCCGACAGTTCTTCTTTTGAGCCGGTCTGCATCGCGGCATCCTGCTGCATTTTGGTAATGTACGCCATTTCCTCCGGCGTGTATTCCTCCGCCAAGAACGGCAGTTCCGTCAACAGTCCTGCCTCGTGGCGATCGAGAAGCGTTTTATACAGCCGTTTATTGAACGCTGTTGCCAACGTTTCGGGCGGCAAATCTTTTTTGGCTTCTTTGAATAAATCAGGGTGGCGAAGCAACAAGCCAATCAGTTTTTCCTCCGCCGCCGCCGCGCGCGGATGATCCTTTGCCTCTTTGTTGACCGCATCGGTCATCCGTGCCGCATCGCGCAACGCCTGCGACGTCTGGTTTTTGCGCTGATAGCGTTCTTTTCCGGCGCGGATACTCTTGATGCGCTCGGTCATCACGCTTTTTTGCACGTCCATCTCTTTGGCAAGTCGGCCGGCGTACACGTCGCTTTCAATCGGGTCGTCGAGCGACGCGAGCAACCGTGCCGCCTCGTTTAGGTATTCCGTTTTGCCGATATCCGTCGTCAAATCGTGGCGAGACGCGATTTCAATCAGGCGGTATTCCACGTCGCCGGCGGATTTTTGCAACAGCACGCGGAACCGCTCTGCACCGTTCTTTTTAATGAATTCGTCCGGGTCTTTACCGTCCGGAATGTTGACCACGCGGATGCCCACACCGGTCGGACGTAAAATGTCGATAGCGCGGCGCGTGGCTTTTTTACCGGCCTCGTCGCTGTCGAAAATCATCGTAACGTTTTCGGTATAGCGCGCGAGCAAATTCGCGTGTTCTTCGGTAAACGACGTGCCGAGCGCGGCCACCGCATTTTCGAAACCGGCTTGGTGCATCGCGATAACGTCCATATACCCCTCGCACAAAATCAGTTCTTTCGCGCCGGTGGCTTTGGCAAAATTGAGCGCAAACAAATTGCGACTTTTCTTAAACGCCGGTGTGTCGGAAGTGTTGACGTACTTGGGTTTCGAGTCATCGAGCACCCGTCCGCCGAACGCAATCACGTTGCCGCGAATGTCGATAATCGGCACCATCACGCGATTGCGAAACACGTCGTACACGCCGCCTTTTTGGCCGCGTTTGCAAAGGAACGCGGCAATCAGTTCGTCCTCACGGAATCCCTGCTTTCGCAATTCGTTAGCAAGCGAAAAAAACTCGTTCGGCGCATAGCCGAGCCCAAAATGACGGATGGTTTTATCGGTATAACCGCGTTTTTTATAATACGCGAGCGCTTCCGCTCCGGCAGGAGAATAGAGCTGTTCGTGGAAAAACCGCGCCGCAGCACGGTTGGCCTCCAGCACGCGCACCCGTAACTTCGACTCCGCGTCGTTGACGTGGGCGGATTCGGGAACGGTCATTCCGGCGCGATCCGCCAAGAATTTTACCGCGTCGAGATAGTCTAAATTTTCAATTCGCTTGATAAACGTGATAACGTCACCGCCCGCACCGCAACCAAAGCAGTAAAAAGACGCGGTTTCGGGGTACACGGTGAACGATGCGGTCTTCTCGCCGTGGAAAGGGCAAAGCCCTTTCAGCAACCGTCCGGTTCGTTTAAGCGGAACATAGGAGGAAATCGTCGATTCAATGTCACAGCGAGAGGTCAATTCGGCAATAAAACTCTCGGGAATAGGCATTTTCGGTTCCTCCTTTCAAAAATCTCAAAATGTAAAGTGTTGCAACTTCGCAAAGGTGGTCGGCTTTACGCCTTGAACGTCCAACTGCGAGGCACAAACAGGCTGTCATAGATGCCGAGCGCGTAATTATCGGTCATACTCGCCACGTAATCGGCGGCGGCACGCGGTGCGCCCTCCGTTTCGGCGACCGCCGCAAACTCCGGCGGAAGCGCCGTGGGGTTTTTCGCAAAATAGTCGAACAGCGTCTGTAACAACGCGACGGCTTTTTTCTCTTCCCCTTTGACAATGGGGTTATAATACAATTTATCGAACATCGTCTGGTGGAGCGTCTGAAACGCCTCGTACACCGCCGGTGCCATACGAATATCGTTGCCGTCGCTGGCTTTAATCACGTTGCCGATCAGGCAATCGAGCCGCTGGGCGCGCGTCTCGCCGAGCAACGTTCTCACGTCGGTGGGGATGTCGCTTTCGCTCATCACACCGGCGCGCATCGCGTCGTCCATATCGTGGTTGATGTAGGCAATCTGGTCGGCGAAGCGGACAATACAGCCCTCAAGCGTCTTGGCTGTCGCGCCTTTGGTGTGGCAGAGAATGCCGTCGCGCACTTCGGCTGTCAAGTTAAGTCCCTTGCCATCGTGTTCCAACTTTTCCACCACACGCACACTGTGCTCATAGTGGCGAAATCCGCCGTCAAGCAGTTCGTTAAGCGCACGCTCACCGGCGTGACCGAACGGCGTATGTCCGAGGTCGTGAGACAGCGCAACCGCTTCGGTCAAATCCTCGTTGAGGTGAAGCGCACGGGCAATCGTCCGCGCGATTTGCGACACTTCCAGCGTGTGGGTAAGGCGCGTGCGGTAGTGGTCCCCCTCCGGCGACAAAAACACCTGCGTTTTATGTTTCAACCGGCGAAAAGACTTGGAATGGATGACCCGATCGCGATCCCGTTGGTACACGGTGCGGTACGGGCAGGGAATCTCCTCGTGCTCGCGGCCACGGCTGTCCGCCGCAAAAGCGGCGTACGGCGCCAAAATCTGTTTTTCGAGCGCCTCGTATTCCTCGCGTACTGTCAATGCCGTTCCTCCCTTTCGACTGCGGATTGTATCACAAAAAACATCCCGTTTTGAGGACAGAATTCGACCTCAAAAACAAGTATCATCCTCTTATACGAAAAAAAATCCGAAAATTCCTTTGAAAATTCAAAAAAATTTGCGGATTTTTTCATTTTTCCTCTTTTTCTTCAAAAGGCAACAGGCACTCGTCCGTCACTTTGCCGCAAAATCGCCCTGCCGACTGGTCGGTAATCGCGATGTTGACCGCGTCCACACGATCGGGAAGAAGTGCGGCTTTGAGCGTGACGTCTCCCTCAAACGTGCTGTCCAACAGCGTGCCGTTTTGTTCTAATAACGGGCGAACAAACCCGTACGCCGCATAGTCGCAGGTGATTTCAAACACCTTACACAGCCGCATCGTTACGACGTCTGCGGCATCCACCGCGAGCACGCCTGCATGGGTGTAGGCGCGAAGCAATCCGCCGGCGCCGAGTAAAATGCCGCCGAAATACCGCACCACGGCCAATCCGCAATGCTCAAGTTCGTTGCGCTCAAGCACCTGCATCAGCGGCTGACCGGCCGTTCCTGCCGGCTCGCCGTCATCCGAAAACTTGGCGCCGTCCGAAGCACGGTACGCAAAGCAAACGTGCCGCGCGTCGCGGTGCTCTTTGCGTAAAGCGGTTAAAAATTCCATCGCCTGCGCGGCGGTCTCGGCCGGAAACACGATACCGATAAATCGGGAACGACGCTCGGTAAACTCCGCCGTCGCCGACAGTTTTACGGTGCGCATCGCGTTGTCCACACGGTCGCCCCCTCTCTTTTGAAAATGAAAACAGGCTGCCACAAAAAACGAACACACCTAACCTTGTCGGAAAAGGGTATTCCTCTTTTGTCGCAGCCTGTCCGTAAGCCTGACTGTGGCTTCGATATTACATACCGAAACGTTTTTTGAAACGATCCACGCGGCCGCCGGTATCCACCAATTTTTGTTTGCCGGTGAAGAACGGATGGCATTTGGAGCAGATCTCCACGCGGATATTCTCTTTCGTGGAACCCGTTTCAATCACTTCGCCGCAGGCGCAAGTGATGGTCGTCTGCTTGTAATCGGGATGGATATTTTCTTTCACGGAAATCACCTCGTTTCATTGCCGTTGACCCCCAAAAACGAGGTCAACATTAGGAGTATAGCACATCGGTTTTCAAAATGCAACAAAAATTTTCGAACTTTTTTGAATTTTTTTCGATTTCCCGATTTTTTCCCGATTTTTCGTCGTTTTTTGCGGTTTTTGTGCAGGAAACCAAGAAAATCCCGTTTTAGGACTTGCACTGCGATACTAAATAGTGTATAATATTTTTCCCGCGCGCCACTCGCGCGCGTGTAAGACGTTCGATTTTAGGAAAGGAGGCGGCAATATGTACGTTTGGAACGGTGCGGAAATGTGGAATCCGGCAGTGCTCCCCAAAAAAGCAGGAGATGCGCTGAAAATCGCCACATTCACCCAACTGAAGGTCCTGCTTTGGATGGCGACCTGCGGACAAAACGGCGTGGATGCCGCCGCCTGCGCCGCCGCCCTCGGCGGACGCGTTACCGAAGCGGATTGCGAGGATGCGCTGGCATTTTGGCAAGCCGAAGGCGTGCTCGTCTCGGACGAGACCGCCCCTACGCCCAAAGCCGCAAACGTCTCCGCTATCTCTGCAACGGCGAATCCTGAAACCGTCGAAGTCCCGAAACCGACGGCAGCACTCAAAACCGTGTCCTCGGCAGACGTGGCCGCCGCCAAAAAAGCAAAGCGCTCCAACGGGCAAAAAGAGTTTTTGAACCTGCTCCACACGGTGGAAGCCCGTTTTGGCAAAACGCTGTCCCGTGCGGACCAAGACCGGCTGATGGATTTGTGTGAGCAGACCACGTTGCCCATGGAAGTGCTCATTATGATTGTCGCCTACGCGGTGAAAAACGACAAAAAGCGCGTCAATTACGTACAGACCATTGCGCGCTCGTGGGAGGAACAAGGCATCAACACCATCGATGCCGCCGACCAATATCTCTGTCACTTAGAACAGCGCGACCAAGCGTGGGGAACGCTGTGCGACTGGCTAGCGCTTTCGGTGGAACGCCCCACCGTATCGCAAAAAGAGTTGGCGTGCAAGTGGATTTGCACGTTTGAACAAACACAGCCGCTGATTGCCCTCGCCTATGCGAAATGCAAAGAAAAAACCGGTGTGTTTCAAGCCGCCTATATGGACCGCCTCTTGTGCGCATGGCACGAGGACGGCATCACCGAGCCGGCGGCGGTAGACGCGCCGAAAAAAGCCGCGGCGAAAAAGCCGACCAAAAAAGGAGAAGGCGGCTTTGACGTGGAAAAATACGAGAAAATGATTGCGGAGAAAACGCCGCAGTTCCGAAAGAAGGGTCAGTAAATGGGATACAGTCGTGAAGTGTGCAAACGCGCCGCGGACGAACTTTCGCGCCGCCGTCAGGCCGCCGAAACCGAAGCCGTCGCTCGCCACGCTCGCGTGGTGGCAAAACAGCCGGGCGTGCTCGACTGTGAGCGTCGCATGGCGGCGTCTGCCGGCCAAATTGCGCGCGTGGTGCTGAACGGCGGCGACGTGGAAGCCGCGCTCGCCGAAGCCCGTCGTGAAAACGAACAAGCACAGCAGGAATTGGCGGCGTTGATTGCCGCCGCCGGCGAAACGGGAACGGATTTTACGCCGCGTTACACCTGCCCTCTGTGCGAGGATACCGGCTACAAAGGCAATCACATCTGCGCTTGCCAGTCGGCTTTGCTCGCGCAATACGCCTGCGAAACGCTGTCGAAATCGTCGGGGATGAAACTCGCCTCGTTCGACGAAATGGACTTGACCTATTACGACGAAAACGTGCGCGAAAAGATGGCGAAAAACCTTGATTTCTGCCGCGAATACGGTGAGCAGTTCGACACCTCGGTAGACAGTTTGTTACTGTTCGGCTCGACCGGAACGGGCAAAACCCACGCCGCTCTTTCCATCGCAAAGCTCGCCACCGAACGCGGATTTTCCGTCATTTATGGTCCGGTGCAGACCTTACTTCGCAAATTGGAAAAAGAACATTTCGGCAAAGAGGAGGGCGACACCGAAGAATCGCTTCTCTCCTGCGATTTGCTGATTCTTGACGACGTAGGCACCGAGATGTCCACCGCGTTTACCAACGCCTGCCTCTACAACATTCTCAACGGGCGTATTCTCGCCGGACTTCCCACCGTCGTCAGCACCAACCTCACCGCCGCCGACTGGGCGCCGCGGTACGGCGACGCTGTGGCGTCGCGCGTGCTCGGTACGTTTGTTCCGCTGGCATTTTCCGGCAACGACGTGCGCCAAGCCAAACTGGAACGTCGATTGGCCGACGAGGGATAATTTCGAATTTTTCGCTTCGTAAAAAGGAGGCAATCTTATGCAATATTCCGAACGCCGCTGTTTCGGCTGTATGAACATCTATACCGCCGAGTCGGACGCTTGCCCCGTGTGTGGCTATCCTGCCGACGGCGGAAACCCGGCTGAATATCTTCCGGTAGGAACGGTGCTGGCGGAACGCTACACCGTCGGGCGCGTGCTGTCTTTTTCCGGTACCACCGCCTGCTATATTGCGTATGACCAGACCGGCGACTGCCCCGTGTATTTACGGGAATTTATGCCGGAAGCGCTGTGTCACCGCAGTGAAACGGGCGCCATCAGCCCGAAAGAATCCACCGAGGAGGAATTTGCCCGTCTGTGCGAGCAGTTTGAGACGCAAGGGCGCACCCTCGCCAAATTGCGCGATTTATCGGTGATGATTCCCGTCTATGACTTGTTTAAGCAAAACGGCACGTCCTATACCGTGTCGGAATATTTAGAGCCACACACGCTGTCCGAATTGCTTGCGCAAAAAGGCGGCCGACTGACCTGGAACGATACGCGCAAACTGTTTTTGCCGTTTTTGTCTTCACTTCTCTCCTGCCATGCGGCAGGCTTGCACCATCTCGCCATCTGTCCGCAAAATCTGTTGGTAGACGAAAGCGGACGGTTGCGCCTGACCGGCTTTGACCTGGTGGAAGTGCGGCGCGAAACCGATTTGCTGGAGCCGCAATTGGCGGACGGCTATGCCGCGCCGGAGCAATATACGCTCGGCAAACCCGTGGGCGCTTCCGCGGACGTGTACGCCGTGGCGGCCACGCTGTTCCGTGTGCTCACCGGCAACCCTCCCCCCGACGGCTCTCAGCGCGCGGATGACGGCAACGACTTGTTTATGCCCACCGAAGTGGCTAACGCGTTGCCGGAACACGTGGCGGAAACGCTCGCCGATGCCTTGCAACCGAATACGAAACTGCGTATTCCCTCGCTGACCGAACTGCGCGACCGTCTGTCCACCGGCATGGTGGTATCGGCGTTGGCGCAGGAAGCGGAAGCCATGGCCGCCGGCAATCGCGAAGAAAAAATGCCCAAAAATTCCACCGGCAAAAAGTATGCCATTCTTCTGTGCGCGTTGTTGGCGGTGATTTTGATTGTGGTAGGCGGCGTAATTTACTTCAAGCTCAGCCACCCCGAAAAGAACCCCAATGAAACCAGTAAAACCGCCGCCGCGCCCACGCTGACCGAGACCGAAAAGCCCACCTCGACCGAAGCGACAGGGCCCGTGTCGTTCGCACCGAATCTGTGCGACGGCAAGCAGGATTACTACGCGCTTCCCATTGACGGTGGTGTGCGCGTAAAAGACGACTATCCCGTGACCGTTATCGGCTATCAATACAGCGATTCTGTCCCGGCCGGCTATATCGTCGCGCAAAATCCGGTGGCCGGTGCACCCGTTCCGGACGGCACCACCATCTCGGTTTACTTAAGCGCCGGCAAGGCGCGCACCGCTGTGCCGGACGTGACCGGCTGGAAAGCGGAACATGCGAAAATCTATCTGGAAGCCCTCGGCTTCCGTGTGGAGATTGCCGAAGGCGCAGACACGTCGGTGGACGTGGGCTGTGTGTTCGGCACGTGGCCGGATGCCGGCACCGAGCCGCTCAACGGCAACAAAGTGACGCTGCGCGTCAACAACACCCCGAAAACCACCGCCACCACCGCACAAAGCGAGTCCGCCGAAGCGGACGAGCCTGCGGATGACGTCGGCGAGGAGGAATAACCATGCAAAAAACCACTTTATCTCAATTCGGCACAAAATTGTTTTTGCGTGCCGCTATCGCCGCGTTGCTGTGTATGATTGTGTACCTGTCGTTCGGCTTTATTTTCACCGCCGTCGGCACAAAACAAGTGGGCTACACCGTCTATCACAAAGAAGCGGACGGCACCCTCACCAATATGGGCGACTACTACTTTGACGACGTGAGCAAACTCGAGGAAGAGGCCTCTGCCGCCGACAGTTCCGACACGTCCGCCACCGAATCGCTCTACTATCGTCAGGCCATCCGCACCGAAATGTCTACGTTTGTGAAAGTTGTTTCCTTTATCCTCTCGGAAATCTGTATGCTCGGAATGTATATCTCGATGCTGTACGTTTCCGCATGGGAGCAGGGACGTAAAAACGTCCAAGGCGACGACGGCGACGGTTTCGACAAATGGTTCGGCCTGCGCGCCGGCGCGTTTGCAACGTTGCCGCTGTGTATCGCGTGGCTTGCGCTTCTGATGAGCAAATTCGGTTGGTTTAACCCCGAATTTGCCGGCACGTTTAAGCTGTTGATGGCGCCGTGGTTCCCGATTGTTACCGCAATGATGCCGTCTGCCGCCACCGCTTCTATGGCGTGGTGGGTGCCGTTTGCGATGTTGCCGCTGATGATGCTGAAACCGCTCACCACCCACGTTGCCTATACCCTCGGCGCGAAAGACATCGTGTTGCGAGACAAGATCCTCTATAAAGGAAAGAAGAAAAAGAAAAAATCCCGTCGAGCATAATTTTTGCCCGTTCCCATACAGTGTGGTATGGGAGGGATGTTTGTGAAACAAACCGTCAAAACCGCGCTCTTTTGGGGCATGCTCATCGAATGCGCTGTGTTGCTCGTTGCCGTCACCGTGGGAAAACGCCCAACGGTAACCACCACGGCCGCCGACACCCGTCCGCTGATTTTGGTGGACGCCGGTCACGGCGGCGAGGACGGCGGTGCGGTCGCGCCCGACGGCACGCTCGAAAAAGACATCAACTTAGACGTCGCGCTGACGCTCCGGGATATGCTCGCGTTTTGCGGCTATCGCGTCGCCTTAACGCGCGAAACCGACGTCTGTCTCGGCGAGGGCGACACCGTTCGCGCGCGCAAAGTCAGCGATATGAAAACGCGGCTTACCCTTTACGACTCCGCCGACTTGGTACTCGCCGTTCACCAAAACAAATTCGGTGATACCTCCTGCCACGGAGCACAGTTTTTCTATTCGAAAAACGCCCCCGAAAGTCAGGTGTTCGCCGAAACGGTACGCGAACAGTTTACGGCTCTGATACAGCCGAACAACACAAGAGAACTGAAACCCGGCGGCGAAAACGTGTTTTTGCTTTACAAAACCACCACGCCTGCGGTACTCGCGGAATGCGGCTTTTTGAGCAATCCCGATGAACTCGCCGCTTTGAAAGAGAAAACCTATCGCCAAGACACGGCGTTTGCGCTTTGCTGTGGGGTGCTGTGTTACGCACCCTGAAAGGATGTGACCGAAATGGCACAAAAGAATAAAACCGTCTATATCTGCTCGGAATGCGGTGCAGAGAGCCTGAAACCCTCCGGCAAATGCTTTACCTGCGGCGCTTGGGGCACGGTGCAAGAAGAAATCCGCGTTGCTCCCACCGCCTCGGCACGCACCGTTACGGCGGCGGCGAAACCCACCCGTTTACGCGACGTTTCCACCGCCGAAGACCCACGCATTTTAACGGGACTTTCGGAACTGGACCGCGTGCTCGGCGGCGGCATTGTCCGCGGCGGCGTGATGCTCATCGGCGGCAACCCCGGCATCGGTAAATCCACCCTGCTGCTTCAAATTTGCGAAACCCTCGGCACGGACAAGCGTATCCTCTACGTCTCCGGCGAGGAATCCGCTCGCCAAATCAAACTGCGTGCCGATCGCCTCGGCGTGAACAGCGAAAACGTCCTGCTTTTGTGCGAAACGGATATTGACGCGATTTTGGCGGCGATTGACAGTGAAAATCCCGACCTTGTGATTATCGACTCGATTCAGACAATGAGCCTGCAATCCGTCGCCTCGTCCCCCGGAAGCGTCACGCAAGTGCGCGAATGCACGTCGGCGCTGATGCGCGCCGTCAAAGCGGCGGACATTCCGCTGTTTATCGTCGGCCACGTCAACAAAGACGGCGCCATCGCCGGCCCGAAAGTGATGGAGCACATCGTCGATTGCGTGCTGTATTTTGAGGGCGACCGCCATTCGAGTTATCGCCTGCTCCGCTGTGTCAAAAACCGCTACGGCGCGACCGACGAAATCGGTATGTTCGAAATGCGCGACAAAGGGCTCGTCGGGGTGGAAAACCCGTCGCTCGCCCTGCTGTCCGGCCGTCCGGTCAACGTCTCCGGCATCTGCGTCGCCTGCACGATGGAGGGTTCTCGCCCGATTTTGGCGGAAGTGCAAGGACTGGTGTCCCCCACCGCGTTCGGCAATCCGCGCCGGATGTCCACCGGCTTTGACCAAAACCGCTTGGCGCTGTTGCTCGCGGTACTCGAAAAACGCGCCGGCTATTTCTTCTCGAATCTCGACGCGTATATGAACGTCGTCGGCGGACTGTGGCTCAACGAACCTGCCGCGGAACTGCCGGTCGCGCTTGCGCTTGTGACCGCGCTTAAAGACAAGCCCGTTTCCGAGGGCGTGGCCGCGTTCGGCGAGGTCGGACTCACCGGAGAAATCCGCTCGGTGTCTCAAGCGGACGCACGCGTGGCGGAAGCCGCACGGCTCGGCTTTAAGAAAGTGTTGTTGCCTTACCACAACCTAAAAGGTCTCGCCACGCGCTCCGATATCGAAATTGTGGGAGTGAAAACCGTGCGTGACGCCTTTGAGGCGTTGGATTGACCAAATAACGGAAAAAGACTTGCTTTTTCCCGAAAAATCGTGTATACTGGGTAGTCGAAAGAAATGAGGAATCGTTATGACCTATACCCGTCGCAATCAAGGCACCTGCTCGCGCAGTGTGAGTTTTGATTTAGAAAACGGTATTCTTAAAAACGTCCGCTTTGAGGGCGGATGCAACGGCAACTTGCAAGGCATTGCTCGCCTTGTGGAGGGAATGGACGCCGAGGAAGCGATGAACAAGCTTTCCGGTATCCGTTGCGGCTTTAAGCCCACCTCCTGCCCCGATCAGTTGGCGCTGGCGATTGCCGCCGCGTTGAAAGAAGGTTGATTGTATGCGAATTCAAGACGACAGCGATATGAAAATCGTGGGCGAATACGTCGAGCCGGAAGATGCCGCCGACGAACTCACCCGTCTGCTTAAAGAACAACAAGAAAACGGCAACTTGGACCGTGCTCGTGCCCTCGGCGAAGCGCTGGTGGAAGCCGCGCGCGAAGCGGCAAGCGAGCACCCGTCCGAAAACGAGACGCTGCTTTTGCAACGCTGGTTGCTCCTCCTCTTTACGACCGATATTGAAGTGCAGCGCCTGCTGCCGAACGGTCTCGTTGCCCGTACCGCGTTCGGCCGCTTCTATGACGTGTTGCAACAGACCGAGCCGGCGATTTACGAACAGCTCCAACAAAACGGCAGTTTGTCGTTCTACTACCTCTGCCAAGAGGACGGCGCGATTCTCAAAACCAAAGCCGCCGAGACGTTTGCCTCTCTCTGCGGCCGCGGCGACGATAAAACCACCATCGCCCTCGGCAAAACGCTCATCGAGCAATGCAAGGTGAAGGTCGATGCCCTCGCCGACGCGCAGGAGTTTGTGCAATAAAGTATGCAAATAAAAACCCTCTCTGTCAATGACAGAGAGGGTTTTTGTTTTGTTTGTATGTGTGGGTTATTTTCCCCATTCCCAATCTTCTGTTCCTTTGAGAACAGACTCAATTTTGTCAAAGGAGCCGCACATCTCGTTCGGCAGGGAGATCAGGAAACAGCCGTACGCACCCGCCGGCACCGGAGCGTGTGTATCAAAGCAGATGGTGAGCACTCCGTCCGTTCCTTTGGTAACATCGGGGAAACCCTTCAAAATAGAATAGTCCGCACTCGCCACCACTAAAAACCTCTCCTCGAAAAACGCGGAATCAAATTCGGCAAGATCTTCTCGGGAAACGGCGTTCTGCAACCCGGCAAAATAAGATTTGAGTTCTATGGGAGAATAAAAAGCCACTTCTTCGTCGGGATCCCAGTTGTAGGGTTCCGATAGATAATAGCCCATAAGCGCAAAATCTTTTTCCACCTTGAAGTCCACCGGCGAGAATTCCTTATGCAGCGTTTCGGGGTTAATCGCGTGCTTATCCACGTATATCTTTTCGAGGTCACACAAGTCCGCCAAATACATGCGCACAAGCAGAACGTCTTTCATATTGAGTTCGCCGTCGCGGTTGGCATCCGCCAACGTTTGGTCGATATCCACTTCCAAATCCGCCAAGAATTTGCGGAGAAGGAGCACATCTTTCATATTGACAATGCCGTCGCCGTTGGCATCGCCGTAAAACCCAATCGGCTGCGGCTCGTCGGTGGCGGTCGCGGTGGCGGTGGCGGTCGGCTCGGCGGCAAGGATTTGCTCGTCCTGCTCTTTCGTTGCCGAAACGGACAGCATCCCGAAGCACAGCGCGACAACCACAAACACGGTCAGCACGCAAAACAGTTTTTTCATAATAAACATCTCCTTGTTTTTCGGGATTTCGGCACCGAAACCCCCGTTTTTTACACAACGTGTTCAGTATACGGGATGCCGACCGAAAATGCAATAGTTTTTTGCGTTTTTTTGCGTTTTTTTGCGCTAAAATTCCCCTTGCGCAGGCAGGCGGCGTGTGGTACAATAAAAAGGACAAAAAACGAAAGGCGGAAAACGTATGTATGTGTTGATTACCGGTGCATCCAGCGGCATCGGCCGCGAGATGGCGCGCTGTTTTGCCGAATGCGGATGCGATCTCATTTTGGCGGCGCGGCGGCTCGAGCGGTTGCAGGAGCTCGGTGCCGGGCTCGCCGACACCTACGGCTGCCACGTGCTGACGAAGCAGACCGACTTAACCGACGAGCATCAGGTGCGCGCGCTTCACGCCGCCTGCCTGCCGCTTGACCCGGCGGTTGTCGTCAACTGCGCCGGCTTCGGCAAAATGGGGTATTTTTCCGACATCGCGCTCGAAGACGAACTCGATATGGTCAAAACGAACGTCACCGCGGTGCACATTTTAACGAAACTGTTCGCGCAGACGATGAACGAGGGCACGATTCTCAACGTGTCGAGCATCGCCTCGTTTGCGCCCGTTCCCCTGCTCGCCGCCTACGGTGCAACCAAAGCGTACGTCCAAAGTCTGTCCCGTGCGGTCAACTACGAACTGAAAAAGCAGGACAAACCCGTGCAAGTCGCGGTGCTGTGCCCCGGTCCGGTTTCCACCGAATTCAACGACGTGGCAAACGCCTCGTTCCGCATTCCGGCGATGTCGGCGAAAACCTGCGCCTGGCTCGCGGTGGACGGCATTCTGTCCCACCGCAAGGTGATTTTGCCGGGGCTTATCCCCCACGCAATGAACGTGCTCGCGAAACTCACGCCGGCGGCGCTCGTGATGCCGATTGAATACATCGGTGAAAAGGCGAAAATGAACAAATGAGCGACTTTCTCGCCACACTGCCCCCCGAGTTCGTCGCGCGAATGCGCCGACTGTTAGGGGACGAATTTTCCGATTTTTACAGCGCGCCGCCCCGTCGCGGACTTCGCGTCAATACCACCGTCATTGCCGCCGAAACAGTGGCAAAACGGTTGCCGTTTGCGCTCACCCCTGCACCCTTTTCCGAAAACGGCTTTTTCGTCGACAGCAACGATAAAGTGGGCGCGCATCCGCTCCACCACGCAGGCGGCTTTTATATGCAAGAGCCGTCGGCGCAGTCGGCGGTGACGGCGCTCGCCGTAAAGCCCGGCGAGAAAGTGCTGGATACCTGCGCCGCGCCGGGCGGAAAATCCACCGCCATCGCCGAAGCGCTCGGCGACACGGGACTTTTGTGGTGCAACGAATACGTGCGTCCACGGGCAAAAATCCTTTGTCAAAATCTCGAGCGCATGGGCGCCAAAAACCGCGTGGTCACGAGCGTGGACGTCGCCGCCCTCGGCGACGCGCTCCCTGCGTTTTTCGATGCCGTGTTGTGCGACGTGCCCTGCTCCGGCGAGGGAATGTTCCGCAAAGAGCCGGAAGCCATCCCCGAATGGAGTATCGAAAATATCAAAACCTGCGCCGACCGCGGCGCGCACATTCTCGATGCCGCGGCGAAAACGGTGAAACCCGGCGGACGGCTGCTGCTCTCCACCTGCACCTTTGCGCCGGAAGAGGACGAATGCCAAGCAGCGGCGTTTTTACGCCGACACCCCGAATTTTCGCTCGTGCCGCTCGCGGTGCCGTTCGGCAGAGCCGGCTTTTCATGGGACACCGTGGCGAGTTTCGCCGACGACGTCGCACCCTGCACCGCCGATTTAACCGGTTGCCGCCGCGTGTTCCCTGCCGACGGCGGCGAGGGCCATTTTTTGGCGCTGTTTCAAAAATCCGTCGAGTCGGACGAAACCGCGCCGAAGCCGCTTGCGGTAAAACCCCAAAAAGACGCTCACGCCGCACTCGCGGAATGGCTAACTACTGTTCCCGACGGCGAT
Source organism: Acutalibacteraceae bacterium (assembly GCA_045640165.1). Taxonomy (GTDB): domain Bacteria; phylum Bacillota; class Clostridia; order Oscillospirales; family Acutalibacteraceae; genus RGIG426. The sequence continues at coordinate 13,309 of JAZUEK010000009.1, read as the reverse complement.
TTCGTGCAATACGGCGACGTGTGGCACTTGTTGCCGCCGAATATGCCGCAAACGGGGAAACTCCCGATTTTGCAAGCCGGCATTCCCGTTGCGGTCGCCAAAAAAGGGCGGTTTGAGCCGACCCACACGCTGTTCGCCGCCTACGGGCGCGCGGCGAAACAAACGCTCGACCTGCCTGCCGACAGCGACGCCGTTGCGGCGTTCCTCAAAGGCGAGGCGATTGCCGTGGATGCCGCGTATAAAGGCTACGTTGCCGTATTATGCGACGGTGCGCCGCTCGGTTTCGGCAAAGCCACCGCCGGCACGCTCAAAAACCACTACCCGAAAGGGCTTAGAAACGTATAACCCTCACCGCCGTCTCGTTTGAGGCGGCGGTTTTTGTTTTCGGCGGCGATGCGCACGCAAATTCTCTTGTAGGGGTCATTCACGAATGACCCCCTCGCGGTCGATGCTGCATATTGAAATGGGGCGATTCATGAATCGCCCCTACAAAATCACCCGAAGTGACATCGCCATTCACCCTCGTCTTCCCTCTTGCATACGATAAAAAAGGAAGGCAACCGCCTTCGAATTTCGACACAAAAGGGTGAAGACTATGGCAACGTTCCAAAACCAAGCAACACTTTCCTATAACGGACTTTCCACAACCTCGAACATTGCGGTGGGCGAACTGCTCGAAGAACTTTCGGTCACCAAAGCGGCGGTGTATGACCGCTATGAAGCCGGCGACACGGTAGCGTTCGTCGTAAGCCTCGTCAACGCCGGCACAACCGACGTGACCGACGTGACCGTCAGCGACAATCTCGGCCAATACGCGTTCGGCGCGACCGACCTTGTGCCGCTCGACTACGTGCCGAACACGGTGCGCTACTACCAAAACGGCGTCTTACAGCCGACTCCGGCCGTGGTCTCCGGACCGCCGATGCAGGTGACCGGGCTGACCGTTCCTGCCGGTGGCAATGCGATGGTCGTGTATGAGGCGGCGGTCAACAACTTTGCGCCGCTTGACGTCAACGGCTCGGTGGTCAACACCGCCTCCGTTTCCGGTGTCGGCATTGCCGCACCGATTGACGCGACGGCCACCATTTTGCCGGACAGCCGTCCGCAACTGACGATTTCCAAATCCCTCTCGCCCACCACCGTGACCGAGAACGGGCAAATCACCTACACGTTCGTGATTCAAAACAGCGGTAACGTGGCGACCGATGCCGGCGACAACGTCATTGTCCGCGACACGTTTAACCCGATTCTCGACCCGATTGCCGTCACCATTGACGGCGTAGGCCGCAACGCAGGCAACGATTACACCTACGCACCGGCAACCGGCGTGTTTGAAACCGGCCCGACCGCGTTCACCGTTCCTGCCGCGACCTACACCCAAGATCCGACGACCGGCGAATGGATCACGAACCCCGGCACCACCACCATCACCGTCACCGGCACGGTGTAAGACGAAAGTTCGCGCAACAAAAAATAAGACGCAGACAAACGTCTGCGGCTTTTCTCATTTTTCAAAGCTTAAATTCTTCTCCGCTTTTCGGGGCAACCGGCTGAACGCGGCGAGCAGGAATGCGTTTTAAGGGGTCGTATTCATAGTTTTTGCAACAAAACGTTGCCGCGACCGCGCCGCGTTTTACGCAGAGAATGGTCTGACGGTCCGCCACACGGCGACCGAAATGACAATATTCACATTTCGGCTCGATACGGTTGCCGTAAAGCTTGCGTTTCATAGCGTTCGCCCCTTTCTTGTTGCAGTATAGCATACGCCGCCGAAAAATGCAAGAAATTTTACGTTGCTTTTTGCGGAATGGAAAAAAGTGCGGTAACGAGAGTAGCGAGCAGCGCCGCCGAGCCGGTAAATCCACAGGAAAACGGGAGCGTTTTTACCTGCCCTGCGGCGAACGTGGCGACGGGAAGCGGAACGAGCCGAAACAGTACAAACGCGAACACGGCGGCGAGCGCGGCGTGGGCCATACGGGCGGCGAAAAAGCCGCGGTCAAGCAGCGGAAACGAAAACAGCGTTGCCACCTGACCACACACCGACAGTCCGCCGAACCCGATACACGCGGCGAGCGCCACCGCGTTCGGCGCCACCGCCACGCACCCGACCGACACCTCCGCGACAGCGGCAACCGTATCGGTGACGGCGCGCGGCAGACCTATCGCATCCAGCACCGACAAAAAGCAAGAGACCACCGTCACGAATCCGCACATCACGACCATCGCGCGCGTCGCGTCCCCCACCGCCACCGACACAGCGGCAAACAGCGGTTTTGATGGCTGTTTTTTCGGCGGCATGGGTGGCAAGCGGCGCTTCCCCCGTCCGCCGACAACACCGATAACGAGCGCCGCCGCCCACTCCGCAAAAAGCAAGAGCCACCCGTGAAGAGGGCTTCCGAGCAGTTCCGCGCCGACGGTGGCGACCACGAACGCCGGCCCGGCAATCACGCAAAACCGCATCATTTTTTTGGCGTCGGCAATAGTGAGCTGCCCACGCTCGACCAGTTTTGCGCAAGCGGCGGCGCCGGCAGGATAGCCGCCGACAAAACTCAGCAAAATCCCGGCGGCACAGCATCCGGGAAGTCCGAATAGCGCCGTTGTCACGCGCGACAGCCGCCGACCGAACGTGTCCGAAAGCCCACTTTCCACCAAAAAGGACGCCAGCGCCATAAACGGGAGTAACGTCGGCAACAGCACGTTGCCGCACACCGCAAGGCCGCGTTTTGCGCCGGTGGCAGCGGCAGTCGGGAACGCCAAAAGCGCTCCGCAACACAGAAGAAACCCCAAAAGCGCCGCGACTTTTTTGCCGCGTGTTGCGCGTATGGTCATCGCTTTCATACAATCGCCCCCGTCGTATCGTATTCGACGGGGGTGCGTCATTATTCCCACCGCTGTTACATAGAATGAAAGGAAAGGCGGCGGTATCTATGACGGAAAAATTCCAAAAAGCGGCGGATGCACTCGATTTGCCCGACGGGGTACTCCCCTCTTGCGCTCATCTTGAAATTTTCGGCAATCGACGGGTACTGCTCGACGGCAATTGCGAAATCACGGAATGCGGCGAGGATTTGCTGGTGCTCGCCGTCGGCAAAACAACGTTCCGCTTTCGCGGACGGGAGTTGTGCCTTGCCGCGTTCGATGCAACGAGCGCGGTGCTTGAGGGACGACTGTCGTCGATTGAATTCGAATAAGGGGGCGGCGGTATGTTCATAACCAATTGGGTGCGGCACACCCAAACTTCCGTCCGTTTTAAGGCGGAGGGCGGCGACGTTGCGCGACTTCTTCGCCGTTTGCGAGAGGCCGACGTGGAACTGTGGCAATTGCGCGGATCGAACGGCGGCTTTTTCGCGTGGTGCGATGCCGAAGACTACAAGCGCCTGCCGCCGCTTGTTCGCCACACCGGAATGCGCGTGCACATCGTGAAAAAGCAAGGACTTTCCGTGCGACTTGCGCGCTATCGCGGACGGTGGGGCATTCCCATAGGGCTCGCGGTCGCGGCGGCGGTGTTTTGTCTTCTCTGTCCGCGCATTTGGGTGATTGAAATGCAAAGCGAAGACCTGAAAGCGCCGCTCTCCCCTGCGCTTCAAGCGGATATCACCGCGTTTTTACAGCAAAACGGCGTCACCATCGGCGCGAAAAAAAGCGGCGTGCCCTCGACCGAAATCCGGCTCACCGCGCCGGCTAAAATCGAGGGCGTCGGCGCGCTGTCGGTCAACTTGTCGGGGTGTGTGGCGCACGTCACGGTGATGCCGCGCGAGCCGTATGAAAAAGCGCGCGTAAAAGCGGCGGCGCTCTCAAATCTCGTTGCCGCGCGCGACGGCGTGGTGCGCCGCTGCGAGATAGAAAGCGGCAAGCGAGTATGCCTCATCGGCGAAGCGGTCACTAAAGGCACACTTCTCGCGACCGGCATTGTGGATACCGAAGTCGGCCCTTTGCTCAAACGCGCAACCGGACGCGTACTCGCCGAAACCGCGCGCACACTCACGGTGCGCGTGCCGTTTTGTGAAACGGCCGAAAAGCCTGCCGGGCAAACGGTCAACCGCTATACGCTATCGGCATTCGGGCTGTCCGCGCCGCTGTTTACGCCGCTTTCAACCGATGGATGGCCGACCAAAACCGACGTCCGCTCGGTGAAACTGTTCGGGCGCGCGTTACCCCTTTCGGTCAAAAAAGAAACCGCAACCGAAATGACCACGGTTGTCAAAAAACGCACCAAGAGGCAGGCACAAGCGGAGGCAAAACGACGACTCAAAGCCGCCGAGCAAACCGCGTTTGAGGGCGCAGAAGTGTTGTCTCGCGCCGAAACGGTTGCCGCCGACAAAACCGGCGTTACGCTGACCGCCACCTACACCGTCCTCGAAAACATCGCCGCAGAAGTGCCGGTGGAAATACGGGAATAAAGAAAAATCCCTCTCGCAAAACGCGAGAGGGATTTTTGGGAAAAGCAACTTATTTGCTGGCCTCTTCGACAGCCACCGCGCAGGCGACGGTCGCGCCGACCATCGGGTTGTTACCCATACCGAAGAGACCCATCATCTCGACGTGCGCCGGGACGGAGGACGAGCCGGCGAACTGGGCATCGGAGTGCATACGGCCCATGGTGTCGGTCATACCGTAAGAGGACGGGCCGGCAGCCATATTGTCCGGGTGGAGCGTACGGCCCGTGCCGCCGCCGGAAGCCACCGAGAAGTAGCTGACGCCGTTCTCGATCGCCCATTTTTTGTAAGTACCGGCAACCGGATGCTGGAAGCGCGTCGGGTTGGTGGAGTTACCGGTGATGGAAACGCCCACGTTCTCGAGTTTCATAATCGCCACGCCTTCCGGCACGTTGTCCGCACCGTAGCATTTGACGTCCGCGCGCGGACCTTTGGAGAACGGAATCTCTTTGGTCACTTTCACGGTTTCGGTGTAGGGATCGAACTCGGTCTCGCAGTAGGTGAAGCCGTTGATACGGGAAATGATGTACGCGGCGTCTTTGCCGAGACCGTTCAGGATAACGCGAAGTTTCTTCTCACGAACTTTGTTCGCGTTGAGGGCGATTTTAATCGCGCCCTCAGCAGCGGCAAAGGACTCGTGACCGGCGAGGAAGCAGAAGCACTCGGTCTCCTCGCTCAAAAGCATTTTGCCGAGGTTGCCGTGGCCGAGACCGACTTTGCGGTTTTCGGCAACGGAGCCGGGGATGCAGAAGCTCTGCAGGCCGATGCCGATAGCGGCGGCGGCGTCAGCAGCTTTGGTGCAACCTTTTTTGATAGCGATGGCGGCGCCGACGGTGTAGGCCCAAATCGCGTTCTCGAAGCAGATCGGCTGGGTGGAACGGACGATTTGGCCAATGTCGATACCTTTCGCCAGGGTGATTTCCTTGCATTCGTCGATGGAGGAAATCCCGAATTCTTTCAGCGCCGCGAGGATTTTCGCCTCGCGTCTCTCGTAACCTTCAAACTGTGCCATTTCGATATTCCTCCTTCAATTAGTCTTTACGCGGATCGATGTATTTGACGGCTTCGTCAAAACGGCCATAGGTGCCTTTCGCCTTGTCGTAGGCTTCGTTCGGCTCCATGCCTTTTTTGATGAAGTCGGTCATCTTGCCGAGAGAAACAAACTCATAGCCGATGACTTCGTCGTTTTCGTCGAGCGCCATACGGGTGCAATAACCCTCGGTCATTTCGAGGTAGCGCACGCCTTTGGCTTTGGTGCCGTACATGGTACCGACCATGGAACGGGCGCCTTTGCCAAGGTCTTCCATGCCGGCGCCGATGACGAGACCGTCTTCGGAGAACGCGGACTGGGTACGACCGTAAACAATTTGCAAGAACAGCTCACGAGCGGCGGTGTTGATAGCGTCGCACACGAGGTCGGTGTTGAGCATCTCGAGCAGCGTTTTGCCCGGCAGAATCTCCGCCGCCATCGCCGCCGAGTGGGTCATACCGGAGCAGCCGATGGTCTCAACCAAGGCTTCTTCGATGATGCCGTTTTTGACGTTCAGCGAGAGTTTGCAAGCACCCTGCTGAGGCGCACACCAACCCACACCGTGGGTGTAGCCGGAAATATCGGTGATTTGTTTGGACGCGATCCATTTGCCTTCTTCCGGAATGGGGGCAGGATCGTGGTGCGGACCTTTTTGGACAACGCACATATTTTCCACTTCGCGGGAATAGTTCATAACAAGAAACTCCTTTCGGTTATTTAGTTTCAAAACCATTCTTTATTATAGCGGATAATTTCCGCCGTTGCAAGTATGAAAACGCTTTTTTTCGCTTTTTTTGTAGATTTTTATGAAACTATTGAAACAAAACGCAAAATGTGGTATACTTTTTGCGTATGAATTTTCCCGAAAAGGGGTGGCTTCTATGAAATTATTGGTGCTCGACGGAAACAGTATCGTCAACCGCGCGTTCTACGGAGTACGTCTGCTCTCCGCCAAAGACGGCACGTTTACGAACGCTGTATTCGGGTTTTTGAGCATTCTCTTAAAATTGAAAGAGCAAGTGGCCCCCGACGGCATCGTGGCGGCATTCGACCTAAAAGAGCCCACCTTCCGCCACAAACTCTACGACGGCTATAAAGCCGGCCGCAAGCCGATGCCGGACGAACTCGCTGCGCAGTTGCCGCTTGTCAAAGAGATTTTAACGCTTCTCGGCTGTACGGTGCTCGAACAACCCGGCTTTGAGGCGGACGATATTTTGGGCACCCTCGCCGCTACCTGCGAAGCGCAGGGTCACGAGTGCTTTATCGCCACCGGTGACCGCGACAGTTTGCAACTCGTTTCCGATAACGTTACCGTGCTGCTCGCATCCACTAAAATGGGACAAGCCGAAACGGTGGTGTACGACCCTGCCGCGATTTTCGAAAAATACGGGCTCACCCCCTCTGCTCTCATCGACCTTAAAGCGCTGATGGGCGACCAGAGCGACAAAATCCCCGGCGTTCCCGGTGTCGGCGAAAAAACCGCCGTGTCGCTTTTACAACAATTCGGCTCGCTTGACGCGTTGTATGAACAGTTAGACGGTGCGGACTTGCGCGACACGCTCAAAACGAAACTGAAAGACGGATTCGAGAGCGCGCAACTCTCCCGTACGCTCGGCACGATTTGCAAAACGGTGCCGCTCGCGACCTTAAATCCCGACGATTACGCCCAACGTCCGATGAAACGGGACGAGCTCGCTCGGCTGCTCGCGCGGCTCGAACTGTTTAAGTTTATCAAACGGCTCGGGTTGGACGAAGCCGCGCCCACGCCGGAAGCGACCACTGTCACCTCTGCCGCCGTTACAATCAGCGGCGACGAGCGAATCGCGGACGTGATGGCACTCGCAAAAGCGGAAAAAACGCTCGATATCGTCATCGAAAACGGCGAACTGCTCGTCTGCTTGCCGAATGAAGTTGTAAAGATTTCGAACTTTACGGATTTGCTCCCCGTTTTGGCGACAAGCGCCGTGCGCACAAACGACAGCAAAGCCTTGTACCGCCTACTTTTGGACAATGGCGTAAAGGAAGATGACCTTACGGCTGTCGCGGTGGATACGCGGCTTTGCGGCTATCTTTTGAACCCACTTTCGTCCGATTACAGCGTCATTCGGCTCGCGCAGGAATATGGATTGCCGCTTTCCGACGTCGAGGACGAAGCGGTGCGTGCCGCGGCGACGTTTTCGGCAGTAGCGGACAAGTTACCTGCGCTCGTTGCCGACAGCGGACAGGAATTTTTGCTCCGCGAGGTGGAACTTCCCTTAGCGCTCGTGCTCGCCAAAATGGAACACCGCGGTTTTGCGGTGGACGGCGAGGGAATCGCCGCGTTCGGCAAACAGTTGGACGGGCAAATCGAAACCTATCGTCAATCTGTGTGCGATGCGGTTGGGTATGAATTCAACTTAAACTCCCCGAAGCAACTCGGCAAGGCGTTTTTTGAAGATATGGGGATGCCGCACGGCAAAAAGACCAAATCCGGCTACTCCACCAACGCGGACGTGCTCGAAAAACTGCGGCCGCTGTATCCCGTGGTGGACGATTTGCTAAATTATCGCTCACTCGCGAAGCTCAAATCCACTTACTGCGACGGACTGCTCAAAGTCATCGCCCCCGACGGGCGCGTGCACACCAGTTTTAACCAAACCGAAACCCGTACCGGGCGCATCTCGTCGCTCGAGCCGAATTTGCAAAACATTCCCGTGCGCTCGGAACTCGGGCGCGAACTGCGCCGCTTTTTCAAAGCCGCCGACGGCTGTGTGCTATGCGACGCGGACTACTCGCAGATTGAACTGCGCGTGCTTGCCGCGATGGCGGACGAGCCGACTATGACCGCGGCATTCGTTTCCGGCGCGGACATTCACCGCACAACGGCGGCGCAGGTGTTCGGCGTACCCGAAGACGAGGTCACGCCGCTGTGGCGCACCCGAGCGAAAGCGGTCAACTTCGGCATCGTCTACGGCATCAGCGCCCACTCGCTCGCCGAGGATTTATCCATCGGCTACGGCGAGGCAAAGAAATATATCGATGCCTATTTTGAGAAATACAGCGCGATTACCGCGTTTATGGACGGTCTGGTGGCCAATGCCAAAGAAAAAGGCTACGGCGAGACGCTGTTCGGTCGTCGCCGTCCGCTTCCCGAACTCGCGGCTTCCAACCATATGCTTCGCGCGTTCGGCGAACGCGCCGCGCGCAATATGCCCATTCAGGGCACGGCGGCGGACATCATCAAAATCGCGATGATTCGCGTAGAAAACCGTCTGAAAGCCGAGGGACTCGCGGCAAAACTCATTTTGCAGGTGCACGACGAACTCATTGTGGAAACGCCGAAATCTGAAGCGGAGCAAGTGAAAAAACTGCTCGCCGAAGAAATGGAACAAGCGGTGTCGCTGGCCGTGCCGATGGCGGTGGATGCCCACGTCGGCGACACGTGGTTTGACGCGAAAGGCTAAACGAAACGAGGTGGCAATATGCCGTTTTTACCGGTAACAAAAGAAGACATGAGCGAGCGCGGCTGGGACGCCGCCGACATCGTATATATCACGGGTGACGCCTACGTGGATCACCCGAGTTTCGGCGTATCCATTATCTCGCGCGTGCTGGAACATGCCGGCTATAAAGTGGCGATTTTGCCCCAACCGCAGGGCGTGGCCGACGTAAAACGCTTCGGCCGCCCGAAACTCGGCTTTTTCGTCACCGGCGGCAACATCGACTCGATGGTCGCGCACTATACCGCCGCCAAGCGCAAACGCTCGGAGGATGCCTATTCCCCCGGCGGCAAAGCAGGACTCAGACCCGACCGCGCGGTACTCACCTACTGCAAATGGGTGCGCGCGGCATACGGCGACGTGCCGCTCGCTATCGGCGGTCTTGAGGCATCGCTCCGCCGCTTCGCCCACTACGATTACTGGGACGATGCGGTGCGCCCCTCGCTGCTTATCGACAGCGGCGCGGATATTCTCATGTTCGGTATGGGCGAAAAACACGCCGTCGAAATCGCCGACCGATGGGCGGCAGGCGAATCGCCCTCTACCATGACCGACATTCTCGGCACGTGTGTGGCCATCCCCGTCAAAGACTACACGCCGCGCCCGTGCGTGGAGTGTTCTTCCTATGAAATCGTCAAAACCGATAAAAAGCAATACGCTATCTCCTGCCGCAAACAATTAGATGAGCAGGATGCGGTGCGCGGCAAGGCGGTCATCCAGCGGCACGGCGACAAAATCGTGCTCCAAAACTCACCGATGCCGCCGCTCAACCAAGAGGAAATGGACGCCGTATACGCACTCCCCTATATGCGCGACTATCACCCGATGTACGAAGCGCAGGGCGGCGTGCCGGCGATTAAAGAAGTGAAATTTTCGCTCACCCACAACCGCGGATGTTTCGGCGCGTGCAACTTCTGCTCGATTGCCTACCACCAAGGCCGCGCGATTTCGACGCGGAGCGAACAGTCGCTCCTCGACGAGGCGAAAAAACTCACCGAAATGCCGGATTTCAAAGGCTATATCCACGACGTCGGCGGCCCGACCGCCAACTTCCGCCATCCCTCCTGCGACAAACAAAAAACCGCCGGGCTGTGCAAGGGCAAAAAGTGTTTAGCGCCCACCGTCTGCCCGGCGCTCAAAGCCAACCACGAGGAATATCTCCATCTTCTCCGCCGTCTGCGTGCGCTCCCGAAAGTCAAAAAAGTCTTCATCCGCTCCGGCATCCGCTTTGACTACCTCATCGAAGACCCCGACGAAAGTTTCTTCAAAGAACTCGTTGAGCACCACGTCAGCGGCCAACTGAAAGTCGCGCCGGAACACTGTTCGGCGGCGGTACTCGCCAAAATGGGCAAACCGGAGATTGCCTCCTATCGCCGCTTCCAAAAGCGGTTTTACGAACTGACCAAATCGGTCGGCAAAGAGCAATACCTCGTGCCGTACTTAATGTCCTCCCACCCGGGAAGCACCATCAAAGACGCGATTGAGCTGTCGCTGTTCCTCAAAAAAGAGGGGCTTCACCCCGAGCAGGTGCAGGACTTTTATCCCACGCCCGGCACGATTTCGACCTGTATGTTCTATACAGGTCTCGACCCGTATACGCTCGAGCCCGTCTACGTTCCGCGCACGCCGAAAGAAAAGGCGGAACAGCGCGCATTGCTCCAATATTTCCTGCCGCAAAACCGGCAAATCGTGCTGTCTGCCCTTAAAAAAGCCGGCCGCACCGATTTAATCGGCAACGGGCCGAACTGCCTTGTGAAACCCGACCCGAAACCGCCGCAAACCGGCAAAAAGCCGCAAAAGGCCGCGGTAAACAAGAAAAAATCGCCGCAAAAACGCCGCCGCTGATTAAACCGCAAAATCTCACCCATACTGTCCTTACCCGAAAGGGAAAATTTGACAGTTTGGGTGGGATTTTTTATGTTCAAAAACGCATGGGTGCGCGCCGTTTGTGGCGGACTGTGCCTTTGTCTTTGTCTTTCCATCTGCGGCTTCGCCGGCGAGGTAGACGACCTGCGAGGGCGCGTACTGCGGCTGCATATTCTCGCAAATTCCGACAGCGAAGCCGACCAACGTGTGAAACTCTCCGTCCGCGACGCGGTAGTAAACGAGTGCGCCGGCCTTTTAGACGGTGCCGAAAGCGCCGACGATGCCGCCACTTTAGCCGAGGCACAACTCGACGAGGTGTGCGCCGTGGCCGCGCGCGTACTCCGAGAGCAGGGCGCGGATTATGGCGTGTCCGCCGAAGTAACCGAAACCTATTTCCCCACGCGCGTCTACGACAACGTGACGCTCCCTGCCGGACGGTATCCGGCGGTGCGATTGCTACTCGGTGAGGGAAAAGGGCACAACTGGTGGTGCGTGCTGTTTCCGCCGCTTTGCGTGTCGGCGGCAACCGACAAAAAGACCACCGCCGACGTGCTGACCTCCTCCGAAGATGCGCTTGTCACCGGTGGCGAACGGTATCGGGTGAAATTCAAAGTCGTCGAATGGTGGGAAGCGTTTTTTGAAAAGCAAAAGACCGACCCGTAATGGGTCGATCTTTCAAAGCCAAAATCCGGCAATCAGCGCCGCGGCAGAAGCCGCCAACGCCACCACCGCGATATATAACGCCATACTCATACGCCTGCCTCGCTTTCCGACGGAAACAGCCACGCGCCAAACGCCGCCGTGACGGATGAGGTGGTGAATTTTTGTAACACCTCATCCGTCGCCGTTCGGCGACAGCTTCTCCTCAAGGGGAAGCCTGACACGTTTGTGCGTCGCCGCACGTCTTATGCAAATCCCCACACAAAAAAACATCCAAACCAAACGGTTTGGATGTTTTATGCCGGTTTTTCGGTAACGTCGGTAACGACGTCCATTCCCACGAATTCGTCCGCCGTGACACCGTAAAGACGACACAAGCGAATCATATCTTCAATTTTGAGCTCGGCGCGTCCGGCCTCAATGTGGTTATACCCTTGCTGGGATTTGCCGAGAAACGCGCCAACCTGCGTTTGGGTAAGCCCACGCTCTTCGCGCAGCTCGCGCATTCGTTTTCGATAGTCCATTGTGTCATCTCCTTTCGGTGGTGATGTAAATGCGGCAGGCGATGCCCGCCGGAATTTTTGTCGGATTTCGATGCCATCCAAGGTGATTTTGTAGGGGTCATTCACGAATGACCCCGTTTCGGTCGATGCGACATATTCGGTGGGGCGATTCGTGAATCGCCCCTACATACACGCCGCACATCCCATCACAATCCCAGAGAGGGCTGTCGGGGCGCCAGCCCCTACACCACGTCTGTGCGGTGTATAGTGTTAGGGCGGAGGACGCAACTCTCATCCTCCGCCCGGAAGTTCACTATTTAGACGCGTTCAGCTGATTCCTAACAATTAGGACACACCCGGCAGTTTCGGCACGGAAGAAAGCAACATGCAAGAAGTGTCGAAAGTGCAGCTGACGGTGCTGCCCGGTCCATAGGACTCTCCGTCCCAGTTCGCAGTAACCTTAATTCCCTCATCCTCAGTAGCAGCAAGCTGCTGACCATTTTCTGCAAGCCAGAAGGTAGCCTGCGTCACATCGGCTTTCGTCAGTTCAGAACGAACATCAACCGGAGTATCCAACTGTTTCTCGTCACCCGCCATGTACTGGGCAACGACGAGGGATTTCAGCGCACGGACGTTGGCAAGGTCGGTCTTTTGACGGGATTTCTCCAAAGCGGCGGTGAAGGTCGGGATCGCGATGGCGATCAAGATGGCGATGATTGCGATAACGATCAGCATTTCCATAAGGGTAAAACCTTTTTTGTTCATTTTCATACCAAGTACTCCTTTTCAAATTTTTAGAAAATGTGGGAGAAGATGCAACTCCCATCTCCTCCCACGAAGTTCACTATTTCAATGTGTTCAGTTAATTCCTAAAATTAGGATTCGGTACCCGGCAACACCGGAACGGAGCTTGTCAGCGTGCAGTCATTATCAAAGGTGCAGGAAATCGGAGTCTCACCGGGGTCGTAAGCGCCGTCCCAGTTCGCGGAAACCTTAATTCCCTCAGCCTCAGTAGCAGCGAGCTCTTGACCATTCTCGGCAATGTAGAAGGTATTGTTGGTGTCATTATCATCCGAGAGCTGAGCGCGAACACCGCTGGTCGCATCTTCGTCACCCGCCATATACTGGGCAACGACGAGGGATTTCAGCGCACGAACGTTGGCGAGGTCCGTCTTTTGACGGGATTTCTCCAAAGCGGCGGTGAAGGTCGGGATCGCGATGGCGATCAAGATGGCGATGATCGCGATAACGATGAGCATTTCCATCAAGGTAAAGCCCTTTTTGTTCATTTTTTTCATAAGACATTTCTCCTTTTCAAAAATGTTTTTATTCCAA
>JAZUEK010000008.1:0-25283 GCA_045640165.1 Acutalibacteraceae bacterium | reverse complement strand
CGGGAGTTCGTAAGGAATGTATTCCTTAAAAACACGAGATTTTGGCGCAGAACATTGTCAAACCGCCCCGCTATACGCCAGTATAGTCGGGGCGGTTTTTCGCGTTCTCCATCCAAAATCTGTGTTTTAAGGCGCTTCGCGGTTTCGTAGCCAATAAAAATTTTCGTTCTGGGAAGTTGAAAAAGCCCGTAATGCTGACGCATTACGGGCTTTTGATACAATGCAGACGGGAATTTTTAGGCGAGAAACAACACATTCCTTACGAACTCCCGGCCTTGACCGGGGTTTTTGTTATGTGGTTTCGGGGGATTGTTCAACAGCTTTTTTGCGCTTTGGGAAGGCGGCGCGGAAATGAAATCCCTCGCCGTCATCGGGATCAAAAGCAAGAAGATACAACAGAATCGGCGTGTGGTCGATTTCCATAATGTGATATTCCATCGAGATTTTGACCGCCATAATGGCGAGCAACCCTAACCGGATATATCGCTTCTTTTGGCATTCGCGGCAGCAGGCATACACACAGATGAACATCACGGCAAGGAAAACGAGAAAGCCGTAGCGAAGCAGGATGTTGATGTAGGAGCAGTCGAGGAAGAAATACTCTTTCGGCGGTTCGGTGTTCATTTCGATTGCCTGACCGAACGGCAAAATGCCATAGCGCTCAAATCCGGTATGGCCGAGGATTAAGCGATTGGTGGTGATGCGGTTGATGGCCGACAGAAGACCGTTTTGTTCCGAGTAAAACACTGACAACAGCATCATAACAAGCGCGATGAGGGGGTAAGAAAGCACGCAACCAATTTGCAGCGGTTTTGTCATGCGGTAGCGGAGATCTTCGGCTTTTCTTGCACGGAGCTTTGCCCACAAAAGGAAGAAACACAACAGCGACAAAGAAATGAATGACGTGCGCGCATTGCAACCGATATAGGAAAAGGCGGCAAATCCGCCGATGACCGCGATTTCGGCATAGGTGATTTTTTCCTGACGCAACCATGCCCAGCAAACGGCGAGGAAGAACAAATGTGTCGGCGGCCAGGTGGTGTAGTGGAAGCCAAATGCGTGGCGCACGGTCCCGTCGTCGCGGTAGGCGAGGACGTCTTCGATAACGCCGGTGCTACCGCAGATAAAGATGATGGCAAACAGCACAGCAGAGGCGATAACGAAGACTTTAACGATTTTTCGGAAATCAACGTTGTGAGCGCAGAAGATGAACACGGCGAACCAATATGGCTGTGCGTAGTCAAACAGAATATACGGAACGAGCATAACGACAAAGCACAAAATGCCGCACAGCATCTCGTTCTTTTTCCAAACGAACGGTCCCGTTGCGAGTCCCAACAGCGACAAAAGAATGCACGCTACGTTGGCGGCGACCATAAACGGTAAAATCATATTCGAGATAAAATACACGGTTTGGTAAAGGATATAAGGAATCTGAAAACCGTTTCCATTAAAAGCAGACGTTTCGTAATAGCGCACGGTGATAACGAAAATCAGCATCGCGAAGTATACCACTTGATACACGTTCCACAGCGGCTTTTCGTATTTTGCGAAAATGTTTTTTTCTTTTAAAGACTCGAACATAAAAACGCTCCTTTTGCTTTATTGGGGGAGATCGGAAATTTTTACAATCGTATAGTCTCCGATTTTTTGAATAGAGCCTTCACGAGGATAAATAGGCATAGCAGCCACTTCGTTAGACGGAATAAGACGGTTGGCATCAAAATCGCTGTCGGGAGAAATAACAATATTAACACCGATGTTGCGGAAAATGCCGTTGTAGGTGCGACGAACAAGGTCGCCGCGTACGCCGCCGTCACACCCACACTGGCCGTAGTGGGCATACCCGTTTGCACGATTCCAAAAGGCACTTTTTGCGAACGTTGGGTTTTCGCTGGGGAAGCCCACGAACAAGTATTGGTTTTCGAGAGACGGATCCTCTTGAGCAAGGGTTTGACATACTGACGTCATCAGCGTTTCAGTGGCGGTACGACCTGCCGACATGGTTTCGAGATCAATGCCGACCATATAGACGTTACCGAATAGCGCAACGGATGCCAAAACGGGGGCGAAAAATCGGCAAATTTGACGAATAATTTTTCGGGGGGGGTCGATCTTTGTGTTGTTAAAAAATTGTCGGCAAAGATAAGTAATAGCGGTGTAACAAGGGAGAGCGCAGAAGTTGTTTGCACCGACAGTACGGCTTCGGGGGCCACCAAAAGAAAGACGCTCGCCGCCGGAGGAATTAAAAGAAACAGTAAAAGAGGAAAAGCGGTTTTCGGCTCTTTTTTGATGAATGTGGAAAAAACACAGCAAATCAGCGGAAGACAAAGCAGACAAAACAGCACGATGTAGAGAGACTGCCTCTGAAATAGGGTGTGGCGGATAGAATCGCCGAAGAAATAGTCGAAGAACACGCGATAGGTTTTTAAAAACGTATGTGGCAGGGATGTGAGAATCGAGCCGACGGTTATGGAATCGGCGCCCAGATAGGAAGAGGGAAACGTAACGGAGAACAACAGAACAATTTCCCAAATAATCTTGTAGAGAACGCACGAAACGCCTGCGACTGCTCCGCCGCCGAGCAAAAATCGCCACGAAGAAGCCGGCGTTTTTTCAAATGCGATGCGACAGAGAAAACAGAAAAGCAAAACAACACAGAACACACCCAAAAAGGCCTGATAGAGTCCGAGAGTAAGCGTAAGCGCTACCACAGAAAGGAGTTTGGTAACAGAGAAAAACTTTTTTGATTTTTCTTTTGCCAAAAACCATACGGCAAGAACGGACAGAAAAAACCCCATACCGAACGAGGGGGATTGGTGGCGGAAAGAGAGCTGTGCGCAGACCGTAACACTGACGGGGACGAGGAAGGCATATAAATACGTGCGACGCTTGCCCACGAAATCGAAACAATCAAACAACACCACGGCACCACAAGCGATTAGCGCCAACATCAAAAGAGAGTTGAACAAACTGGCGGCGTATCCTTGACGCAAAGAATCAAGCACCGGCCAAAACCAACGACCGACGGAAATTTCCAACCGGTCAGCGCAATACCAAGAAGATTCCCACAAGCCGTCGTAATCGTTGGTCAGCGAAGTAATGTATAAAGGAGCATAAGAAAGTGCGCCGATGGCGAACGTGGAAAGCCACAGAAGAACGTATGGCTTAAATTTCGATTTGGTCACTGGCATCCCCTCCTTTTCTCGCTTATTTTAGCATATCTTTTTCGGTTTGTAAACACAAAAAAGGCGTTGCACGGCAACGCCTTTTTGTTATCTTTTTGTTATGTGGAGAAATTACGCGGCGATGGAGACTTCGCTCACGGCATCCGCACCGCTGACGTCGACCGAACCGCCGATGTCGACGGTGTCGTCACCGTCGGTGATGTGGATGGAACCGTTAACGGTGACACCCTCATTTTCCAACTCTTTTTGGATGGCGTCAAACAGCGCATTGAGGTCGAGGCTTTCGCCGTTTTCCGAAATGGCGCCGTTGTCCTCGGCAAAATCGCCGATTCCGGCGACAACGGCAGCAACCGCTTCCGCGACGACGGCGGAAATGAGCAAGCCGGCAATGAAGGACAACAGAGCGAGCACAACCATCCAAATGACGGCGGCACGGGCGAAGTTTTTGATGTTTTTGTTTTTCGGCACAAACGACATCACGATGGCCGCGATAAAGCCGACGCAGGGCAACAAAAACAGCACAATCATCCCAAGATACGCCCACAGCGAGACGGTTTCGTTGTTGGTTTCGCCGTTGAGCGTGGCGGTTTGCGGCGGTGTGTAAGGCACGGTCATGGGCGCCGGCTGTGCGGCAGGTGCTTCCATGGCGGACGCGCCGCAGTTTTGACAAATCAGGTCGCCGTCTTGAAGCGGAGAGCCGCAGGACGTACAGAATTTAGACATTTTTATTTCCTCCTCAATTTTGGAACTGCTTTTATTGTAGCATGCGGTTTCCAAAAATGCAACCCGGGAAAATTCGGTGCGAAAAATGACGAAAAAGATAAAAAAATACCCTTTACAGAAACCACAAGATGTGGTAGAATGAAACAAGTGAAAAATGTCCTTTAATTTCGGTCCTGTGAGGTCGGCAAGGCGTGTTATCCTGCTTGAATTGTACCGCCGTGCGCCTGCACGGCGAGTTTTTTGGGCTTTTTGACCGGCGCGCCACCGACACACATCGTCGGAGGCACATTCAGGCAAAAACGGGGTTTCCCGCTTGCATAAAAGAAAATTAGGGTGGAGGAAATTACTATGCAAATGACCTACAACGTCAAGGACAAACCGTCCTTCGGCAAAACGCTGGTCTTCGCGCTGCAACAGTTGCTCGCGATTCTGGCGGCGACCATCGCTGTGCCGGCGATTATCGGCAACGGCATGTCCCAATCCGCCGCGCTGTTCGGCGCCGGCGTCGGTACCATTGTGTACCTGCTGTTCACGAAATTCAAGAGCCCGGTGTTCCTGGGTTCGTCCTTCGCGTTCATCGGTTCGATGTTTGCGGCGTTCGCCGGCGGCGTGTCCGCGCAGCTCGGTTTCGCCGGTCTCATCCTCGGCGCCATCTTCGCCGGCCTTGTGTACGTCGTTATCGCCATCGTGGTGAAATTCGCCGGTGTCAAATGGATTAACAAATTGATGCCTGCCGTGGTTATCGGCCCGACGGTCGCTATCATCGGTCTTTCGCTCGCCGGCAACGCCGTGGGCGACCTGACCAAAGGCAGCGTGCTCAACGCCGATGCCGCTCCGGTGGCGTCCCCGTACGTGGCGCTTATCTGCGGCCTTGTGACGTTGTTCACCGTTATCATCTGCTCCGTTTACGGCAAAAAGATGATGAAAATGATTCCGTTTATCATCGGTATCTGCGCCGGTTATGCGGTTGCCGCGATCTTCACTGTCATCGGTAACGCGACCGACAACGAAGCGCTGAAAATCATCAACTTCGGTCTGTTCGAGTCCATGCAGTGGGTGCCGGACTTCACCTTTGTGGAAGCCTTCAAAGGCGTGAAAGAAATCACCGCCTCCTACATCGCCACCATCGCTGTGGCGTATGTCCCGGTGGCGTTCGTTGTGTTCGCTGAGCACATCGCCGACCACAAAAACCTCTCGTCCATCATCGAGGTGGAACTCCTCGAGGATCCGGGTCTGCACCGCACCCTGCTTGGTGACGGTGTCGGTTCCATGGTCGGTGCGTTCTTCGGCGGCTGCCCGAACACCACCTACGGCGAGTCGGTCGGTTGCGTCCCTATCTCCGGCAACGCTTCCATCGTGACCACCTTCGCCACCGCGATTATGGCGATCGTCGCCGCGTTCGTGGCGCCGTTCACCACCTTCCTCGCCACCATCCCGAGCTGCGTTATGGGCGGCGTGTGCATCACGCTGTACGGCTTCATCGCCGTCTCCGGTCTTAAGATGATTCAGAAAGTGGACCTCGACGACAACCGCAACCTGTTCGTTGTGTCCATCATCCTCATCTGCGGTGTCGGCGGCTTGACCTTGAGCTTCGGCGACGTCACGCTGACCGAGGTCGCCTGCGCGCTCATCCTCGGCATCATCGCGAACCTGGTGTTGGCGGAGAAAGCCGACAAAGCCGAATAATCTGCGGAAAATTTGGCGAATACCTGCCTCAAAAAAGGGCCGACGACCACACAGGTCGCCGGTCCTTTTCGTTTCGTTTTTCGCACAATCTTTGGGTGATTTTGTAGGGGCGATTCACGAATCGCCCCATCGAAAGTATTGCGTTGTCCAAAGGGGGGGTCATTCGTGAATGACCCCTACAAAGCCGCCGTGGGCGAGTGCGAGAGTATCGCAAAGGGACATCGAGGGCGTCGGTCCTTTTCTTCGTTGGTCTTCATCCAAATTTTCTCGCAGATTGGCGAATACCTGCCTCAAAAAAAGGGCCGATGACCACACGGGTCGCCGGTCCTTTTCGTTTTATTTTCGCACAACCTTGGGGTGATTTTGTAGGGGCGATTCACGAATCGCCCCATCGAAAGTATTGCGTTGTCCAAAAAAGGGGGGTCATTCGTGAATGACCCCTACAAAGCCGCCGTGGGCGAGTGCGAGAGTATCGCAAAAAGGGACATCGAGGTCGCCGGTCCTTTTCGTTTTATTTTCGCACAACCTTTGGGTGATTTTGTAGGGGCGATTCACGAATCGCCCCATCGAAAGTATTGCGTTGTCCAAAAAGGGGGGTCATTCGTGAATGCCCCCTACAAAGCCGCCGTGGGCGAGTGCGGAATTTTTGCAAAATAAAAAAGACCGGTACGCTGTACCGGTCTTTTTTAGGTTAAATCTTACTCTTTCACCACGTCGGCGTCGGGAGCGTTTTTGCCCACGCTCGCAATGCCGTTTTGGCAGGACGCTTTGGTTTTATAGCCCTCGGAGGTGGCGATGATTTCGCCGTTTTTGGCTTTCAGGCGGAAGCGGAACTCGCCGCCTTTGTCGGTATAGATTTCGTATTTCGGGTGTTTCAGGGTCTCGAAACCCTCGACGGTCTGGTCTTCCACGGCGGCGGCGCAGTTAGCGCGCACGCTTTCGATGCCGTTTTTGCAGGAAGCCTCGGACGCATACACCTGCGAACTGGCGATGATTTCGCCGTTGCCGGCTTTCAGGTCGAATTTGAAGCCGGTTTTGGCTTCTTTCATAACAAACTTGCCCATTTTGTGTTCCTCTTTTCTCGAAAAAGTACGTTTTTTGTCGAAACGCCTATGCTCAGTATACCAAAATTTTCCCGATTCGTCAACTGCCGCGTGCCGCTTGACAAACGGGCGTGAGCGCGTGTATAATAACCGTGTGTGGAAAACACGAAAAACAACTGAGGAGGGAAACGACTATGGATTTTATGACGGCTGTTAAAAAGTGTCTGTCGGAGTACGCCAACTTTGAGGGCCGCTCTCGCCGCAGCGAGTTTTGGTACTTCACGCTGGCGGTGGCGGCGGTGTCCTTCGTGTTCGGTGTTCTCGGCAACATCAGTACCGTTTTGGGCATTGCGCTGGACGTGGTGCTGATTGTGGCGACGTTTATCCCGGGTATCGCCGTGACCTGCCGCCGTTTGCACGATATCGGTAAATCCGGTTGGCTGCAGCTCGTGGCGCTCATTCCGTGTGTTGGCTGGATTATCGTCATCGTTTGGTGCTGCCAAGACAGCATGCCGGGCGACAATATGTACGGTCCCAACCCGAAAGAGTAATCGCTTAACAAAAAACTCCCTGCTCGACGAGCAGGGAGTTTTTTATGTTCCGATTTGTTTTTCCAGTTCTTCGTCATCGTATTCCACGTCGTACGACCATTGCCGCGCAACGTCGGCGATGGCGTCGAGCGAGCCGTCGGTTTGGTCCCATTTGGCGGTGATTTCCGAAAACGAGCGCTCGATAAACGCGAGCCGCTGTTCTACGCGGTCGTCATACAGCGCGTTTGGCAGGTGGCGGAAAACCAGATATTCGAGCAGTCGCGCGCGCGGCCCGGTTTCGGTGATGCCGGAGAGCAGGTCGTTTCGCAAATCGAGCAACCATTGCTCGTCGTCGGGGAGCGGCGCGGCGTTGCCGTCGTCAGAAAGGGTGACGAGTGTGAGCGGTTCGGTTTCGCTTAAAATCAGCCGTGCCGCTTCTTCGCATACGAGCCCGAGCCCGAGTTCCACGCGGTCCGACCAGAAATTGCGAAAGCGCGGATGGTCACGGCAAATTTGACAGAGAAACGCCTCGCCCTTTTGCACAATCATCTCGCAAAGCCCGTCTTGTCGCAAAAACGGACACCGCTCACCCGAAAGCAGGCGAAGATGCGGCGGATTGCCGCGCTCTAAATAGGGCGACACGAGCGCGTCTTCGGCAAAGCGGACGGCGCTGTTCTCGTCTACGTCCACTTCCCACCCGACACAGCAGGTGTGGCGGCATTTGCCGGCGATACAATGAAATTGTTTGTAATACGAGGGAACAACGGTTTTCATACACCCACCTCCTCAGACGGGTTTTGGATAACGCGCGGCGATGGCGGATAAAAAATCCTTGTTCCGTCGGAACAAGGATTTTTGGTCGGAGTGGCGAGACTCGAACTCGCGGCATCTTGCTCCCAAAGCAAGCGCGCTACCAACTGCGCTACACCCCGAAATCAACTGCGTATCAGTATAGCATACGAAGAAAAAATAATCAACGGTTTTTTAGAACCTCTTGCGAGCGAATTCTGTGACGACGTGTGGCGTCCCTCTTACACAAGAGAAACAAAAATCCACGATACGTGGATTGACGGCGAGAGCGTTTGTGGGTATACTGAACGTAACGACCGAAGAAATGAGGAAACGGTATGCATCAAGAAATCGGCGAAATGATTCGTAAAAAGCGAGAAGAAAAAGGGCTGACACAAGCGCAGTTGGCCAAAATGCTCGGTGTGACCGCCAAGGCCGTCTCCAAGTGGGAGACGGGAGCAGGCCTTCCGGACGTTTCGCTGTTTGAGCCGCTGTCGATGGCGTTGTCGTTGTCGGTGGCGGAGTTGTTTTCCGGCGAGACGGTGAAAAACCATAACCGCGCCGCCAATATGATGAAGACGAGATTTTACGTTTGCCCCGTTTGCGGCAACGTTGTGCACAGCGTGGGGGAAATTGCCGTGTCGTGTTGCGGCGTAACGCTTCCGCCGCTTGTGGCGGAGGAGGCGGACGAGGCGCATCGCCTTTCGGCGATACCGGTGGAGGACGAGTGGTTTGTCGAGAGCGCGCACCCGATGGAAAAAGACCATTTTTTGAGTTTTGCCGCGTTGGTGCAAAGCGAACGGGTCACGCTTGTCAAATGGTATCCCGAGGGCGCGGCGCAGGCGCGCTTTCCCCGTCGGGGGCACGGGATGTTGTACACCTACTGCGCAAAGCACGGGCTTACGAAGCAAAAACTGTAAATTGAGCGAAAAAAGAGGGCGATGCCCTCTTTTTTTATTGCAAAACGGCGCGGTATAATTTATAATGGAGACGTATAAGCAAAGATTTATAAAAAATACTCCGAAGCGGATGTAATCTTTTTCCGCTTTTCGGGGTATTATGGGTGAACGCAAGTATCGAAAAAAGCGGAAGAAGGGGTTTTATGAACTATCAACAGCTGTATACTTACTACGTTTCGAGGTATTGGAGAGAAAAATATCCGACGCGAAACGAGTATATGAAAGCGATGCGCGCGAAGTGGCAGGACGTGCCGTCCACCACGGAAGAAATTTATGAGGAATTTGCGCGCCAAATCCCGGAGGATAAGCGTCGATTCGGCAAATTCCCGGAAATCCCCAAAGAAGAGCAGGCCAAACGCAAGGCGTTGACGGACCGCGCCCGTGAGGTGTTGTTCAGCCGTTTGGCCGACCGCCAATACTCCAGCAAACTGCCCTCTACCGGTCTGCGCTACGTGGAAGACATTATGATGGGCACGTATACGTTCCCCAAAGAGGGCGAGGAACCGACCCCCTCGATGGAGGAACATAACAAAAATGTGCAGGCGGAAAACGAGCGCATTTATGAAGTGATGACCAATATGTCCACGCATCGCAGCGAGGCGATTGATTGCTATTTGGAGATGTTCCGCAAATGGGATGCCGCCGATCCGCTGTCGTTCCTCGACCACGAAGTGACCGACGAAGAAATCGTGGACCACTATGAGCAAATCCACTTTGTCAGCGCGATGGCCACCCAAACCTCTAACTTCCAAGATGACTTGAAAGCACGCGGCATCGGGCTGGAGCAGTTGACGGCAAAAATGGAAGAGTACAACGGCCGTGTTGACCTGACGCCGGAGGAACAAGAAGAAAAGGCCGCGTTGGAAGCGGATATTGAAAAATTAAAAGAGTGCAACGAGATTTGCAATCGCTATTCCAAATACGGCGACGCCTATTTCAAACTGTATGCGCGTATGGGTATGATTGCGTCTCCGTACTATAAAGTGCTGGACGGCGAAGATTTGAACGTGCGCCGCGCGTTTGTCCAAATCGAAGACGGCGATTCGGACGGATTGGAACTGGAAGACGATACGTTTACCGACCAAGAAACGTTGGAAGGCACGCCGTCTTTGCAATTTGCGAAACTGTCTTCTCAGTTCAGCACCAACACGAAAATGCTGAACAACCACGTCGGACAAAGCGAATACACGGTCGTGAAAGAGATTCTTGCCCGTCAGGGCGTGAAGCCGGAAGACCTTGTGTATACCACCGACCGTTCGGATGAGCCGAAAGCGGCGGATATGGACTCGGATAAACCCGGCGCCGGTTCTGTCGTTCTCGGTGAGTTTATGAACTTGACCTGCGACAAAGTGACGATTTTCGACAAAAACGATCCGGAGAAAAAGGTGGAACTGGATCTGACGTCCAAAGACTCGCTGATTATGCAGTTGGCGCGTGAAGAGCGGCAGACGCGCATCACCAAATTGCCGGAGCCGCCGATTCCGGTGGTAAAACCTGTCGCACCGCAACTGTCTTTCTGGAAGAGTTTTTGCAACACCATTACGCGCGGCGTGGCGTATGAGGCGGAAGTGACCGCTTATGACAAAGCGCAGGAACAATATAAAGCGGATAGGATCGCTTACGAGAAATATTTGCGCGAAGCGGTGCGGTATCATGAAGCGCTTTCGCGCAGTTACTGCGCCAAAGTGTTGGAAACCCGTCCGAACGATCCCGAGGCGACGGCGGCGATGGCCGATGCCCGTCGGGCGCTGGACGAGGGAGTGGCCGTGGCGAACCAAGCGACCGTTTCGCCGGTGGAGGCGAAAACCCGTCAAGTGGAAGATTTCGTTTCCAAAAGCGTGACCGTCAAAAACATTTTTAATGCCGATTTCCGCGAGCCGGAGGCGATTTTGACGAAACCGACGTCCGCGTGGGTGATGGTCGGCCAAGTGGAGGATTTTGCCAAAGCAATCGGCACCTATTGCGGCTTGCAGCTCGGCAATCCTGCCGAACAGGCGCGGATGTTCTTCTTGGGCGAAGACAACAAGATGCATTCTTGCGAAGATATCAACTTCCTCGACACGAAAGAGACGGTGCGGCTGTATCAAATGCTGGCCGCTAACCGCGTGTTTGTCGTGCCTGCCGGTGAGACGACGCCGGTGCAGGCGCAGTTGATTCCGGGTCAGAAAAACGGTATCCGCTTTGCGGATAATTTGGGCTGTCCGCCCAAAGAGCCGGGATTCTTTACCCGTATTTTCTACCGCAACAGCCCTGAAGTAAAAGCGTATAAAGCCGCGATGGAGCAGAGCGGCCGCGCCGCCGGTATCCGCGGCGAAATTGACCGCATTACCTATCTGCGCGCAAGGCAGGGCTTTGAGCGCCGCGCGCTGTCTAACGCCACACCGGCGGACATGTCGCCTGCCGCGGCGGAGATTGCCGCCCATAAGGAAGTGGCGCTGGGTGAAGAGCGGACGCATAGTTTCCGAGATGGCCTCAAAGAGTCGGAAAAACGCTTGGAAAAAGAGTTTGAAATACGCGACAAAGTATCCGAGGCGAAGCAGGAAGCGGCGGCGTATCAAGCGTTGGAAGATATGTACGGACCGAAACCGATGATGCGTCAGCATATGCTCGACGGTGGGTGCTATAAAGAAGAGGATTTCAAAAAACTGCCGGTTTACAGCAACCACTTAGAGCCGAAAGGGCAGCCGGTAAAAGTCGGCGACAAGCATATGCTCCAATTGTCCCAGGATGATTTCACCGCTATCGCGTTCGCTGCGGCTATGCATCCGGATGTTGTCGAGGGACTGGCGACGCGTTCGGTGGGCGAAGATATGAAAGAGATGACCTGCGCGGAATTGACCTTTGACCGCTGCTCGTCCATGGTGCACAACGACCTCGTATTCGGATACAACCGGGCGACCGGCAAGTGGGCTTCTCGTCCCAATGTTGCGATATTCTTTGACGACGGCATCGTTTTGGCGCGCCAAAAAGCGATGGAAGCGATGGATGCCTACAAAGCAGGAAACCGTGCGCCGCTTGGCCATATTATTGCCCGTAGCTTGTTGGCGTTTGAGCGGACGAATGCGAAAGAAGTGCCGGCCTCGGTGCCCGGCCGCGTGGTGAACAAACCGTTTGAGCGCCAAGTGCAGATGATTGAAAAAGATCCGCTCTTGAAACACATCGTGGAGGAAGAAATCAAATGCATCAAAGGAGATGCGTTGGACGCGATTAAAGAGTACGACGCAGTTCGCAACGACCTCCGCAAGACGTATCCCGACCTTGACAAGTGCTGTGTCATCCATGACAACAGTATGAAGGACGATGCCGCCGCTAAAGCGGACGAGCAAATGATAAAAGAGCATCCGGGTATCGAAAAAGCCATCCTCCAAACCGGCATGATGATGCTGAATAGGGAATATGCCCAGCAGGTACAGTCTTTCAATTTGGAGAACACCATGGCGCACGTCCATGCGCGCCAAAAAGCGTGTGACATTCTTGCCGCCGGCAACGCCGCTCGCAAAAAGGTGGAGATTGCCGGTTTGCAAAAACGCCCGTTGTCGGTCGAGGCAAAACAGACTTATCTCCGCGCTGTGCTGAAAGAAGAATTGCTGCTTGAGCATATGAACAATTTCAAAGCCAAAGCGGATGAAGCTGTAAACCAGGAACCGGTTTTCAACGACTGGGAAGTGAACGCGGCAGGCAAGCCGTTCCCGGATGGTCCTAACGAGAAAGAAAACGTAAAGATAGGCATTATGTCGTCCAATTACAGCGCGAACGTTATGATGACAAAAATTGTTGCCAATCAGGCGTTCTCGCCGGTGGTGGAATCTCTCGGAACAACCGGTAAGCACGTGGATATTGTAGACCGAAGCCTCAACATCTTGGTGCCGCCGGAAAAACAGACGGAACTGTGCAATCTGCCGGATGCGGACTTCTTGAAAGCCATTAAACTTCCGAGCGGTTTGTTTGCCGAGGGCGGATTGGATTCGATTCCTCAAGAGACGATGGAATCGATTATGCTGACGCTCGACGATCCTTTCGAGCCGGATGAGGTAATGGACGTCAACCAGCCGAATTTGCTCGGCTAAGTGTGGGTTGAGCGAAGTTTGTGATAACTTCCGGCTTCGCTTTTGCAAAAAACCAATGGTGAGCGAAGTCTGTGACAACTTCCGGCTTCGCTTTTGCAAAAACCCAATGGCGAGCGAAATCTGTGATAACTTCCGGCTTCGCTTTCACACAAGAGAAATAAAAAAATCCCACAGTCGTGAGACTGTGGGATTTTTGTGTTTCAGGGATTCGATTAGAACGCGCCTTGCTCCATCATGGCTTGGGCGACTTTGTCGAAACCGGCGATGTTCGCACCGGCGACCAGGTCGTAGCCGAGGCCGTATTTCTCGGCGGCGGCAGCGGACATATTGTGGATGTTCTTCATAATCTTGTGAAGTTGGGCATCCACTTCTTCCGCGGTCCAGGACAGACGCTCGGAGTTCTGGCTCATCTCGAGACCGGAGGTCGCGACACCGCCGGCGTTCACCGCTTTGGACGGGGCAACGATCATACCCGGCTGCTCGCGCAGGAAGTTAAGCGCATCGTTGGTGGTCGGCATATTGGCGACCTCGATGTAGTATTTCGTGCCATTGCCGGCGATTTGTTTCGCCTGCTCCATGTGCACGTCGTTCTGCATGGCAGACGGCATCACGATGTCGACTTTCTCGCCGTATGGTTTCTCGCCGGCGACGAATTTCACGCCGAATTTATCGGCATAATCCTGCACGCGGTTGCGGCCGGAGGAACGCATCTCGAGCAGGTAGTTGATTTTCTCTTCGGTGACAACGCCGTCCGGATCGTAGATGTAACCGTCCGGGCCGGAGAGGGTAACAACTTTGGCGCCGAGCTCGGCAGCCTTTTTGCAGATACCCCAGGTCACGTTACCGAAACCGGCGCAGGCAATGGTTTTGCCTTTGATGGAATCGTTCTCGTGAGCGAGGACTTCGTTCAGATAGTACACCGCGCCGTAGCCGGTCGCTTCCGGACGGATAAGCGAGCCGCCGTAGGAGAGACCTTTACCGGTGAGCACGCCGTTCTCGAAGGTGGCTTTCAGGCGGCGATACTGGCCGAACAGGAAGCCGATTTCGCGGCCGCCCACGCCCATGTCGCCGGCCGGAACGTCCACGTCCGGGCCGATGTAACGATAGAGAGCCGACATAAACGCCTGGCAGAAACGCATAATCTCCGCGTCGGATTTACCGGCCGGGTCAAAGTCGGAACCGCCTTTACCGCCGCCCATGGGCAGGCCGGTCAGGCTGTTTTTAAAGGTCTGTTCAAAACCGAGGAATTTGATGATGCTGGGGCAGACGTTCTTCTGGAAACGGAGACCGCCTTTGTACGGGCCAATCGCGCCGTTGAATTGGCAGCGATAACCGGTGTTGGTGTGCCAGTTGCCGTTGTCATCTTCCCAAGTCACGCGGAAGGTGTACATACGTTCCGGCTCGACCATACGGCCAAGCAGGTCGACTTTCTCATACTCCGGATGCTGGTCGATGACCGGCTCCAACGAGGAGAGAACTTCTTCGACGGTCTGCACGAATTCCGGCTCGTTGATGTACTTCGCGCGGACGCCATCGAGAACACGATTAAGATAAGCGTTCATAGTGAAAACCTCCAATATAAAAATATTCGCATATAGTCTACCACCGCAAAAAAACGCTGTCAAGCATTTTTCGTGTAAAAATGCGCGAAAATTTGCAAAGAGAGAATATTTTTTCGCGCAAGAGAGTGCTTTGAGGGAATTTAACGGCAAGAGCAACTGCTTGCTTTTTTTACGCGCGTGTGCTATACTGCTTATATATAAGCAATTTTTCTGCTCGATTTTTTCGAAAAAGGAGAAAAACGCTATGAATGAACGGATTTTTGAATCGATTCCGGCGGTAACGCCGCTTTGCGCGTCGCAGGAGGGCGTGTATCTTGAATGCGTCAACAACCCCGATTCGGTGCGGTATAATCTGCCGTTTCGCCTTACGTTTCCGCAAGGTACCGATGTAAATCGCCTTTGTGACGCGGTTAAAACGGCGTTTTGTGCGCATCCGGCGCTGTTTGTGACGTTTGGTACGCCGGCCGGTGTGCCGTCGATGCTGTTTTCCGGCGTGGGCGAGGTGGAAATCCCCGTGAAAGAAGAGGGGGATTTGGCGACGTTCGTTCGTCCGTTTGACCTCGAAAACGGGCCGTTGTTCCGCGCGGAAATTTGGAAAACGGGCGAGAGCCTGACGCTTGTGCTTGATGCGCACCACTTGGTGTTTGACGGCACGTCGGCAGGCGTGCTCGCGCGCGATATTGCCGCCGCGTACGAGGGGCAGGAGATTTTGCCCGAAGCGATGACGCAGTTTGACGTTGCCGCCGCGGAAATGGCGGTTTCTGCCGACGAACGCGCCGCGGATAGGGCGTATTTTGAAAAACAACTCGGCGGCGACGAGTGGGATACGGGCTTCGTGTCCGACGTGACCGTGGAGCCGACCGGCAGTCCGCAGGTTCAGTTTACCGAGCCGTGCGACGGGCTTTCCGAAGAGGACGTTTTGGCGTTTACGAAAGCCGTCGGCGTGTCGGAAAACGCGCTGTTTACCGGCGCGTTCGCCTATACGCTCGCCAAATTCAACGGCGTGAAAGACAGTTGTTTTTGCAGCGCCCACAACGGTCGCCTCGACAAGCGCCTGCAAAACGCGACGGGTATGTTCGTGCATACCTTGCCGCTCCGTTTTGCCATCGACGAAACGCAAAGCGTGGGTGAATTCTTAAAAGCCGTCTACAACGGCTATTACGAGACGAAAAAACGCACCGCTGTGTCGTTCGGCGATTTGGCAAAAGAATTCGGCGTTACCAATGAGGCGACGTTTGTGTTCCAGTCGACGTTGTTCGATGCGGTGCCGTTTGCAAGTGGTGAGATGACGGTGCAATACGCCGCCGCCGATGATGCCATCACCGACCTCGATATGATGGTGATGAAGACCGAAACCGGCTACAAAACGGAACTCCACGCGAAGAGTGCGCTGTTTACCGAGGGCTTTTTGCAGGCGTTTTCCGGAATGTACTGCACGGTCGTTTCCGAGATGATGAAAAAATCCACGCTCGGCGACATTGCCTTTGTGGGCGACGCCGCTCGCGCGCAGTTGGATGCGTTTAACGAGACCGAGGCGGAGTATAACAGCGCCACCACCGTGGTGGAAGAATTCCGCGCGCAAGCGCAAAAAACGCCGGACAACCTCTGCCTTTGCTATCTCGACAAACAATTCACCTACCGCGAGGTGGACGAGTTTACCGACCGCTTTGCGCGGTATCTCGTGGAGCACGGCATCGGCAAAGAAACCGTTGTCGGCGTGCTCATCGGGCGGTGCGAATATATGCTCCTTTGTTCGCTGTCGGTGCTGAAAGCCGGCGGCGCGTATCTGCCGCTTGACCCGACCTATCCTGCCGAGAGGCTCAACTTGATGGTGAAAGACTCCGGCGCTGTGATGCTTCTTTATGCGCCGGAATACGCGGACGTGATTACCGCCGACTTTACCGGTGCGCGGATTTGCACTTCCGACATCCCCACGCTCAATGGCACGGCCGCGCTTCCCACCCCGGCGCCGGAGGATTTGTTCGTGATGCTCTACACCTCCGGTTCGACCGGCACGCCGAAAGGCGTGCAGTTCGCCCATTCCAACACGCTTGTAACCACCGAATGGGTGAAAAAGTACTACGAAATGAACGAGACCTCGCGCGTGACGTCTTACGCGAGTTACGGATTTGATGCGAACGTGTTCGACACTTATCCGGCGATTACGTCCGGCGCGTGCTTACATATCATTGCCGAGGAAATGCGGCTGGATTTTCCGGCGCTTCTCGCCTACTACAACCAAAACGGCATTACCCATACCGTGATGACCACCCAAGTCGGGCGGCAGTTCGCGCTGATGGGCGGCCAAACCACCTTAAAACATCTGTCGGTGGCAGGCGAAAAATTGACGCCGCTTCCGGCACCCTCCGATTTCGCCTTGTATAACCTCTACGGTCCGACCGAGGGTTCGGTCGTGACGAGCGGCTTTAAGATGTTGCCGGGTGTCAACTACAAAGACGTGCCGATTGGCGCGGCGGTGGACAACTTAAAAGTCTACGTGGTGGATGGACGCGGTCGTCGGCTTCCCGTTGGCGCGGTGGGCGAACTGTGGATTGCCGGACCGCACGTGACGCGCGGCTACTTAAACCGCCCCGAAAAAACCGCCGAGGCGTATGGCGAAAACCCGTTTGATACCGTGCCCGGCTACGAGCGCGTGTACCGCACGGGCGATATCGTGCGCCTGCTTTCCGACGGCAACTTGCAGTTTGTCGGTCGCCGCGACGGTCAGGTGAAAGTGCGCGGCTTCCGCGTGGAACTGACCGAAATTGAAGAAATTGTCCGCCGCTTCCCCGGGGTTGAGGACGCGACGGTGGCGGCGTTTGACGATCCTGCCGGCGGCAAATTTGTCGCCGCGTATATCGTGTCGCCGACGGAAATCGACAAAACCGCGCTCGCTGACTTTATCCGCGCGGAAAAACCGCCGTATATGGTGCCGGCGGTGATGATGCAAATCGACAAAATTCCGCTCAACCAAAACCAAAAGGTCAACAAACGGGCGCTTCCCGTGCCGGTGCGCGACCGCGGCGAAATTGTGCCGCCGAAAACCGAGATGCAGCAGAAAATTTTTGACATCGTCGCCGACGTGGTGGGACACAAAGATTTCGGCGTCACCACCGATTTCGACACGGCCGGACTTACCTCCATCGGCGCGGTGCGCTTAAACGTGGCGCTTGCCGATGCGTTTGATACGCCGATTCGTCTGTCCGACCTCAAAGAGCAGGATACCGTCGAAAAGCTGGAGGCGTTTTTGGGCGACTCCGAGGGCGCGACCGCGTATGCGTTGCAGGCGGATTACCCCATCACCGAAAACCAAAACGGCATTTTTGTGGAGTGTATGGCGTCGCCCGACTCGACGATGTATAACATTCCGGTGCTGATTAAGTTGTCCGACAAAGTGGAGTTGCCGCGGCTTGCCGAGGCGGTGAAAGCGGCGCTTTCGGCGCATCCGTATGTGAAAACCATCCTTTTCACCAACGAAAAGGGCGACGTGCGTGCGCGCCGTCGCGACGAGGCGGCGGTCAACGTGCCGGTCATCGAGTGCGCGGCGCTTCCGGACAAAACCGAACTTGTAAAACCGTTCAAACTGCTCGACAGCGAGCTTTATCGCGTGGCGATTTACAAAACGAACAGCGGCAACGCCCTCTTTATGGACTTCCACCACATCCTGTGTGACGGTACGTCCGAGGCGGTGCTGTTCGATGCGATTTCGCGCGCGTATGCCGGCGAGACCTTGAAACCGGAGACGTTTACCGGCTTTGAGGCGGCGCTCGAAGAGCAAAACGTGCGCGCATCCGACCGTTACGAAGCGGCGAAAGCGTATTGGAAAACCGCTTTAGCAGGCGCGGAAACCGACTGTATGCCGAAAAAAGAGCCGTCAAAAACGGCGGACGGCTCGGGCGCGGTCACCGTTCTTTCGAGCGTGGATGCGGCGGCGCTCAAAACCTATTGCGACAAAAACAACGTCACAATGAACGCCCTCTTTAATGCGGCGTTTGCGTTGGTGCTTTCCAAATTCACCGGCAAAGAGAGCGTGTCTTTCGCGACCATTTACAGCGGCCGCGCGGACAGCCGACTGGCAAACGCCGTGATGTTTTTGGCGCGCTCGCTCCCCGTTGCCGCCGATTTGGACGGCGAGACCGACGCGCTCGCGTTTGTGAAAGCGATGCAGACGAAACTCAAAGACAGTATGGCGAACGACGCCTGCTCGTTTGCGGAACTTTCCCACGATTACGGGGTCAAATCCGATATTATTTTAGCGTTCCAGGGCGACCAATTCCGCTTTGACTCGCTTTGCGGCGAGCCGGCGGAGATTGCGCCGATTACGCTCGGTGAGGCGAAGTCGCCGCTTTCGGTCAACGTCAATTTGACCGCCGAAGGCTTTACGCTCGAAATCGAATACCGCCGCGACACGTATAACGAGAACTTTGCGAAAGCGCTCGCCAACGCGCTTTCGGCGGCGCTTTCGGCGATGATGACGGGCGGAAAACTGTCGGCGCTGTCGCTGATGAATGACGAGGCGTGGGCGGAATACGACCGCTTAAACGACAACGAGATGCCGATTGAAAACGTCTTCTTCCACGAACGGGTGGAGCAGTGGGCGCAAACAAAGCCGGACAACGTTGCCGTTGTTGCCGAGGGTCGTTCGCTCACGTTCCGAGAACTGAACGAGCAAGCCAACCGCGTGGCGCACGCGCTTCTTGCCCGTGGGGTGAAAAAAGACACGATTGCCGGTCTTGTTTTAGAGCGCTCTTGCGAGGTGCTGGTGGGCGAAATCGGTATGATGAAAGCCGGCGTGGCGTTTTTGCCGATGCTGCCGAGTTATCCGGACGAACGCATCGACTTCTGTCTGCAAAACGCAGGCAGTCCGTTTGTGCTGACTACCGAGGCGATTAAAGCCGCCAAACCGGAGTTGTTCTCCGCCGACAAGCCGTATCAGGTGCTGACGGTGGAAGAACTTCTTAAAACGGACAACGCCGAAAATCTGAATTTGCCGGTTGACCCGACCGCGCTCGCTTACTGCATTTATACCTCCGGTTCGACCGGCACGCCCAAAGGCGTGATGATTGAACAGCGCAACCTACAAAACTATTTGCAGGCGCATATGCACACCATCGGCGCGTTCTCCCACGACGAGTGGACCGGCCGCACGCTTGCGCTCAGTTCGATTTCGTTCGATATGTCGCTGCACGATTTGTTCTTGCCGCTGTTTGCCGGTCGCGGCGTGGTGCTCGCCACCGAAGACGAACAGCACAATCCGCTCAGCCTGCGCGATTTGATGGTGGAAAACAACGTCCAAGTGATGTGTTGCACGCCGTCGTTTATGAACAACATCGTCAGCATTCCCGAGTTTAAGCCGGCGATTAAAAATCTCAAAACCATTACCGTCGGCGCGGAGGCATTTCCGCCGGCGTTGTACGACGCGCTCAAAGCGGTCGCGCCGGAACTGCAAATCATCAACGGCTACGGCCCGACCGAGGCGACTATTTGCTGTGCGACCAAAGAACTTTCGAGCGGCTTTGGTATCACTATCGGCCGCCCGACCAAAAACACCAAATTCTACGTGGTGGACAAAGCCGGAAACATCTTGCCGCCGTATGGTATCGGCGAGCTCATCATCTGCGGCGTGGGCGTCGGCCGCGGCTACGTGAAACTGCCCGAAAAGACCGCCGCGTCGTTCTTTACGCTGCAAGGGCTTCCTGCCTACCACAGCGGCGACCAAGTGCGCTTAAACGGCGATGCCGAAATCGACTTCGGCGGCCGTATCGACAACCAGGTGAAACTCCGCGGCTTCCGCGTGGAACTGGACGAGATTGAAAACGTGATGACCGCCTATCCTGCGGTGAAGCAGGCGAAAGTGCTGATGCGCAACAACGGTACCGAAGATTATCTCGCCGGCTTCTTTACCGCGACCGAGCCGGTGGAGACGGAGGCGCTGACGGCGCATCTCAAAGAGCGGCTGACCTACTATATGGTGCCGGCCGTGCTGATGCAACTCGACGAAATGCCGCTGACGCCGAACGGAAAAATCGACAAAAACGGCTTCCCCGAAACCACCAAAACCAAAGAGAAAAAAGCCGGCCGCCGCGCCGCGAAAAAATCGCTTGAGCAACGGCTGTGCGAGATTTTCGCCGATATTTTGGGCGAAGACGAGGTCTACGCCGACGACAATTTCTTTGAACTCGGCGGCACGTCGCTGTCCGCATCGAAAGTGACGATGGTGCTGATGAGCGACGGTATCGAGGTGAAATACGGCGACATCTTCGACCATCCGTCGCCGGAGGAACTCGCCGACTTTATCGAACAACGCGACAAAGCGGCGCAAACCGTGACGGTAGACACCGCGGTGCAAGACGAAGAAATCTATCGTCCGGCGCTGCAATACAACACCGTCAAATACGCCGAAGAGGTGAAGCGCGAAAGCCTCGGCAACGTGCTTTTGACCGGCGCGACCGGCTTCCTCGGCGTGCACGTGCTCAAAGAACTGCTGGATATCGAGGACGGCCACATCTACTGCCTTGTGCGCCGCGGCAAACACGAAAGCCCCGAAAAACGGTTGCGGATGATGCTTGTCTACTATTTCTCGAACGGTTTTGACGAGGCGTTTAAGAACCGCATTACCGTGCTCGAAGCGGATATTACCGACGAGACGCTCGGCGACAAGATTGCCGATTTGCCGATTGATACGATTATCAACTGCGCCGCGTGTGTCAAGCACTTTGCGGACGACGATATTTTAGACCGCATCAACGTGCGCGGTGTGGAAAACCTTATCGCCATCTGCAAACCGCGCGGATTGCGGCTTGTGCAGGTGTCTACCGTGTCGGTGCCGGGTATCCACACGAAAGAGAGCTACGAAAAGCAACTCAAGATGTACGAAAACCAGACGTTCATTATCGACGATATGGACAACAAGTACATCCTTTCGAAACGTGCCGCCGAACTGAAAATGATGGACGCCATCGAGGATGGACTCCGCGGCAAAATCGTTCGTGTGGGCAACCTGATGGGTCGTCACTCCGACGGCGAGTTCCAGGCGAATATGGAGACGAATATGTTCCTCAGCGGTATTCGCGGATTTGCCGTGATGGGCAAATATCCGATTAGCCATATGACCGACCCGATGAGCTTCTCGCCGATTGACTGTACGGCGCGTGCGGTGGTGCTGCTTGCCGGAACGAACGACAAGTTTACCGCGTTTAACGCCAACAACCGTTACGGCTTCGACGAGATGAAAATCATCGACGCCTGCAACCGCAACGGCATTAAGATTTACCCCGAAATGGACGAGCAATACTATAAAGAATTCCGCGAGAAACTCGGTGACGACCGCTTTAACTCGAAGCTCGGCGGTTTGGCGGCGTACGACATCAAAGACGGTCACGCGGTGGACGTGGACAACCTCTTTACGACCAACATTCTCTACCGTATCGGGTTCTCGTGGCCGCTTGTCGACGATGCGTACTTAGACCGCGCGATTGAAAGCATTATGTCGCTCGATTACTTCAACATCGACGAAATTATGGGCGCGGCGGAGGCAGACGGATGAGCGTGAAAACGGCGGTGTATGCCGTTCGCGTCACACCGCTTTTGACGGACGAGGCTCTGTTCGAAAAAGCGCTCGCCGCCGTTAGTCCCGAAAGACGGGAAAAAGCCGCGCGCTATCGAAAGCGCGCGGATGCGGCGTTGTCGCTTGCGGCGGAAATCCTGCTTCGGTATGCGTTTGCGACCGCGGCGGAGCCGTTTCCGGCGGCATTCGAAAAAACCGCGCAGGGCAAACCCTTTGCGCCGGACAGTCCGCTTCATTTTAACCTCTCCCATTCGGGAGAGTGGGCGGTGTGCGCCGTGTCCGATACAGACATCGGGTGCGACGTGGAAAAAATCGACCCCGTGCACGTGGACGTGGCAAAACGGTTTTTTACCGCCGCCGAAAACGTCCAATTGGATGAAGCCGAAAACGAAACCGAGCGCACTCGCCGCTTTTTCCGCTTGTGGACGCTTAAAGAAAGTTTCCAAAAAGCGACGGGGCAGGGAATGAGCCTGCCGCTTTCGAGCTTTTCGGTGATGCTCGGCGACACTGTAACGGTTGAGCCACCTGCGGCGGTGACGTTTGCGGAATATACGGCGCTTTCCGGCTATGCTTGTGCTGTGTGTGCACGTGGCAGAGCGATTCCGCCGCTTGTAACGGTGGACGTACAAGACCTTTTACAAAACGAGGTGAGAGGATGAGGAGAAAACATACGGTGGCACGCCGCGTAACGCATCGCGTGTTGCTGACGTTGTTTGTGGCGATGATTTTGCTGTTTACGGCGGCATTTTTTGTGGCGCGCAGTTCGGTTATCAAGGAAACGCGCAAATTCTCCCAAGCCATTGCCGCGGTTTACGGCGACCTTGTGTCCTACGATACGGCGCAAAAAGGCATCGCTGTGGACGAATCCCAAAGTGAGATTGTGCGGTTTTACGGCGACTACGTCTGCAAATGGTATAACGTCGATTACGCGTACATTTACGTGCTGGACGTGCAGGAGAACGAGATTCACTATATCGGTGCTTCCTGCGACGAGGAGAAGTTCGGCAAAACCGATTTCGCCAACAAGATGACCGGCCGCGTGGTCAAAGGCGACATCTCCGAGGAGGAACTTGCCGTGTGGATGGCGGACGGGATCGAAACCGAGCCGATGTTCGCCCATATCGAAACCGACAACGAGTTCGGCCACGAGTTGACCACCATTATTCGCTCTTACGACTGCTATGGCAACAAATTTTTGGCAGGCGTGGATATGGACTACGGTGACGTGTATCTCCGCGTGTTCCACACGTTTGGCGTCATTGCGCTGATTTTGCTTTTGGTGCTCGGCGCGGTGGGCGTGATGAGTTACGTTATCGTGCGCCGACGCGTATCCAAACCGATGCAAGCCATCGCCACCGCGATGGACGAATTTATTACCGATGGCAAGCGCAACGACGTGTTGCTTGACGAGGTGGGCGGCGACGACGAGTTTAACCGCATTGCTTCGGCGTTCAACCATATGACCGCCAACATCGACGAGTATCTTGAAAACATCAACGCGCTCACCCGTGACAGTGAGCGGCAGGAGACGGAACTCGAGATTGCCGCGCGCATCCAACGCGGTTTCTTGCCGAAAGAGCATCTTTTGTCGAAAAACTACGAGATGCATACGCTGATGAAACCGGCGAGAAACGTCGGCGGCGACCTTTACGATTATGCCGCGCTCGACGACCACCGCGTGCTTGTCGTGATTGCGGACGTATCCGGCAAAGGCGTGGCGGCATCCATCTTTATGTCGGTGACGCTGACGCTCATTCACCAGTTTGCCAAAATGGGGCTGTCGCCGGCGGAAATCCTAAACCGCACCAACGAAAGTCTTTGCCGCAACAACCCGGCGATGCTGTTTGTGACGGCGCTTGTCGGCGTGTACGACACCGATACGAACGAATTTACCTACTCGAACGCCGGTCACGATCGCCCGTATATTGTCGGCGAGACGGTGCGCCGCTTGGACGAACTCGCCGGTACGATGCTCGGTCTGTTTACCGACGAGGCTTACGAGGAAACGACAGTGACGCTGAAAACCGGTGAAACGCTGTTTATGTATACCGACGGCGTGTCCGAAACGGTCAGCGACAAAAAAGAGTTCTTCGGACTTCCTCGCTTGGAGGCGGTGCTCGCCGAGGCGAAAGCCAACCACGTCGACAACCCGGTGGCGCACGTGCTTGGCGCGATTACCACTTTTGCGAACGGCGCGGAACAGCACGACGATATCACGATGCTCGCGCTGACCGCCAAAACCACCACCGAGTTGACGCTTGCACCCGACGTACGGGAGTTTGAAAAAATCAAAACCGAAATCCTAAAAGTGCCGCTTCCGCGAAAGAAACTGCTCGATTTTTGCCTTGCGGCAGAGGAGTGCTTTGTGAATATCTGTTCCTATGCGTTCGGAGAAAGTCCGCCGCCGGAGGAGAAAATTTTTGCGACACTCACCGTGTCCGACCGCTTAACCTTGCGACTTGCGGACGGCGGCAAACCGTTTAATCCGCTGGAAAACATTAACGACCCGGACGATTACGATATCGACACCCAAATTGGTGGACTCGGACGGTTTATCGCGGTCTCCGCCGTAGACGGCGCGGATTATGAATACAAAGACGGCCAAAACGTGTTAACGCTTATCGACTATATTGAGGAGGAACAAAAATGACCATTGAAACTGTGAAAAACGGAAACGAAATCACCCTGAAACTGGACGGTTGGCTGGATACCGTCTCCTCGCCGGAACTCGGCGACGCGGTGGAAGCCATCGAAGCGGCGGATGCCGTTGTGCTTGACTTTGACAAGGTGGAATACATCGCCTCGTCCGGTCTTCGCCAGGTGGTTGCCTGCCACCGCAAGGCGAAAGAGCTCGGCGCGGAATTCTCGATTGTCAACGTCGGAACGGAGACGATGAGCATTTTTGAGCTCACCGGCCTGCACAAAAAATTGACCATCAAAGAGAAGTGAGGAACAAAAAATGGCAAACTTGATAAAAATTTTGAAAACCGTCGGCTGTCTCGTCGTGGGGTTGTTGTTTTTAGTCGTCGGACTGCTTTTCTTCTTTAACTATGACCCGGATGCCTACGACACGGAAGTGACCGGCACGATTGTGGACATCGACGAGCATTACGAACTGGTGGGTGACGACAACGAGTTGCAGTACACCGTGTACGTGGATTACACCGTG
>JAZUEK010000007.1:0-13805 GCA_045640165.1 Acutalibacteraceae bacterium | reverse complement strand
GATTTGTTTATGTCAAGAGGTTTTTGAAAAAAATTAAACTTTTTTGTTTTAGAACGCTTGACAAACATTAAACGAATATGCTATAATTCGAACAACTCAATTTTTAGGAGTGGTAAAAATGGCTATTGGTGAGAGAATTCGCTTCTTTCGCAACTTAAAAGGAATGACACAAAAATGGCTTGGTATTGCTGCCGGCTTCCCGGAGAAGACCGCCGATATTCGTATGGCACAGTATGAGTCCGGCACGAGAACGCCGAAAGCCGATTTAACGGAAACGCTCGCCGGAGTGTTGGAAGTGTCTCCGTTGGCGTTGTCTGTCCCGGATATTGACAGCGATCTCGGCTTAATGCACACATTGTTTGCGCTGGAAGACTTATACGGACTCAAAACGGATATCGTCGATGGGGAAGTGCGTTTGCATTTTGATAAAGGAAACGCGGCTGATGCTTCTTTCGCGGAAATGATTTCTGCTTGGGCGGAACAATCTGCCAAATACAAGTCCGGCGAAATCTCCAAAGAGGACTACGACAAGTGGCGTTACAACTATCCGAAGTTTGATGCCGAAAGCGGATTTGTAAAAGTACCGTCCAAAAAGTTTAGCGATTCTATGACGGAAGCGTTTAAGGACACATTAAAATAAAAACGACAAAAAGCCCGTAACTGTGTTTTGCACAGCTACGGGCTTTCTTCGTCTGATTATACGGTTTCGGTACTTGAAATCCACACCATTTTTATTCTGATAACCCCAAAACCACTTGGGGGAAAGAATAAGGGTGTTTCAAATACTGTTATCATTTTGTTATCAAAGCAGGATTTACAAATCCGCAAACCGTTGATATAAGTGGGTTTCTTGATTTGCGTTAATTATTCCCACTCAATGGTTGCGACGGGTTTCGGGGACATATCGTAGAGGACGCGGTTGACACCCGGGACTTCCGCCAAAATGCGGTCGGTAATCTTTTTGAGCACTTTCCAGTGCGGCGGCTCAACGGTGGCGGTCATCGCGTCAACGGTGTTGACGGCACGGATAATGACCGGATATTCCTCGACACGGCCGTTATTGCGCACGCCGACAGAGGTCATATCCGGCACAACGGTGAAATACTGCCACACTTTGCCGTTAAGGCCGGCTTTCTCGAACTCATCGCGCAAAATCGCGTCGGATTCGCGCACCATGGCGAGACGCTCGCGCGTAATCGCGCCGAGGCAACGGACGCCGGGGCCCGGGCCGGGGAACGGCTGACGATAGACCATAGAATCCGGCAGTCCAAGAGCTTTACCGCAGGCGCGGACTTCGTCTTTGAAGAGGTATTTGAGCGGCTCCACGAGCTCAAATTGCAGATCTTTCGGCAGGCCGCCGACGTTGTGGTGGGCTTTGACGGCTTTGCCGGTTTTGGTGCCGCTTTCCACGATGTCGGGGTAAATCGTGCCCTGCGCGAGGAACTCGATGCCTTTGAGCTTTTTGGCTTCCTCGGCGAAGATGTCGATAAACTCTTTGCCGATGATTTTGCGTTTTTTCTCCGGATTGCTGACACCGGCGAGTTTGTCGAGATAGCGGTCGGTCGCATCGACGTAGACGACGTTGGCTTTGTACTGGTCGCGGAAGACTTTCAGCACGCTTTCGCTCTCGTTTTTACGCATGAGACCGTGGTTGACGTGAACGGTATGCAGCTGGTTGCCGATGGCTTTGAGCAGCAACGCGGCAACGACGGAGGAATCGACACCGCCGGAGAGGGCGAGAAGCACCTTTTTCTTGCCCACTTGGGCGCGGATGGCTTCCACCTGGTCGGCGATGAAGTTGTCCATATTCCAGTTTTTCTCGGCCTTGCAGGTCTTAAAGAGGAAGTCTTTGAGCACCGCGGCGAGTTTCGCATCTGAAGACGGGAGTTTTTTCACGTCGGTCGGATGTTTTTTGGTTTTGTGGTCGATGACGAGCACCGGCACGTCGCTGTCATAGACGAAATCTTTGACCGCCACGGGTTTGCCGTTCAGCACGTTGTTCGGGCCGCCGTTGACGATGATGCCACGGAGGTTCTTCTGGCCGAGCAGCTCCTCTTTTTTGATGTCGTGGGGGTAGATTTCGCTATACACACCGAGGGCGCGGATAGCACGGGCGAGGCGGGAGTTTTCCTCCGAGCCGACGTCCAGGATGGCGATGAGATCTTGCTTCATTGGAACGTCCTTCTTTCTTAAATTAAAAATAAAAAACAAAATTGGGGAGAGGGTTATTTGCCCTCTTGAATTTCGCGGATAGCCTCGTTAAACAGCTCTTTGTCTTCGGCCTTCTGGAGGCATACCGCGGACAGCCACGCGAGAATGGGAATGAAAATCGGGGTGGCGTGACGGGAAATCAGTTTCATGGCGGTGAGCCGGAACTCACCGGTGACTTTCAGCGACACGGCGCCGCTCGGGTTCATACAGCAAACGGAGATGCCCACGAGCCCGGCGACAAACAGCGCGGCGGCGGAAAGCATCAAAATATAGGCGGCTTTGCGTTGTTTCTTGTGGAAGAAAATGAGCCCCACAAGCATAAGCACCGCGGCGATAAAGAGCGCCGCGATGACGAACGGAAAACCGGGAATATCCACGAGCAGCGTGCTTTCATTGGTTTTGACAAACAGCGCAGAAGCCACGAGCAACAGTGGAAAAAACAATCCGCCGATGGCCTCGACAATCCACGCGAGAACAATCAAAATTTTTGACAAAACGCGCATTTTCAGTGTCCTTTCGGTAGAATGAAATGGAAAACAGGCAGGGGGTTCCTGCCTATTTTAACCGTTTATTTGCGGTGGTATCCGGTGCGGCGATCGTCCCCGGCTTTTTTCATGCCGGAGAGCTTTTCGTCGCTGTCTTGTTTGAAGCGAGACATCATTTCCTCGAACGAGCCGGACGCGGCCGGACGCGGCTCCCATGCGGCATCGCCGGGACGGGTGACCGGTTCGGCAACCGGACGGGGAGCGCGCTTTCTTTGGGCGGTTTCCCGTTTGGCGCCGGAAGCGGCCGGACGCGGCGTGTGTTTGGCGCTGTCGGGCGCCTCGGCTTTTTTGATAGAAAGGGCGATTTTGCCGTTTTCCTCCACCGAGAGAACCTTGACTTTTACGGTTTGCCCCTCGGTCAAATGATCGTGAATATCGTTGACGAACGAGGAGGAAACCTCCGAGATGTGCACCATGCCGGTGACACCGTTCGCCACTTCCACGAATGCGCCGAATTTGGCGATACCGGTCACTTTACCCTCTAAAACCGAGCCCACTTCCAGTTGCATACTGCCGCCTGCCTTTACTTGTTGACTTCAATATAAACGTCCGCATTGGGGGAGACAAAACCGCCGTCGCGCGCCACCTGATCCAGATAGGCGTCGGGATTGTTGACTTTTTCCTGTAAGTCGGCGTTTTTGTTTTGGTATTCGCGGATTTGCGCTTGCTTTGTATCGATGACCTCCTGCTTTTCGTTAATCTGCATCTGCAGATTAACGAGCATCACGACGATGTAGCCGGCAAAAAGGATCAACGCAAAGCGAATCAAAAGACTACGTTTTTTCTTTTGTTTGTTGTCTGTTTGTGCTCTCATTTTTGTCACCTTTTTTGGGTCGATACGAATAAATACCTACTTGCGCCTATTATATAGTACAGACCCCTTAGATTTCAATAGTTTTTTGAAAAAAATTTCGGTTTTTTTGACATTTTTTTGCAACTTTAACCTAACAGGGACAAAAAGGCGACCGATTTTATCACGGCAGTATAAAAACGGGGCACGGATTTGACGAACCAGACGGCAAAACGGAAGTTCAAACCATCGTTTCCAGCAAAAATATCCTGCCGCCGTTCCGCCGAACAACCAAAAACGAGGGCGTCCGTCGGTGAGCGAAAGTGACAAAAGAAACAGTCCGAGAGCCGCCCAAAAGGACAAAGAAATATCCCACAGCGCGGTGCGCAAACGCGAGTCGGTTTTGCGGCGAAACCACAGGGAAAGCAGGGTGAACATCACGCCGCAAACAACCCCGTATCCCACACATAAAAACGCGGTATAAAGCGATTTTTCGTTGTTGACGAGTTCCATATCTTCCTACGCTTTCTTATCGGAACAATTTTCCGAGAACGCCGGATTTTTCGTTGCCGTCGCCGGTGTAACCGAGTGCGCAGATTGTGCCCTTTAGTATCACGTTCCCCGTCTCCACGTCCATGCTTTCCACGCGCAGATTTTCGCCGCGCACAGCAAGCCTTCCGCAGACGGTGTCGAACATGGCTGCGGTGTCGTCGAAGCGCAACACCTCGGTGATGCCGGAGATGGCGAGTCGTTTTCGGTTGATGAGCGATAGTTGCTGTTCGGTTTCGTTTTGCGTGTGACCCGAAATGGGATTGGTATCCATAAAACCCCTCCTTTTTGCTTTACGCTATGCGAAAGGGTGGCGGTTTATGCCACGTCGGCGTTTTCGGAAGAGGAAAAATCGCGAAAAATAGGGGATTTTAGGCGATTTTTCAAATTATAGTATTGACTTTTTTATATAAATGTGCGAAAATAGGGAAAATTGGGTCTTTAGTGCACGCGCACGCGTTATATATATAAGAGGGCGTGTGTGGCGATTCGACCGTCTGAAAATTTTTTTCGACGGGGTGTAACTTTTCTTGAAAGGGGCGGG
This sequence comes from Acutalibacteraceae bacterium, assembly GCA_045640165.1. Lineage (GTDB taxonomy): Bacteria > Bacillota > Clostridia > Oscillospirales > Acutalibacteraceae > RGIG426. Next base: position 9,166 of record JAZUEK010000007.1, on the reverse strand, counting down.
TGTTGAATATGAACGGCGAAGAAATCGTCCGCACGTATTCCGACATGGTGTACAAAATTGCGTTTCGCTACGTACACAATGCCGCCGATGCGGAGGACGTTTACTCCGAGACCTTTCTTGCCTACTTCAAGAAAGAACGCTCGTTCGAAAGTGAGGAACACCGCAAAGCGTGGCTCATTCGTGTGACCATCAACTGCGCAAAAGACCTTCTCTCCGGCAGAACCTACGACGTGGAGCTGGACGAAGGGCTGACCGACGACAAGTCGGAACGCACGGAAAACGATGAGATTCTTGATTTGCGGCGCGCCATCAAAAACCTGCCCGACGCACAACGCGAGGTCATCACGCTGTTTTACCTGCAGGATCTCAAGATTAAGGAGATTGCCGAGATACTCGGCAAGCCGGAAAACACCGTGAAGGTGACGCTCATGAGGGCAAGAGAAGCGCTGAAAGCGCAGTTAGAGGGATGATCGAATGACACCGAAAGAAAAAGTATCCAAAGCCATCGGTGAGCCGAAAGGGGCGCCGAAAGAGCTTGTTGAGAGCATGGTCTCAACCGCCAATGCCATCGAAACGGGGCGCGAGGCGGAAAGAGGCCTGAAAGCGCTCGGCAATACGGCACCGTCTTCCACGTCGCGTGACTTGGCGGCGCTCGCCGCCGTCGGCCGACTGGCGCAGAACCATCTTCTGCCGGCCGGAACGGACGCTCAACGGCTCGCCGACCAGTTGAAAGAACTGCCGGCGTTCGACGAGATGGCGAACCGCCCACCGCAGGAGATTCAGCACGACCTCGAGACCGGCAAATTTACCGACGACTTGACCCGTGCCGCCGAAAACAAGATCGGCGACGTGGAACTGGCACCGGAATCGACGCCGACGCTCGACGAACCGGAAATTGACGCGCCGGAAAAACAAGCGCCCTTGATGTAAAATCGTAAACTTGGTTTCTTTTGCAGCAATGCAAATCAAATAAAAAACTTCTTAGGAGGAACAAACAATGAAAAAACTCAGCAACAAACTTACCGCGAAACAACTGACCGCTCGCATCGGTGCCGTGATGACCACCGCCATGATGATGAGCATGACCGCCCTGGCGGACGGTGCCGACCTCGAGAAGATCACCCAGCCGATCATCGAGCTTCTTCGCTCGGTTATGGGCGTGGCGCTCGGCCTCGTCGTCGCTGTCGGCGCGCTGTACTGCATCGTGCTCGGCGTGAAATTCGCCAAAGCCGAAGAGCCGCAGGATCGTGAGAAAGCGAAATCCCACCTGCAGAACGCCATCATCGGCTTCGTGCTGATCTTCGTGCTGATCCTTGCCCTGTACCTCGTCACCCCGATCCTCGCCGACTGGGTCAACGAAGGCACCAGCACCAACGTTATCGACACCAGCAAACTGTAAGTCGAACGCTAAGCAATTATTGTTTGCCGAATCCGTGAAATAACGGCAGGCAAGCGAAAGGATGAAGTGAAATGAAAGCAATTCTTAACCGTGTAAAACCGAATATGCGACGTTTGCTCGCCTTTACGCTTGCCTGCCTTACGGCGGCTTCGGCTCTCGCTGTCTTTACGCTTCCGGCGACGGCAGCCTCTGCCCACAAAGAGCAGACGCTCTACAAGTGGACGCGTGTGCAATCGCAAGCCGAACTTGAGGCGATCAAGGGAAAAACCGTGCCGGTCATCCTGTGCTGGGAAGACCCGGTTTCCGGTGCTCGCTACGTCGCACAAGGCAGCGATTCCAAAGACTATTCCGTTACGGGCCTCGAAATTTACCGTGACGGCCGTCACGGCGGTAACGATGGGTATGCCTATATGCCGGCTGAGGCGACGGCGGAGTACAAAAAGTATTACCAGCAAAACGTGAGCTACAGCGGTAACTTTGAAAGTTACTTTGCTGCCAAAGCTTTTCTTGACAAAAACAATCTTCTGAACTTCTACAACAAGGTTGTGTCAAAAAGCAAGGCAGCGTGGGCGACAAGCCCTGGCGTTAAGCGCTTTTATACCGACTTGCTCCGTGACAATCAACATTCGCTGCAGCGTCGAAAAGCCAAAACCCTCATGGCGGAAGTGGCGTTTGACGCGGACGAGTTCTACACGGAAAAGAACATCAGCGACTGGACGATGGAAGTGGGTGAGACGATCACCCGCAAAAAGGCGACTGTTAACTTTAAATCGGGTGGCCTGTATCTGGGATACGGCCCTGCGATTAACGAGTACAGCGGCAGACGTCTGGATTGGGCTGTGTACAAAAGAAAAGGTGCCCATAACATTAACCAAGTTATCGACTTTGAGCTGTGTCCGTCGGACTGTGGGGATGAACGCTCGCAGTTTACCGACAAGGACAAGGTGCAGCTGACCTGTGATATCGACTTTACTTCGGCCAAAGGCGGTCTGTGCTTTGATAATGGGTACTTTGACCTGCTGTTTAGTGATGACGACTTTTTTGAAGATTATTTGGATAGCACCAACAAAACCCGTTCGTACGAACAGTGCTATTTCAGTAACTTTACGTTGTTCTACGGACAAGAGACCAAAGTGCAAGTCATTGAGGGCGACTATACCATCGAAAAAGGCGCCATTGAGACCTCACACGGCAACCTCCGTATTGCGCCGGGCGCTCGTGTGTTGATTGCTCCCGGTGCGCTGTTTACGGTAAACGGCGTTTTGGTGAACGACGGCGTTATCGACAACTGCGGAACGCTGGTTGTCAACGAGAAATCTTCGATTGTCTCCAGCGTTGTCAACAAAAACAACCCCTCCCAAGACAAGGAGGCGGGCTCTATCAACTGTTACGGAGGTACGGCGAGCTTTTCGGGTGCCTTCTACCGCGAGCACGTGAAACAGGCGACCGCGGAATACGAACAAGAACTAAAGGAAAAACAAGCTGCTGCCGATGCCCTGCTTGATGACTTCAATGCCGCTTGGGAGTTGCTCAAATATTATACGGAGCTGCTTAACAATGCGACAAACGCCATGGTGCGTAAACAGCTTGAGGCGTACGTCAGAACCTATCAAGAGGAGTACGATAAGGTGGCGGCGAAGTACGAACCGCTGAATCGTGCGGCTATCGAATATGAGGAATCGCGCGACAAAATCATCCGTAACAAAATCGCTGCCCTTGTGACGAGCGAGGAGACGACGGAATACACCGACTGCGCCGGCGAACTTATCGTGTTGAAAAATGCCGGCGTGTATATGAGCAACAACCCCGGTTGCACGATGAATATTTACGAAGGGGGTACCCTCGTGAACTTGGGCAACTTGGTGCTGACCAACGGCTTGACCGTTGATGGCGGCGAGGTGCGCAATAAAGAGGGCGCGTACATCTTTGCCGGCTGTCATATGGCGTCATCGGTTGCCAATATGGTATCGGTGCGCGGCAGTGGTGCTTCGGCAACCATTACCGGCATGGAAAAAACCACTACGGGCGCGCATACCTACGGGTACGGCAACTATTATGTGGAAAACGACGGTACGATTTTGATACACGGTGGCAGTAGGCTGATTGATTCGGATACCCATATATCCGGCAACGGCGTGCTGCAAACCTATCAACCGTCCTAAACCAGCTGTTTTGTTGCTTTGGGACGCATAACTTTGAAAACTACGCTCGGGCGGAAGAAATTCCGCCCGGGCTTAAAGCGGAAAGAGGGGCATCTTTTATGATGAACAAACTCAAAGACTGGTTGCAAAACCTGCCTATGGACAAACTGATTGCGTATGGCGCAATCTCGGTTGCCGGGGCGGGTCTTTTGGGCTTTCTGCTGCGAAATATTTTAGCCAGTATGGGCTCGATTATCCACGGTGACGGCTTCGACCTGCACTGGAATTTCTTGTGGTCCATTAAAACGTGGTTGACCGGCTTTTTAATGGTGGCGCTTATTTTGCTTGTGGTGCTGGTGGGCAGCAACTTCGGCAAAGGCCGCGGCCTTATGGGCAAGGGCAAAAACGGCGACGTGGAGTCCGTGCTTGAAAACAGCCGCTATATGACCGACAGAGAGCGCGACAAGCTGTTTACCCCGTTGACCTACGAAATGTTGCCGGACGCCAAGAAAGACGGCGCTCCGCTTCGCGCTATCGTGGACAAAAAAGGCCAAATGCACATCAACATGATGTCCGGCGCACACGCGCTGGTCATCGGTTCGACCGGTTCCGGTAAAACGACCACGTTTATTAACCCGATGATTCAGCTCATCGGCGCGACCAACTGCGGCTCGAGTATGGTGATGACCGACCCGAAAGGCGAGTTGTTCGATATGCACTCGAAATTCCTGAAAGAGCGCGGCTACGACGTGATGGTGCTCGATTTGCGCGACACCTATTCGTCCTCGCGCTGGAATCCGCTCGATCCGATTTGGGATATGTATCAGGAATTCTGCGAAACCGGTAAAGACATCCTTGTTCACCGCGACAATATCGACGAGTATTCGTCGCTTAAACGGATGGACGATGCCCCTGCCGGCGAGGTGTGGTGCGAGTGGAACGGTCGCGCCTATACCGACCTCTACCACTGCCAGGACGACGTGTCCGTGGCGAAACAGCGTATTTACGACGAGATGTACGAGGACTTAAACGACCTCATCTCCGGTATTTGCCCGATTACCAACGAAAAAGACCCGCTTTGGGAAAAAGGTGCGCGTTCGATTATTCTCGCGACCTGCCTTGCTATGCTGGAGGACAGCCAGGACAAGCGTCTCGGCATGACGAAAGAGAAATTCAATTTCTTTAACCTCAACAAAATCCTCACCAACAGTGAGAAGAACTACATTCACCTGAAACGCTATTTCGAGGGCAGAAGCAAACTGTCGCAAGCGGTTTCGCTGTCCCGTCAGGTGCTCGCGGCGGCCGATCAGACGCTGTCGAGTTATATGTCCATTACGTTTGATAAATTGAATATTTTCAACGACCGCGGCATCTGCGGCCTGACTTCGGCGACGGATATCCACGCCGAGCAGTTCGCTGAGCGCCCGACGGCGTTGTTCCTTAAAATCCCGGATGAAAAAGACACGCGTCACGGCCTCGCGTCGCTGTTTATTCTGAGCCTCTATAAAGGTTTAATTAAGGTCGCGTCCGCGCGCGAGGACTTGTCCCTGCCGCGCAACGTGTATTTCATCCTTGATGAGTTCGGTAATATGCCGCGCATCGAGAAGTTCGATAAGATGATTACCGTCGGCCGTAGCCGTAAGATTTGGTTTAATATGGTCGTGCAGAGCTACGCCCAGCTCAACAACATTTACGGCGAGGGCGTGGCGGACGTTGTGAAATCCAACTGTGCGCTGAAAATGTTCATCGGTTCGAACGATATCGGCACGTGTAAAGAATTCTCGGAGCTGTGCGGTAACAAAACCGTGCGTACGACGTCCACGTCCGCTGGCCTCGGCTCGAAAGACGGCGATATGAACGTCAGCAACCAGTTGCAGACCCGTCCGCTTATCTATCCGTCGGAGCTGCAAAAACTGAACAACAAAACCTCGACGGGTAACGCCATTATCGTGACCTTTGGTAACTATCCGCTGATGACCAAATACACCCCGTCGTATAAATGCGACTTCTACAAATTTGGACGTATGAACTTGGACGAGATCCGTTCGCACGTGTTCCATGCGGATGAAGCGTTCTACGACATCAAGGCACGGAACGCCACCGTGCTGAAACAGTGAGAGGGGTGGAGAACGTGAAGAAACTTATTGCGTTTTTTGTCGCCGCTGTGCTGTGTGTGACTTTGGGCTTCAGCGCCGCTGCGGTACATACCGAAATTGAAGAGGTTGACCCGTATACCGGCGAGCCTTTGAGCAAATATTCCGAAAACGGAAATGAGGGCGGCTATTCTCGCGTGATTATCAACGGCACCACCCAGTATGACCGGGATAAAAAGATGTTTGCTTATGAGAAAGCCGAGGTTTCGCCCAGTAGTTTTTACGCTACCGTGGCGGACGGTATGTTCGTGACCGAACCGGTGGAAATTCAAGTTCCCAACGGCGTTGTGCCTACGCTGTATTTGGACGGGAACGAAGTGCAGGAAGCGAATTACAATCATATTGAGGAGCCGGGCGCTTACGTGTTGCAGGCGACGGGTACTTCGTCTCGGTCCGAACAGATTTTGGCGTTTACTATTTTGAAAAAAACTACCGGAAAACTTGAAACCTTTACGGTTCCCGAGGGGTTTTCTATTACGGATGCCCGTTTAGACGGCGCTTTGACGAAGCATACCTCGTCTTCGGTGGATATGACCGAAGAGGGGGGCTACGCGGTGCACTACCGTTGTAACGCGACCGATACCCTCTACGAACTGGAGATTGAGGTGGACCACACGCCGCCGACACTGAAGCTTGAAGCGGTGAAAGACAACGTCGCCAGAGGCCCGGTGGACATTTCGGATATGGAAGAGGGCGTGACGGCATCCATTAAGTTGGGCAACCGCACCATCAGCGCCAAAGACAAACTGAGCCAAAGCGGAATGTATCACATTGTGCTGACTGACCAAGCCGGCAACAAAACTACGTATTCGTTCCGCATATTGATGTACTTCAATATGTCGTCTATTGGTTTTATTATCCTTTTGTTGGCGGCGGTCACGACGTTGATCATCTATCTCGTGGTTTCCCGTAACAAATTGCGCGTGCGTTAATCGGCACGAATTCCAAAACATTCACAAAGAAGGGAGAGCGTTAAGAAATGTACAAATTCTTGGGCATTTTGGGTCTTTTTGACGTCTTTGACAGCGTAATTGACTGGTTTGAAGACGCTTTTGACTCGATTGCCGATGCCATCGGCAATGCCATCCTTGACGCGATCAAAGAAGGCATCGGCTGGGTCTGCTATTATCTGACCTGTGCTTGGTGCGATATCATCAAGGCCGCCTATGCGGTGTTTGCGGTGTTCGCAGGCATCAGTAAGGTGCAGATGAAAGAGGATTTTACATACCTAACCAACCTATTCTTTGAGAATGAAGCAATAAACGGCATCTATTGGGGTATGGTGATGATCGGCGCGGTGCTTGCCGTCGTGTTTACCATCATCGCCGTTGCCCGCAAGATGTTCGACATCAACGACAAACAACAGCAGTCTCTCGGTCAGGTGATCGGCGGCTTGTTCAAGAGTTTGTTCGTGATGATTACGCTGACCGCCGTGATGTCGGTGGCCATATCGTTTACCAACGTTTTAGTCGAGCGCGTCAGTTACGTGTTTGACCAAAACAAATCGTTGACCGAAAAAAGCGAGATTGAGTTTTCGGACGACGAATTCGCCGCGATGGCGCGTATTCTTAACACGATTGGCAACTACTCGCTGAACCCCTCGTATAACCAGCGTTTTAACCTAAACAGTTGTTATAACGAGTTGCGCCCCGACTTGCTGTATTTGCAGCAAAAAGGTGTGTTTGACCTTGTGTATCCCACAAGAGACGAGAACGGGAATCCCTGTCCCACGTGGCAGAGTGAGCTGGAACAATTAGTGTATGCCGCCAACCCCGAAAAAGAGTTGGATTTGGACCTCTATTACGTGGAATCGTCGAGCGTGTTGCTCCGGATTATGAACACACTGCAAACGAACGCCGATTTCCGTCCGCTCGAGAATTTCAAGAAAGAATATACCACCGTCGACAGCGCCTCGCTTGACCGCGTTGTGTTCCTGATGGGTACGATGAAAGCCGCGAAGAACGACGCTTACAACAAGGATCCGGCGATTACGGATGGATTGCGTGGTGCGTTCTATACGGGCGAGAAGAGCATTTATTCGCTCTCTGACGTGAAATCCGCGTTCCGCTATCAGCTCGGCGGTATTTCCTACATTATGATTTGGTTCGTCGGCTATTGGGTGCTGAAAAACCTCTATCGATGCATCCTCAACTGCTGTACGCGCCTTGTCAACATCGTGGGTCTGTACTTGATTGCACCGCCGATTGCCGCGACCATGTCGCTGGACGACGGTCGCCGTTTCAAAGAGTGGACCACGTCGATGATTATTCAGGTATTCGGTGTGTTCGGTAACATCATTCCGATGCGCCTCATTATCCTGTTTATCCCGATGGTGTTGGATTCCAATTTGGTATTGCTTCCCTCCACCATCTTGAACGTCGCCGCGAAAGCGTTGCTCATCGCCGGTATGCTCGAGGGTGTCAGCCGTTTCAGCGGCATCCTGACCGGTATTTTGGCGAACAACGCCGGCTTTGCCGCCATCCAGGCGTCGAATACCAACGACTTGGCGGATAAACAGTTCGGCCGTCACTTCGGTAAGCACTTCGGCGGCGAGGATCCGGACGATCCGACCGGCGAGAAGAAACAAGCGAAGAAAGACCGCGAAAAAGACAAGAAAGATCAGAAGAAGAAAGAAGAACTTGCGAAAAAAGCCGGCGCCGCGTATGGTGGTGCTGCTGGTGCTGCCGTAGCCGGTGCTGCTGCGAAAAAAGCCAACGAGAAAGACAACAACAACAATTCCAATGGATTGCCCGGCAACCAGCAGGGTAAAAACGAGTCGACCGAGTCGAAAGACACGCAAAATCAAAAAGGAACAGATACCAATACACAGACGAATTCGAACGGTACCGATTCGGAGAATTTGCCGGAGAACCAGCAAGTTCAGAATGACAACAACGACCCGAACACGAATGCCAATAACGCGGAGGAGGACAACAATCTTCCGAACAATGAGAGCAACAACGTGAACGGTGACGGCAACGTTCAGAACGGTGACGGCAACGCCCAGAATGGTGAACAGCCGCTTCCGGAAAACCAGCAGGGCTATGGCTTCGGTTCTAATGCCGACGGCGAGGCCTACGTCGGCAAAGACGAAATGGGTAATGCCTTTACGGAGTCGGAACGTCAGTCTATGCTGAAGTCGCTCGGTAAGAACGCGCAAGGTGAGCAGTACGTAGGACGCGATGAATTAGGCAACAAGTATACCGAAGCCGAGAATGCTGCTTATAAGAGAGGCCATAAAGGACAAGGTCTCGGCGGTATGTATTACGGCGCAGGTTCCGTGGGTGTGGATCGCTCTCAACCTGTGCAGCCGAGTGGCGGTAACGTCGGCGGCGGTAAGGTCGGTGGCGGCAACCAAGCTGTCGGCCAAGGCGGCGTCGGTCAAGGCGGCCAAGGTGGCGGCGGTCAAGTCGGCGGTCAAGTTGGCGGCGGTCAAGTTGGCGGCGGTCAAGTTGGCGGCCAAGGCGGCGGCG
>JAZUEK010000006.1:0-9477 GCA_045640165.1 Acutalibacteraceae bacterium | reverse complement strand
AATACCCGTCCGACAGCGCCGGCAGCCTGATGACCACCGAGTACGTGGATTTGAAAGAGCATATGACGGTGGCGCAGGCATTCGACCATATCCGCAAAATCGGCGTGGATAAAGAGACGATTTACACTTGCTACGTCATGGGAAAAGACCGCAAACTGCTCGGTATTGTGACGGTCAAGGATTTGCTGTTGTCTGATAAAGAGGCGGTGCTTACCGATATTATGGATACCAACGTGCTGTTTGTGGATACGCTCGAAGATAAAGAGGTTGTCGCGCAACAGTTCGCCAAATACGACTTGCTTGCCCTGCCGGTGGTCGATAAAGAACACCGCCTCGTCGGTATTATCACGTCCGACGACGCTGTGGACGTTATGCAGGAAGAAAACACGGAAGATATCGAAAAGATGGCGGCTATCTTGCCGACCGACAAGCCCTATATGCGTACCGGTGTGTTCGAGACGTGGCGTAAGCGTATTCCGTGGCTTTTGTTTTTGATGATTTCCGCGACGTTTACGGGAATGATTATCAGCGGCTTTGAGCAAAAATTGGCGGCCTCGGTCGTGCTGACCGCGTTTATCCCGATGCTGATGGATACCGGCGGTAACTCCGGCAGTCAGGCGTCGGTGACGATTATCCGCGGCTTGTCGCTCGGCGAAATCGAATGGAGCGACACTTTCGCCGTGATTTGGAAAGAAATCCGCGTGGCGGTGCTGTGCGGTATGGCGCTCGCGGCGGTCAACTTCGCCAAAATGATGCTCGTGGACAATATGCTTCTCCACAACGCCGCTGTGACCCCGATGGTCGCCGCTGTGGTATGTGTGACGTTGGTTGTGACCGTGTTCTTTGCGAAAATCGTCGGTTGTACCTTGCCGATTTTGGCGAAACAAGTGGGCCTTGACCCTGCCGTGATGGCGAGTCCGTTTATTACGACGATTGTGGATGCGCTGTCCCTGCTTGTGTATTTCAACATCGCCGGTATTCTGCTTCATCTGTAAAAAGGAGTGCCTTTTATGAGCAAATTTGTGGAGATTGCCCCCGAAGAACTGAACGAAAACGTCTTTCGCCGCATCGGTGCGGAGTGGATGCTCATTACCGCCGGCGACCGCAAGGCGTGCAACACGATGACCGCCAGTTGGGGCGGCCTCGGCGTACTGTGGAACGCGAACGTCAGTTTTGCGTTCGTGCGTCCGTCGCGGTATACGTTCGGGTTTATGGAGGAAAAAGACTGCTACTCGCTGTCCTTTTTCGGCAACGGCTACCGTCGCGAGCTGAAACTGTGCGGCACGACGTCCGGCCGCGACGGCGACAAAATCGCCGAAGCGGGGCTTTCGCCGGTGTTCGATGCGCAAGCGCCGTATTTTGACGAGGCGGAACTGGTGCTCATTTGCCGCAAGATGTATACGGACGACATCAAACCGGAGAATTTCCTCGACAAAACGATTGCAAATTGCTATCCCGGCGACACCGATTACCATCGCGTGTACGTGGGGGAGATTGTGAAAGTGCTCAAACGAGTGTAAGAGTAAAATTGGGAAAAAGAGAGGCGCGAGCCTCTCTTTTTTTATTGCGCACAAACGCGATGTACCGCCACAAAACGGTACGTTGTTTTTTATGAGGGGCGTGGAGGGCGCCGCCCCTACACGCTCGTCGGGAGATGGTGCTATGTTGTAGGGACCGGCGTCCTCGACGGTCCACGGTGGGATTTCGTACTCGTTTACGGCGGTTTTGTAGGGGTCATTCACGAATGACCCTTTGTGGTTGGTACGAATAACAAAAATGGGGCGATTCATGAATCGCCCCTACAAAATCACCCAGAGTTAGTGCAAAATTCCCCAAAGGTCAAACTTTTGAAAAATGCGAAATCGTGAGAAAAAATGAGCAAATCGACGAAAACACAAGAAAACTACAATTAAACATTTTGCAAAGGTCAAAATTTGACTTTGACTATCTTTGACCTTTTGGGTATACTACGTGAGAACGATGAACAAGCGGCGAAAAATCGCCGCCGAAAACGAAAGAGGGAACGAAAATGCGCATAAGTGACATCATTGCCGCCTATATTGAGGAGAGGTTAAACGAAGCAGACGGTTCGGCGGAGTTGCAACGCAACCTGCTCGCCGACGAAATCGGGTGTGTCCCGAGCCAAATCAACTACGTTCTGTCCTCGCGGTTTACGCCGGCGCAGGGCTATCTTATCGAGAGCCGGCGCGGCGGCGGCGGATATATTCGCATCACGCGTGTGCGCCGCGCCGAGAGTGTGTCGCCGCTTGTCCAGTTGACGGCGGCGCTCGGAGATACGCTCGAAGAGGGGCAGGCGCAGCTGCTGTTGGAGCGGTTGGCCGAACGGGAGATTTTGTCCGTAAAAGAGGCGCGGCTGCTTCTTGCCGCCACGTCGGACAAAAGTTTTCGCGACGTGCCGCCGGAATGCCGCGACCGCCTGCGTGCGACGATGTTAAAGCGCCTTTTGACGGCACTCAGTGTTTGAAAGGAGAGAGTGTTATGCTGTGTCAACAATGTAAACAACATCCGGCGACCACCCATATCAAGCGAACGGTCAACGGTCAAACCACCGAGGTGCATCTTTGCGCCGCTTGCGCCAAAGAGCAGGGTTTTTCGCCGCTGTTCGGCGGTATGGTAATGGATATGAACAATTTTTGGGGCAATCTGTTTTCCGAGCCCGGAAAAACGGCGCTCCGTTCGACGAAAACGTGTAACGGATGCGGCTCGACCTTTGCCCAGATTGCGCATACCGGCAAGGTGGGGTGTCCCACGTGCTACGAGACGTTTTTTGATCGTTTACAGCCGACCATCGAGCGTATCCACGGCAAAGCGACCCACATCGGCAAACGCCCGACGGATACGCGCTTGACGGTAGTGGAACAAGAGGAAAAAGCGGCTTGCGAGCCCTCGAAAGAAGAAAAAATCAAGGCGCTGAAAGCGCAGTTGGATGCGTGTATCGAAGCGCAGGAATACGAGAAGTGCGCGGCGCTTCGGGATGAAATCCAGGCGCTTGAAGCAGGAGAGGGGGAGACGAAATGAACGAATCCGTTTGGTATCGCCAAGTGGGCGACGAGGGAGACGTAGTGCTGTGCACGCGCGTTCGTTTCGCGCGCAATCTCACGGGATTTCCCTTCCCCGATCGTATGGACGCCGCGCAAAAACAAGACGTGAAAGACCGCGTATTTGCGGCGTTGAAAGACGATGCCGAAACGCTGCGGTATGTAGACGTGGCGGCTCTTCCGCGGCGCGAGGCGGCATCGCTTGTGGAGCGACATCTCATAAGCCCTGCGTTTGCGGAGTGCGACGAGGGCTCGGCGCTCTTTTTGAGCGAGGACGAGGGGTTGTCGCTGATGGTGAACGAGGAAGACCACCTGCGCCTGCAGACGTTCGGCGCCGGACTGTGTCTTGAGGGATGCTTAACGCGTGCGGACGAGATGGATTCGCGGCTTTGCGACAAACTGCATTTTGCGTTTTCCGAGCGGCTCGGTTATCTTACCCAATGTCCGACCAACCTCGGCACGGGAATGCGCGCCTCGGTGATGCTTCATCTGCCGGCGCTGACCGAGAGCAAAACCATTCCGCTTCTCGCCGGAACGGTGTCGAAACTGGGGCTGACCATTCGCGGATTATACGGCGAGGGAAGTCGTGCCGAGGGAGCTATGTATCAGCTGTCGAACCAAGTGACGCTCGGCATCACCGAACAAGAGGCCATCGAAAACTTGAAAGGCGTGGTGATGCAAATCGTTTCGGAGGAACGCCGCGCTCGCGAGCGGATTTGCCGTGACCCTGCCTATGAAGACCGCATTTGGCGCGCGCTCGGTGTGCTGAAAACCGCGCGCCTGCTCTCCCACGAGGAGTGCGCGCGCCTGCTGTCGCTTGTAAAAATCGGCGCGTCGATGGGGGTGCTGGACGTTCCGGCACAGACCGTGACGGCACTTCAAATTGACATACAGCCTGCGACACTGGCGACGGCGCAGGGAAAGGAAATGGAACCGGGCGAACGGGACGTGGCCCGTGCCGCCCTTGTAAGAGAAAGGTTGTGAGACCATGTTTTTGTTTAAAGGATTTACCGAAAAAGCCAACAAAGCCCTAAACCTTGCCATTACGGCGGCGCAGGAGATGGGCCACGGCTACGTCGGTACGGAGCATATCGTGCTCGGGCTCTTGCAAGAGGGTACCGGTGTCGCGGCTACTGTGCTGAACGCGCGCGGTGTGACCGCGGCGGAATATGAGGAGCGTATTATCGAACTGGAAAACAGCGGCGCTCCGACCAAATTGACGCCGGCGGAGTTTACGCCGCGCTCGAAAAAGACGATGGAAATGGCGGTGGCCGCCGCCGCAACGCTCAAACACGGCTACGTCGGCACCGAGCACATTTTGCTTGCGGTGGCCGAGGACGACACGAGCGTTTCGGTGCGGTTGCTTTCGGAATTCGGCGTGTCGCCGGAGGAAATCATCGACGATATTTCCGATGCGATTCAGTCGCCGGCACCGCAGACGGTGGCGGACGGCGGCGCCCCGCGCGGCGGCAAAGCCTCCGGCGGAAAAACGCCTACGCTCGACCAGTTTGGTCGGGATTTGACCGCGATTGCCAAAGAGGGCAAATTAGACCCGGTGGTCGGCCGCGCGAAAGAGATTGAACGTGTGGTACAGATTTTGTCCCGTCGCACGAAGAACAACCCGTGCCTTATCGGCGAGCCAGGTGTCGGCAAAACCGCGATTGCGGAGGGGCTGGCCCAAAAAATTACCGATGGCGCGGTGCCGGAACTGCTTTCCGGCAAGCGTGTGGTAACGCTTGACATGAGCGGTATGGTCGCCGGAACAAAGTACCGCGGCGATTTCGAAGAGCGCATCAAAAACGCCATCGACGAGGTGGTCAAAGCCGGCGACGTCATCCTCTTTATCGACGAGTTGCACACCATCATCGGCGCCGGTGGTGCAGAGGGCGCGGTGGATGCCGCGAACATCTTAAAGCCGTCGTTGGCGCGCGGCGAACTGCAAATTATCGGCGCGACCACTTTGGAAGAATATCGCAAACACATTGAAAAAGACGCGGCGCTCGAACGCCGCTTCCAACCGGTGACCGTCGGCGAGCCGACGCCGGAGGAAGCGGAGCAGATTCTTTTGGGGTTGCGCGACAAATACGAGGCGCACCACAAGGTGAAAATTACCGACGAGGCGCTGAAAGCCGCGGTGAAACTGTCGGTGCGGTATATTGCCGATCGCTTTTTGCCGGACAAAGCCATCGACTTGATGGACGAGGCGGCGTCGCGCGTGCGCCTGAAAGCGTTTACGCCGCCGCCCGATCTCAAAGCGCTTGAAGACGAGCAAAAACGGCTTTCCGAGGAGAAAGCCGCCGCGGTGAACGAACAGGATTTCGAGCGCGCGGCGCGACTGCGTGACGAAGAGAAAGAGCTTTCCGAAAAACTCACCGCGCAGAAGACGGAGTGGCAAGAGAAGAACGCCGGTATTACCGGCGAGGTAACCGCCGAAAACATTGCCGAAATCGTTGCCGGATGGACGGGGATTCCCGTTAGCCAACTCAACGAGGAGGAGAGCGAGCGGCTTCTTAAAATGGAGTCTATTCTCCACGAGCGTATCGTCGGGCAGGACGAGGCGGTCAAAGCGGTGGCAAAAGCCATTCGCCGCGGTCGCGTGGGCTTAAAAGACCCGAAACGCCCAATCGGTTCGTTTATTTTCCTCGGTCCGACCGGTGTCGGCAAAACGGAACTGTGTAAAGCACTCGCGGAAGCGATGTTCGGCGACGAAAATGCGATGATTCGCCTCGATATGTCCGAATATATGGAAAAGCACACCGTGTCGCGGCTTGTCGGCTCGCCTCCCGGCTACGTCGGCTACGACGAGGGCGGCCAGTTGACCGAAAAAATCCGCCGCAAACCGTATTCCGTCGTACTGTTCGACGAAATCGAGAAAGCCCACCCCGATGTGTTCAATATGCTGCTTCAGATTTTGGAAGACGGCGTTTTGACCGACGCGCAAGGGCGTAAGGTGGATTTCAAAAACACGGTGATTATCCTCACCTCCAACGTCGGTGCGCGGCTGATTACCGAAAAGCACGCGTTCGGCTTCGGCGCCGGGGACGAGGAGGCGGAAACCGCCGCCGCACGGGCACGGACGAAAGAAAACGTGATGGGTGAACTGAAAAAGACCTTCCGCCCCGAGTTCTTAAACCGTGTGGACGATACTATCGTGTTCGACCGCCTGACCGCGGCGGACATCGAGGAGATTGCGCGCCGAATGCTCAAAACGCTCGACAAGCGGATGGGCGAGTTGGAGCTCCATCTTGACGTTTCGGACGACGCGGTGGCGCATCTCGCGAAAGCCGGATTCGACGACGTGTACGGTGCGCGACCGCTTCGCCGCGCGATTCAGTCGGAACTCGAGGATGCGTTGGCCGAAAAAATGCTGGAAGGCACGTTTAAGGCCGGCGACACTATCCGCGTCGATGTAAAGGAAAACACCCTTACGTTTGAAAAAGCCTCCGACGAAAACTAATCGAAAAAGCGCCCTGCGAGTCGCAGGGCGCTTTCTTATGCGGTTTTTCGGCGTATTCTCCACTTGCGAAACAGGTCGAATGGCACGACGGTAAAGGCTAATCCCATTACAAGAATCAGTTCGTTTAGAGGCAATCCGTGGGTACGGAACAGCGTGCCGCCGAGGTAAATCAGCGCAATTTGAACCAAAAACACCGTGCCCATTACCCACAAAAACGTTTTGTTTTCGCGCAGGTGGGCAAACAGCCACAGACGCTCGGTGCGCGCGCTCAAACTGTTGAAAATTCCGCTGAACACGAACAGCGCAAAAAAGGCGGTGAGGGGAAAGGCGCTCCCAACGTCCGGCGAAAACCACCGCGCGGTGAGCGGTAGTTTGAGGAACAACAGACACAGCGCGACGGTGTAGCCGCCGGTGAGAAAAATTTGTCCGCACATTTTGCGTGTGATGATGGGCTCGTGAAGCGGAAGCGGCGGTTTTTCCATCGTCTCTTTTTCCGGCGGTTCGCCGGCGAACGCGAGGCCGGCAAGGGTGTCCATAATGATGTTAATCCACAGCATCTGCATGACCGTGACGGGGGTGTCGATGCCGATAAACGGACCTAAAAGTGACACGCCGACCGCGCAGAGGTTCATCGTCAGTTGGAAGATGAGAAATTTGCGGATGCTCATAAAAATGGTGCGGCCGTAGAGAATGGCTTTGGCAATCGAGCGAAAATCGTCGTTGAGAATGACAATATCGCCGGCTTCTTTGGCCACCTCGGTGCCGCTGCCCATCGCAAATCCCACGTCCGCTTTTTTGAGCGCAGGCGCATCGTTTAGACCGTCGCCGGTCATACCGACCACCAAGCCGCATTCCTGCGTGAGGGCGGCGAGCCGCGTTTTGTCGGAGGGCAGCGCTCGCGCGACGACCGCCAACTGCGGCAACGCGGCTTTTACGGCATCGTCGGTCATGGTGTGCAGGTCGTCTGCCTCCAAAACAAGCGTTTTTTCACCGCGCAGGATGCCGGCTTCTTCGGCGAGCACGCGCGCGGTGTCGCGATTGTCGCCGGTCATCATCACGACGTGGACGCCGGCGTTTTGCACCGTGCGTACCGCCGAGCGAATTTCGGGGCGCAGGTCGTCGCGGATGCCGCAAAGCCCGATGAGGGTTAGTGAGGAGGGCAATCCCTGCTCCGGAAGCGTTTTTGCCTCGGCAAACAGCAACACGCGCATTGCGCTTTCGGTGAGCATTGAAAGGCGACGCACCATTTTGCCGTTTTCCAACGGACACACCTGCCCGTTTTGGTTTACGTACGTTTTGCACAGCGGCAACAGCTTTTCCGGCGCGCCCTTAATGAGCACACGACCGCCCGTGACCGTCGCCGCCCATTTGCGGTCGGAAGAAAAGGGGATGCGGCGTGTGACAGGCGGCGGAACAGCGCCTTTTCTCGGGCGTGCATACGCGAAAATTGCCCGATCCGCGGCGTTTCCGCCGACGATTTTTCCGTCGGCGGTCAAAGCGCACTCCACGTTGCCGCTACATCCGCGCATCACGGCTTCGAATAACGGGGGATATTGTTTAAGGTCCACGCGGCGGCGATAAAAGTTTCCCTCGCCGTCGCAAAACAGCGCGACTTCGGGCGTGCCTTTGGTGAGCGTGCCGGTTTTGTCGGTAAACAGAATGTTGAGACTGCCGGAGGTCTCGATGCCGACGAGTTTGCGCACAAGCACGTGGTCTTTGAGCATACGCCGCATATTGGCGGACAGCACGACGGTAATCATCATCGGCAGTCCCTCCGGCACGGCGACCACCACGACCGTAATGGCGAGGGTGGCGGCGTGGAGCAGATGCGAAAGCCACGTCTGCAACGGCAAGGCGGCAAGCAGCGCACCGTTACCGCTGGTTTCGCGCCAAAGCGATAATCCGAGGTCGGCACACGCCACGAGAATCGCCGCCGCATAGCCGATGCGCGAAAGAATTTTGGCGAGATGGGCGAGACGGATTTTCAGAGGGCTGTCCCGTTCTTCCGTTTGCATTTCGTGTGCCATATTTCCGTATAGCGTGTGTGCGCCCACCGCTGTGACGTAAAGCAAGCCCTCGCCGCTTTGTGCCACGCTTCCGCGAAAGAGTGCGGTGGGGTCGGCAAGGTCGGATATGCCGCCGTCGCGCGGTATGCCGACGTGCTTTTTCGCTTCGCGACTTTCGCCGTTTAATGCCGATTGGTCAACGGCAAGTGCGCCCTCGATGAGTATTCCGTCGGCCGGCACGCGCTCGCCGGCGGACAGATGGACGAGGTCGCCTACCACGATGTCGGCGATGGGAAGGCGGCAAAGGCCGTCCGCGCGTTCTACCCGGCAAAAAATCTTTGCGTTTTCCGCTTGTAATGCCTCAAACGCCGCCTCGCTTCCGCGCTCGGAGAGAGTGGAGACGAGGGTGGCAAGCAAAATGGCGGCGGCGATACCCACCGCCTCGAACCAGTCGAAGTTGCGAAACAGCACGACAAGGTTGAGCCCCAATGCCGCGAGCAGGATTTTGATAATCGGGTCGCCGAAACTCGACAAAAATTGTCGCCAAAACCCCGGCTTGGCGGCGACGGGCAGGGTGTTGTCGCCGTGGGTGCGGCGAGACGTTTCGACTTGTTTCGCGGTGAGCGGAGAGGGAAAATTCGCCACGGTCTTGCGCTCCTTTCGCAAAAAATCAGTTTCTCTAATCCCTATTCCGAACGGGCGAAAAGTAGACCGAAATCACCGCGCAGAAAAAGTAAAAAAATGCGAAAAAAGCCTTGACAAACGCAAACAAAGTGGGTATAATAGTCACGTTGTCCGCGCGCGACAGGGCGCATTTTGACAATGTGGCCCGGTAGTTCAGCTGGTTAGAACGCTAGCCTGTCACGCTAGAGGTCGACGGTTCGATCCCGTTCCGGGTCGCCAAATGCTGATATAGCTCAGTAGGTAGAGCGCATCCTTGGTAAGGATGAGGTCA
>JAZUEK010000005.1:0-13749 GCA_045640165.1 Acutalibacteraceae bacterium | reverse complement strand
AGCGGTGGATTTTGAGTCCACTACGTCTGCCAATTCCATCACACCGGCAGGTGCAAGGGCTATTATACAACACAAAAACGGAAAATGCAGGCACTTTTTGCCGAAACCCGCAAAAAAAGCCCGTGACGGTCGTCACGGGCTTTTTTCCTTAGTTCGTAATCTCTTTCAGCGTGATTTCACGGGTGATTTCCGTCACCTCACCGGTACGCTGATCCACAATGCGTTTAAGCGTCAGCGTCACCTTGTCGCCGGGTTTATACTTCGACAATGCGTTGCGCACTTCCGTACGCGATTTCACCGTCGTGGCATCCACTTTTGTGATGATGTCGTATTGTTGAATATCCGTACCCTCCAGCGACGAGCCCGGCTCGATGGTGTAAATCATAAAGCCCTCATAGCCGCTTTGGGTGATGGTATACCCGGTAACACCGAGTCCCACACGACCGGTTACGTGTCCGTTTTTCACGAGGTCGTCAATAATCGGTTTTGCCTCGGTAATCGGAATGGAGAAACCTACGTTTTCAATAGCGGAATACACAATTTTAGCCGAGTTGACGCCGATAACCTCACCGTTGCAGTTGAGCAACGGGCCGCCGGAGTTGCCGGGGTTGATGGCGGCGTCGATTTGCAAGCACTGAATCGAATAACCGGTCTCGTCATACACGTCGCGTTTCGTGCCGGACAAAATGCCCTGCGACACCGACCATTCCAGACCGCCGGAGTTGCCGATAGTCACCACGCGGTCACCGAGTTGCACGTTTTCGCTCGAGCCGAACGTCGCCGGTTTCAGTCCGGTGGCATTGATTTTAATCACCGCCAAATCGGTGTCTTCGTCCGCGCCCACCACCGTGGCGTTATAGGTCGCGCCGGAATACAGCACCACCTCGATACGCTGAAACTGCTCGTTGGTGTTTTCGTTCACCACCACGTGCTGGTTCGTGATAATATAGCCGTCTTCCGACAACACAATGCCGGACGCTGTGCCGGCGAGCGATTCTTCTTCGCTGTTGCCGAAGGTGAAGTTGCCGTATTTGATGACCGAATTGGCATAGAGGTTGATGACCACCGTGCTGTCCAGGTTGCGCTTAACGATTTCGGCCGTAGACAGGCCACCGTCTTTCACCTCGGTATCGCGAATAACCACCGACGGCGTTTCGCCCGAAGCGGAGGTTTCTTCCGACGTCTCGCTCGTTGTCGAAGAGGTAAACGGCAATTTTGCCCCCTCTTTTTCCGCAAGCATTACCACGCCCACGCCAAGGCAGCACACGCACAACACGCACAGCACCGCGACGGCGGCAATTACCAGTCCGTTTCCCTTTTTCTTGGGCGGACGCGGCGGTTGCGCGTTCCACTGCGGTTGCGGCGCAACCGGGGGCTGCGGCGTCGGCTGGGACCAACCGTAATACGTCGGCGGCACTTGGCTCGGCGGCGTCTGCACCGACGGCTCGACCGGCGCTTGCGGCTCGACCGGCGTCTGCGGCTCGGCCGGCGCTTGCGGCTCAGCCGGCGCTTGCGGCTCGACCGGCGCCTGCGGATCGTCTTTCGGCTCAAACGGATTTTGGTCGTTGGGTGTATAGGGAGAATTATTCCACCAATCGGACATAACAGTCATCCTTTCCTTTGGAGAGAAGTTTCTATGGTTAGTATACCAGATGAAAAAGCATCAAATATGAAGAATTTTTGAAATTTTTTTACAAATTTCTTAAATTTCCGTATTTTTGCGAAGGGGAAGCCAAAATTCAAACGTGCACGACTCGCCTTGCACCGAGCGTACGGTGATTTCGCCGTTGTGCAAACCGATAATGCTCTTAACGAGGAACAGTCCGAGTCCGGCGCCGGTTTTATCCACACTGCGACTGCGGTCACTCTTATAAAACCGGTCGAAAATATGCGGCAATTCCTCGTTCGGAATCCCCTCGCCCGTGTTGCGGACGGAAAAGACCACGCGATCGGGTTGCGCGGTGACGGAAAGCGTGATTTCGCCGCCGTCGTTGGTAAATTTTATCGCGTTGTCGAGGAGATTATACACCACCTGCCCGATTAAATCCTCGTCGGCCACCACCGGAACGTCGGCGCAATCCTCGATGCCGGTGATACGCAGGTGTTTTTCGTCGATGCGCTGTTCAAACGAGAGCAGCGTCTTCCCCGTAAGCGCCGTTAAATCAAACGCGGACGGAAGAATCTTCAGCGACTGGTTGTCGATGCGCGAGAGGTTGAGCATCGCCTGCACAAGCCGCGACAATCGCTTGACCTCGTCGGACACAATCGAGAGATAAAAATCGTGCTTTTCCGGCGGAATCGTGCCGTCACGCATACCGTCCACAAAGCCGGAAATCGTGGTCATAGGCGTACGCAGTTCGTGGGAGACGTTGGCGACGAACGAGCGGCTCATCTCCTCTTCACGGGAGAGGGATTCCGCCATATTGTTCAGTTCACCGGCCAGTTGCGCCACCTCATCCTTGCCCTTGACCGGCAAGCGGCGCGTAAAGTCGCCCTCACCGAACGCCTTGGCCGCCGCCGCCATTTTGCGAAGCGGCATCGACAGACGGTAGGTGAAAATATACACGATAATCGCCGCGAGCAACAACACGACGACCGCGGACATCAAGAACATTCGCAAATTCTGCCACAAATACGTGAACATATTCCCTGCCGGCGCCGCCACAAACACACAACCGAGTTTCGTCCCGTTTTTCATAATGGCCGAGCCGGCGGCATAAAAGCGGTCTTCATAAAATCCGCCGAGTGTGCTCACCGAAAAATAGCCGACGTCTCCGGTTACCTGCTCCGCAATCTCCTGCGGAATTTGGGCATACGCGGCCGACCGCGACGGCTCCGTTGCGGCGGTTTTTAATAGCAGCACACCGCGGTTGTCGGTAATCATCACGTCCGCCTCGAGCGTATCCGACAGCAAATCCACCAACGCCGGAAGCGTACTGCCGCGGTCGAGCATCAGCATATACCGCGACTCGTCCCCCGGCGCAGGACGGGAATATTCCGCCGCACTTTCGGCGACTTTTTGGGCATTTTCGGTGAGTAGTTCCTGCTTTTCACTCAACCAGTATCGCGCAGACACCACCGTCTGCACGCCGGCGAGCGTCAAAAGGCTTAGACAAATCACAAGAGAAATCACCGAAAAGTATTTGAGAAAAATACTTTTGAACATCTTACTTCTTTTCTTTCACTTCAAATTTGTAACCGACGCCCCACACAGTTTTCAGTTCCCATTCGTCCGACACGCCCTCTAATTTTTCGCGCAGGCGCTTGACGTGGACGTCCACCGTGCGGCTTTCGCCGGAATAGTCGAAACCCCACACCTCGTCGAGCAATTGGTCGCGGGTGTACGCGCGCCCGGGATTGCTCGCTAAGTGGAAAATCAGTTCCATCTCTTTCGGCGGCGCATCCACCTGCTTGCCGTCTACTTGCAATTCGTAATTTTCCATATTGATATAGAGTTTATCGTAGCGCACCTCTTTGACCGTCTCCGGCTCTTTTGCGCCGGTGCGCCGCAGGATGGCTTTGATACGAGCGACCACTTCTTTCGTCTCAAACGGCTTGATCACGTAGTCGTCCGCCCCGAGTTCCAATCCGAGCACGCGGTCGAACACCTCGCCTTTTGCGGTCAGCATAATAATCGGGCAATTCGACACCTTGCGGATGCGGCGGCATACCTGCCACCCGTCGAGTTGCGGCATCATCACGTCGAGTAAAATGAGGTCGGGTTTTTCTTTTTCGAACAAGTCGAGCGCCTTCACGCCGTCATAGGCAATGACCGTATCCCACGACTCTTTTTCCAAATACAACCGTAACAATTCGCAGATATTGCTGTCATCGTCCACAATCATAATTTTGGTGTTCGGTTTTTGTGTCATCGTTTTATCCACCCTTTCTCATCGCCGTTTTTAAGCTATTTTTATCGGTTTGTTCACAATTTGTGACTCCAGTATACCATTTTGCATCGCCGAAAACAAGACCAAAGTGTGAACAAACTGGAAATAGTGTGTTTACAAAAAGAAAAGGCGTTGCTTCGCAACGCCTTTTCGGATTTACGCTTTCTTAAACACCTTGTTCCACGCCGCAACCAGCGGATCGAACATTTTGCCGAGATGCCAACGCTTCGCGGCGGCAAACGCGACCGCGGCAATGAGGATGCCGCTCACCACGTCGATGAGGTAATGCTGTTTCACGAACAGCGTCGCGGCAAAAATCATCACCGCAATGACGAGCGAATACACGCGGAACCACAACGGCACTTCTTTTCGTCCGGCAACCGCAAGATAGCAAATCGTGCTGTTGATGCAGTGGAAACTCGGGAACAGGTTATACGCCCGTTCGCTGCCGTCGAGCGAGTACCAGAAATGGAGTAGTTTTTCAAGGAAATTATCCTGCGGACGCGTCCAAAGTCCCTCTGCCACACGGTCCATATACGTCGGAACAAACACGAGAATCAAACCGCCGAACACGCAGGCGATAAGATACGCCGCGAGGAAATCTTTGAAGTGGTCGGTTTTACATTTCGATGCCGCCATCGGCGCCATGCCCCAAAACAGATACGCCCACACGTAGGGAATGACGAAAATAGGCAACACCGGAATGGCGTTGTCGATTTGGTCGATAATCGGCAGGATGGACTCGTTCCCCACCACGCCGGCAAGCGTGTTGGCGAGAAGATAAATGCCGTGTTGCGCGGCAAGAGAGAACAAACCGATAATCACACCATACAGTTTGACACGGTTTTCCCGTTTTTGTTTTTCCATAACGCACCTCCGAAACAATCTTCGTTTAGTGTATCACAAAACTTTCCGCTTGTAAAGGGTCAGCGGCTCAAGAAAAAGATTCCCACCGAACACGCCGCCAAACCGATGAGTTTCGACGGGGTAATGGCTTCGTGATAGAGAAAATACCCGACAAAAATCAGCACCACCGCCAAAATCGAGCTGTGTAAAAGTTGCCCGGTGTTGACGTTCCACCCGACTTTATACATCCAAATCGCTCCGGCCTCGAGCCCCACAATCACAAGCCCCAGCAAAAAGGTCGTCCAGTTGAGATGCTGGTATTCTTTTATAAGGCTTCCCCCTCCGCTCATAGCGTAATACAGTCCGCCGGAGCAGACGGCACCCACCAGATAGGTCACGGTCAGTCCTGCCATCGGATGTAAATCGGACGGGGTAGATTTCGCGCAAATCGCGTAAAACACGTTGGAGACGACAATCAGCGCAATCGGCATATAGGCGGCAAGCGGCATAATAAAACACTCCTTCTTTCAAAAAAAGACAGCCAGACTGAAATAGCCTGACTGTCGGTAGGTGCTCACCCGTAAGAACACTATATCACGGCTTTCGGGAAAAAGCAAGTTATTTTTTTATCTGTTTGCGTATCGCCGCGGAAAACGTTTTTTCAGAAGGTCACCGTCTGCGGCGCTTCGGTGAACGACGAGAAGGTCGCGGTGGCGTTTTTCACGAAAAGCACCTGCGTGTTGCCGTCGTTTTCGTCGTACATCGCGCGCAGATGCGGATACGCGTCGAGCATCGCTTTTTTTGCTTCAAGGCGGTCGTCCTCGACGAATTCGCCGCAAAGTCGCAACCATTTGCCGTCTTTGAACGCACAAATCTCCGCTTTCGGGTTCTTGAGAAGTTGCGCCGACACCGGTTTACGCTTTCCGGTTTGGATGTAAAGCTTGCCCTCAAACACGTTCACCGTCCCAAACGGGCGCACACGCGGTTGATCGCCCTCGACGGTGGCGAGATAATAGGTTTCTGCCTCTTTCAAAAATTTTACAACACGTTCCATTGTCATTCTCCTTTCGTTTTTTCAGTATACCATATTCGCTGTCAAAAGAAAAGGGGATTTCCTTGACAAAATGTATATTTTGAATTAAAATGTATAAAGTTTGTTTTATAAGAAGAAAGAAGGTACTTGTTTTATGGCAAAGAAAAAAGTCGGCTTCGCCTCCGGCATTGGTTTCATCCTTGCGGCGGCAGGCTCGGCGGTTGGGCTCGGCAACTTGTGGTCGTTCCCCTATAAAACCGCTAAAAACGGCGGCGCGGCGTTCGTGTTCGTCTATATCGCGTGCGTGTTGCTCATCGGCTTCGTCACGATGTTAAGCGAAATTCACCTCGGCAAACGCGCCCACGCGAACCCCATTACGTCCTACAAAAAAATCAACAAAAGCGTCGGTTGGTGCGGTCTTATCGCCATCGCCATCCCGTTTTTCATCACCTGCTACTACGCGGTGCTCGGCGGCTACACCGTCAAATATACACTCAACTCGTTCTCCGGTAACGCAGGTATTCTTTCCACGTTTTCCACCAACATCGGCGAAGTTACGCTCTATACCGGCATCTTCCTCTTGCTCGCGATTGTCGTGATTATGAGCGGCGTCAAAGAGGGTATCGAAAAGATGTCCAAAATCCTGATGCCGGCGCTGTTCATCATCTTGGTCGGTATCGTCGTCTACTCCCTCTGCCTCGGCGACGGTGTGAAAGAGGGATTGTCGTTCTACTTGAACCCCGATTTCAAATCGCTCGGCATAAAAGGCGTTCTGTCCGCGATGGGTCAGGCGTTCTTCTCGCTGTCGCTCGGTATGGGCATTATGATTACCTACGGCTCGTACACCGGTAAAGAGACGAACATCGTCCGCTCGACGGCGATGATTTGCCTCTTCGATACGGTGGTCGCGTTCCTCGCCGGTCTTGCGATTTTCCCCGCCGTGGCGCACTTCGACCCGGCCATGCTCGAGAGTTCCAAAGGCATCGCGCTGATTTTCGCCATTCTGCCGGAAGTGTTCGACTCGATGGGCGTGCTCGGCAGCATCGTGTCGTTCCTGTTCTTTGCCATGGTCGCGATTGCGGCCATCACCTCGGTGATGTCGCTTATTGAGGTCGTCACCCAGTTCTTTATCCAAAAATTCCACGCGCCGCGTAAACGCTCGGCGCTTGTCGCCGCGCTGCTCTGCTTTGCCGTGTCGGTGCCGATTGGTATCTCGCTCGGCCGCGTCGGCATCCTCGAAGAAGACGGCTTAAACCTCTTCGGGCTTGACTGGCTCACCTTCTTCGACGAGGTCACCAACACCGTGCTGATGCCGGTGTGCGCGCTGTTCTCCTGCCTCGCGATTGGCTGGTTTATCGGGCCGAAAAACGCCATTAAAGAAATGGAAGAACACGGCGACAAGAAAAAAATCAACACCGTTCTCGCCACCGTGTACTCCGTGATGGTCAAATTCATCACGCCGGCGCTCATCCTTATCGTCGAGGTCTTCGGCGTGAAGAGCGAAATCGACGGCGGCAACGCCCCCGTTGTTATCGCCGCCTACGGACTTATCGCGGTGTGTATCGCGGTGTACTTCCTCTTCTTCCGCAACGCCGACACCGGCGACAACGACGACGAAATCGCCATCGACGGCGGCCGCACCTTGGAGAGCTTCAACGAGGTGTAAACAAGTTTGTAACACAAAAACACCCTCCCGAAATCGGGAGGGTGTTTTTCATATCAGTCGCTGTTGGTTTTCATAGTATAACAGAATTTGAGCGTGCCGTCACCGAGCGTGCGGTAACAAAAGCGTCCGTTTTCCATTGTGGCATACCAGCCGTTAGCCACCATTTCCACCGACGGAGACGGCCGGTCCCACGGGAATTCGTGATACGGCTCCACCATCACATTGCCGTCGCCGTCAAACAGCGTGTAATAGGTGTGGTCTTCCACCTTGCCGTAAAAGTAGTTTTTCTTTGTAACGGGGTCGGTAAAACAACCCTGCCACTCGCATCGTTTTCCAAGCTTCGGGCGTTGCAGCATGAGATCCGGTACAGAAGCATCGTCTTTATAGTTTTTCGGATATCCTTCCGGCGGCGTATCCAACACCACGCCATTTTCTAAATCCAAATACAGCGTTTTGCCGCCCTCATCGTCTTTGCAATACGCATAGGCGACCTTGTCGTCTTTACAATACACCACCGCCGAACTATCCGAACGTTCCCAGAATTTGCCGTTCAAAAACTCCTCGAACAAAGCGCCGTCAAAATGCGCCTTGCGTTCACCCGTGGTTTCCCATACGTCAACAGAGTTATCCATCGACAGCGCAATCATATACTCTTTTCCGGTATAGCACTCACGGCAATCATCCAATTCCCGTACCCACGAGCCATCCGGAGCAGCAAGGGTAACAAAGCACAGAGGCGTATCAAACCGGTTTGCAAAAGCGGGATTGGGGCGTTTCAGCACTAAAAAGCCGTCCTCGTATCCGATGGTTTGGTAAATCGGGTCGGTCACCAGCTCGCCCTTACTCGACACAAGACCATACAGATACAAAACCGAGATATTCATGCCGGTCTCGACCGATTCCTTGCCGCAATATTCTATAAGCGCGCCGTAATCGTCCCGCGCTTGGAGACCCTCACCCGGGGTGTAGCCCTTATGGAGCGTATACGTCTCTTGCGGCGGCTCATAGGGTGTCAGCTTCGAGTAGTCCACATGGACCGCCACACCCGCAGAGGTGGCGGATACCTCGGAGGTCTCCGCCGTGTTTTTTCCACAGCCTGCCGCCGCCAACATCAACGCGGCGAGCAACAAACAAAGCAGTTTTTTCATACTATCACCTTTGAACGATTGTAAAATCAGTCGCTGTTGGTTTGGATTGTATAACAGAATTTGAGCGTGCCGTCCTCGATAGTACGGTAACAAAAGCGTCCGTCCTCTACCTCGGGATACAGTCCGGCACAGACATCTAAATATACCGGATTAAAGAATCTCCGGTGCTCCACCACCATATTTCCGTCGGCATCAAACAGCGTGCAATAGGGATGGTCACCGACGATGCCGCAAAAATAGATCTTGCCGGTAAAGGGGTCGGTGTTATAGCCAACCATCTCGCACCCCTCCACTTTCGGGCATTGGTCCATAATATTGGGCTCTCCAACCTCCTCGTACACATAGTCTGCCGGATATCCCGCCGGCGGCGTATCCAGCACCTCACTATTCTCTAAATCCAGATACAGCATTCCGCCGGAACAAGTCGCATACGCGATTTTTTCGTCCTTGCAATACACCCATTGCTTATCCGTATGATACCAAGATTCGCTTTGCAAATACCCCTCGAACAAGGCGCCGTCAAAATGCGCCTTGTGACCGGTTTCGGAATCCCATATATCGATGGAATTATCCATCGATGCCGTAATCATATACCCTTTTTCATCAAAAGAGCAATCGCGGCAATCCGTTAAATCCTGCACCCACGAACCATCCGGAAAAGCAAGAGTGACAAAAATGTGAGCTGCGCTCTCATCGGTTTTGCAAGCGGGATTGGGCCGTTTCAACACTAAAAGACCGCCAATATAATCGAAGCTTTGGTAAATCGGGTCGGTCACCAGCTCGCCCTTGTCGGTCACAAGCCCATACAGATGCAAAACATCAACATCGGTGTGGACCACGTTCTCTTCCTTACCGCAATAAGGAAGCAGCGCACCGTAATCGTCCCGCGCTTGGAGACCCTCACCCGGGGTGTAGCCCTCGTGGAGCGTGTAGGTCTCCTCCGGCGGCTCATAGGGGGTCAATTTCGAGTAATCGACGTGGACCGCCACGCCCGACGACGTTTCGGACACTTCCGACGTTTCCGGCGCGGTTTTTGTGCAGCCTGTCGCCGCCAGCATCGACACGGCAAGCAACAAACAAAGCAGTTTTTTCACAGCTTATTCCCCCACGTCCATGACACTGACATAGCCCTCGTGCGCGACGAGTTTTTGACCCTCCTCGCTCATGATCCAATTATAGAGGATTTTGGCAGGAGCATCTTCCGCAAGACCGGCTTTAATCACCACGTAGGAATCGTTGATAAAGGGATATTCTCGACTGCGGATGGTGGTCGGGTTCGGGTCAACGCCATTAACAGCGATGATTTTAAGCCCGTCCGCCATTTTCATATCGTGGGCGTAATAATAGACGGAATAGCCGATGGCGGCGGCGGAATCGTCATACGCGCCGACGGCTTCTATCAGCCCCCACATAGACTGCACAACACAGTCGGAATTTTTCGGCTCCATCATTTTGAGGTCACCCATCACGAGCTTTTTCATTGCCGTTTGGCTGCCGGCTTCCTCGTTGCGCTGGAACGGCATAATTTCGACATCGTCGCCGCCGACCTCTTTCCAGTTGGTAATTTCGCCGGTATAGATTTTTTGAATCTGCTCGGTGGTCAGGCTGTCCACCGGGTTATCGACGTTCACAACGAACACAAGTCCGTCCACCGCGAATTTGGAAATCTCCCACTCGAAGCCGGCTTCCTCTTTCTCCTTATAAATGCTCTCCGGCGGCGCGCCGGAAATGAGCAAATCCGCTTGGTCGATCATCAGTTCCCGATACGACTGCGTTGTACGGGAGAAGTTCGTAAGATCTTGCACTTCCTCGCGCGTCTCGCCGAGCATCACGCTGGCAATCGCCTGACCGAGCGGCACCATCGCCGTCGAGCCGTTGAGGCGCGGGAAATTGTCACGGGTAAACGTAAATTCAGCGGCAGAACTCTCCGCTTTGCTCGTGTCGCCCTCGCTGCCCGTTTTCGCGCAGGCGGCAAGACACAAAAGCATCGCCATCGCCAAAACGACGGCAAGGATTTTCTTCAAATGGATTTGGTTTTTCATCATAAAGTCCCCTTTACAGTATCGATTTACCCGTTTTTATATCGAAAACGAATAGTGCAAGCACATTTTAGTCGTATACATCCTGTTTGTCAAGTGCTTTTTCATATTTTTTTGTATAAAAATTCAAAACTTTTTCACCTATTTTTACGACCGATAGTATAAATTTTGACCGCTACCGCTAAAAAACAAAAACACCCTGCTCAAAAGCAAGGTGTTTTCCTTTACAAGATTTCTTCCATCATCAGTTTCACAAATTCGCAGCTCGTGTATGCCGCGAATTTTTGGTACACGTCAGATTTACGGCTATCGGCAAAATCGCACACACTCTTGGCGATAATCGCGCGCGGCCGCGGCTCTACTGCGTGCGCCACGGCATAGGCAACGCCGTAGCCCTCCATCTCGAGCCCTTGCGTGTCCTCGAACTGCCCTTGAATTTGCTTTTCGAACACTGTGCGGTTGGCCACCACCGCCGATCCGCTCGCAATCGCACCGATATGCACTTTCGTTTCGTTATGCTCCGAATGCACGGCTTGTTCGAACTTGTCGAGCAGCTCTTTGTCTACTTCCACCACGGTCGGACGCGGCAAAAAGCCCACCTCGCCGAAACGAATGGATGCCTTGTCCGGCGAGACGTATTTACCGTTCGAGTAGTTCCACACCATATTCGCCAAAATCACGTCACCGTACATCTGCATATCGCTCGCTTCCTGCTTGGCACCGGCGGCGATACCCGGCATAATGACATAGCGCGGATGAAAATGCTGGATGAACTTCATCGTCAGCGTGGCGGATGCAGTCATACCCATTTCGTCCTGCCGCGCACAGAGAATGTCACCCTTTTCGGGATGAACGTAGCGGCGGTACAGTTGGGTGTCGCCCGGCATTGTGAACTCCTCCCACGGATACATCCGCAGGACGGCTTCCTCCTCGCTGTCGGTCACGTAAATCAGCGCGGCAAAAGAGTTATAATCGCTCATACTCGTCGTTCCTTTTCGTGATTTTCTTACTTTTTCCATTATACAAAAATTTTGTCAAAAAAGCAAGAAAAAAAGACAAGCCAAACGGCTTGTCTTTTTTGTTTATCTCATCGATCCGGCAGTTCCGGCGGCTGACCTTGCGGCGGCTCACCTTGCGGCGGCTCGTTCGGACGCTCACCCTGCGGCATTCCGCCGCCTTCAATGCCGGCTTTGTTTTCAATAACCGTCGCCGCATCGCTCACTTTTTTCTCGCAATCGCAGTCGAGAATATCGTCGCTGACCGACGGTGTTGCGCCGGCGATAAATCCGCCGTTGACCGTGATAAATCCGTTCGAATCCACCACGTCTCCCTCGGCTCCTTGACCGGCAAAGATGACCAAGTGACCGTCGTTCATCGTAAACACCGACACGCCGTCCTCGTTGACGTTGATGCCATCGTCGGCAGAGACGATATGGATATAGCCGCCGTCAATTGTGAGGTGCAATTCGCTGTCAAGCCCCTCATACATCGGCGCGGTAATGTTGAGGATGCCGGTATCGTTATCCTCGCCGTCAATCACCATCGACATATAACTGTAAAATGCGCCGTCGGTTTTGGCGAGTTTTTTCTGTACCGTGCTGCCCTCTTTTTTGTATTTCGCTTTAAGCAGGCGGAACACGTTCGTGCCCGTGACGTTATTTTCGGTGCCGTCCGCCAAAATGACTTTCGCGCCGGCGTTCGACAAATCCACGTCGTTGCCGTATTCCTCGCGGTCTTCCCACGTGTTGTCGCATTCGTATACGCTTTTGAACATCACGCCGGGCGCAACGGTGCAGGTAATATCCGCACCGTTCAAAACAAGCGTTACTTTGGCGGTTTCATCGGTGAACACCTCGTCGCTGTCGCCCAAGTCCACTAAAATTTGCCCATTCCACTCGCCCGAAAGCACGTATTCACCCGGTTTCGTAATGTGAAGCACCGGATTTTTATACGCTTCCTCGGCGGTGTGCATCATATCCGTCGGCAGGTCGTTTCCGAGCACCGGCAACGTGGAGAAAAGATAGTCGGAAAGCCCCTCGGCGGTGTAATGCGTTACCCATTCGGTCTCGCCGTCATATTCTTCTTTTGAAAACGCAGACTCGTCGATTTCGGGATAATAAACAATGTCGTGCGCCACGTACGCCGCCGTGTCCGCGCTCGGCTCATCACCGGTATAATACGGTTCTTCGTGCGCCGGATCGCAATGCCACGTGTAGTCATATTCTTCGAGCACCTCGCCGTTAAGCGTTGCTTTGTCGCCCGAAAGTTTCAGTATGTTGGCGGTGGTTTGTTCGCTTTTTGCGGATGCCGTTGCCGTCGGCTCTGTTTCGGAAACGCCCGAAACCGCGTTCTCGCCGCCGTTGCACGCGGCAAGCGACACAGTCAGCAAAAGACAAACGAGAAGAGAAATTACTTTTTTCATGGTGGATTTTCCACTCCTTTCGAATGCAGAATACCACACAAGTGTGAAATGAGATTAACAAAAGTATGAAAGAATCGTAAATAATCCCACGAAAGAATGAACAAAGTGAAAACAAAAAAGACAAGCTAAACGGCTTGTCTTTTTCCTCTAACTTGTTCCCTGCTCGCCGTCTCCCAAGCCTTGCCGCGCTTGCTTGCAACGCTTGGAGCTCGTTTCTCACCCTGTTTGAGGCGCATTAGAAAAAACAAAACACCCGCACAAATGTGTGGGTGTTTTGTTTGGCGCCTCAAACAGGGCTCGAACCTGTGACACCGCGGTTAACAGCCGCGTGCTCTACCGACTGAGCTATTGAGGCAAAAAAGTGTCGGCGTCTTCCTATTTTCCCGGGCCGTCGCCAGCCAAGTATTTTCGGCGCAAGTGAGCTTAACTACTGTGTTCGGGATGGGAACAGGTGTACCCTCACCGCCATCGACACCGACTTATCAAGTTATGCTTGACACATACCCTGAGAACTGAATAAAGAGACGAATTGAAGAGGTAAGGTGGAAAGAACCGACAACAAAGTGTTGTCATGTGACGCCGCATCAAGGCGTCAAATCAAAAATGTTTCGTTCATGCTTTTCACACGTTGGTCAAGCCCTCGACCTATTAGTACTGCCTAGCTGAACGTGTCACCACGCTTACACATGCAGCCTATCAACCATA
>JAZUEK010000004.1:0-3524 GCA_045640165.1 Acutalibacteraceae bacterium | reverse complement strand
CGGCTTCCCAAAACGAAAAATTTCTGCGCGTTACCGAAAATGCGTTTTCCCGTTTTGCATTGCCGCGCTCGCTTAGCGTATGTGTTTGCTGTGCGAAAAAGTTCC
Source organism: Acutalibacteraceae bacterium (assembly GCA_045640165.1). GTDB lineage: Bacteria > Bacillota > Clostridia > Oscillospirales > Acutalibacteraceae > RGIG426. The sequence goes on along the minus strand of JAZUEK010000004.1, from coordinate 3,419 downwards.
CTTGAAAGGAGGCACACGCTGTGAAAAAACGAATTCCCGTTGCTACGGTGCTGGCACTGGTGTTTATGGCGATTGCGTTGTCCGTTTCGGCAACGATGATTTTCGCGATGAACCGTTTCAGCACCACGGTGAGCAACGTCAGCGCGCGCCAAGCCCTTTTTGATTACTTGACCAGTGTCGACAAAGTGGTTCGCCAAAACTACGCCGGCACAGTGGACGAGGAAGAACTGAAAGAACAGTTGTCTTCCGCCTACATTCGCTCCATCGGCGACAAATATGCCGCCTATCTCACGTCGGACGAATACGCCGCGGCGCAAAAACGCATTGCAGGCACGGTGACCGGTTTCGGAGTGGAGGTGGCCCTCAAATCCGAAGCGAATCAACTGGTGGTGTCTTCGGTAGCGGTGGGGTCTCCTGCCGCCTTGGCCGGGATGCAGGCCGGTGACGTCATCACCGCGCGCGACGGCGAAGTGGTGTTCGCGACCGCCAAAGGACTGGCGGACATCCGCTCCGATTTAGAGGATTATTCCAAAATTCTTTTGACCGTAGACCGCGCCGGCAAAAAGCAGTCGTTTGAACTGGTGTCCGGCACGTATGCGGTCATCAGCGTGACCGGAAAAATGATAGGGGATGTGGGATATATCCGCATTTCCGACTTTAACGACACCACCGCCGGCCAATTCTCGGCGATGGTGGAGCAACACGTGGCTGCCGGTGCGAAATCGTTGGTTTTCGACCTGCGCGGCAACACGGGCGGCACTCTTGCCGCCGCCACCGAGGTGGTCGGCTATTTAACGCCGCGCGGCAACTTCGCCAACTCCACCGTCTCGGACGGCACGACGACCGCGCTGTCTGCGGCGTCGGCGTACGAACTGGAACTGCCCACGGTGACGCTTGTTAACGCGTTGACGGCCGGCGAGGCGGAACTGTTTGCCGGTGTGTTACAGGAATTTTCGTTGACGACGGTGGTGGGCGACCAAACGGCAGGTCGCGCGATGGTGCAGGAGTATTTTCCGCTGTCCACCGACAATGCCGCCGTTAAGTTGTCCGTTTCGGAACTGTCGCTGCTTAAGGGCGGCTCGTGGGAGGGGAAAGGCATTTTGCCCGACCGCAAGATTTCCCTTTCCGAGACGGCGGAATATCTGGATTTGATTGACGATGCCGACGATGCCCAGTTGCAGGCGGCATTGGAGATTGTAGCGACCCCGACCGAGGAGCCGAAAGCCGATCCGACGGCTACCGCAACGGAAACGGGAACTACCGCAACGACCACCACAAACACCACGAAAAAACTCGCACAATAAACCTAATCTTTCTCTAAGGAGGAGCGACTTTGGATAACAACGGGAAATTGGAACTGCTCAGCCGGGCGCAGACCGGCGACCGCGATGCGGTGACGGATTTATTCCGTCAATGCAAAGGCGATGTCTATTTCTATGCTTTCCAGCTGTTAGAAAACGAGGAAAATGCCAAAAAAGCGACGCGCGACACCCTCTTTATGATGTGCAAAGAGGAGTCGGTGCCTGCGACCACAGCGGATTTTATTCCGTGGATGCTGTATATCTGCCACGGGTGCTGTAAGTCCTACCTGCCGGCAGGCCGCAAAGCGGAAATGCCGGCGCCGGTAACTGCCCCCGAAACCGACTACGTGGCGGTGGACGCGGAGAGCAGTGGTGTGCTTGCGGCGGACGCGCGCGACCGCTTGATAGCCGGGTTGCAAGTGCTGTCGATGGAAGAACGGGCGATGATCGTTCTTCTGTATTATGAAAATTTCCCCTTGAAGACCGCGGCGCAGATTATGGGTCTGCATCCTGCGGTGGCGGAAGCCTATCGCAGCCAGGCGCTTCGTGCGCTGAAAGCCGCTGTGATGCAGGGCGCGACCCCGGGCAACATGGGCGGATGCAGTATGAAAAACACCTTGTGGTGGATTTTCTCCGCTTTGCACAAAAACGTTAAATGCGACGCGCTTCCTATCTACAAAGACCTCTGTGCGGCGATGTCGATTACGCCGACGGAGGCGGCGTTGCGCGAAATTGAGGGAATTCATACCGTGCAACAGCCGGTGAAACAGCAACAACTCAAAATGTCGCTCAAAGAGCGGATGGAGTGGTGGCCGAAATCGCTGAAAATCGGTCTCGCGAGCGTGTTGGCGCTGGTGGTGCTCGGAGGCGGCGGCTTTTTGGCGGTGACGCTGTTGAGAGACGGCGAGCAGGGGCTGGAAACCTCCGAAACCCAAGTGACGGACGCATTTTTGGATAACCTTGAGCGGAAATTTGCCGAGGCGTCCGATGCGGATAAAACCACCAAGAAAAAGACCACCACGACCGCCAAGATTAAGGACAAAAACGGCAACCGTATTATTAACGGAACGACCCGTCCGACCACGACGGCGAAAGTGCGCAAGACCCAGGCGAAAAACAACAACGGTAACGCCGGCTATAACAACAACGGTAACGGCAACGGCGGTTACAATAACAACGGTAACGGTGGTTACAACAATAACGGCAATCAAAACCAAACTCAAAATCAAAACCGCTATCGCACGACGACCCGTCGTCAAGCCGGCGGTAATGGCGGCAACGGCGGTAACGGCGGTAACAACAACGGTGGCGGCAACGGCGGTAACACGGTCGAAAAACGCCCGGTTCCGGATAACGGCGGCGCCGGTTATGCCGATTTCCGTCCGGCCATCCCGACGTCCGATCAAGGCTCGAAACAGAGTTCCGGCTTGTCGGAGGGGGATTTCAGATATGCGCTGTACAGCAACGGCACGGCGCACGTGACCGGCTTTAGCGGCTCGGGCAACGTGTCCGTTCCCTCGACGCTCGGTGGCTATACAGTGACTGCGATTGACCCGTCGGCATTCAAAGGTACCGGCATTACGTCGGTGACGTTGCCGAATTCGGTGCAGGTCGTTTCGGACTACGCGTTCCAGAATTGCGCCTCGCTGTCGTCGATTTCGATGAACGGCGTCGTCAGCATCGGTATGTATACTTTCGACGGCTGTTCGCAGCTGTCCTCGGTTGGCGTATCCACGGCGCTCAAGCGCATTGGTAGCAGCGCGTTCAAGAATTGCACGGGAATTTCCACTTTCAACATTCCGAGCTCGGTTATTTCGATTGAAGCCATGGCGTTCCACGGCTGTTCGAACTTGTCCAGTATCGCCGTGCCGGTGGGCGTGAGCCTGATTGAAGACAACGTGTTCCGTAACTGCTCGGGACTGCGCACGGTGACGATTCCGGCGTCCGTCTCCCAAATCGGTAACGGCGCGTTTTACGGCTGCAACTCGCTCCAGACCGTGTACTACGGCGGCACCAAGGCGCAATGGTCGCGCCTGCCGTTTGACGAGGGTCTTAACAAACCGTTGACCACCGCCAACATTGTTTGCTGACAAATAAAAACAGAAAATGTAGACGAAG
>JAZUEK010000003.1:0-34167 GCA_045640165.1 Acutalibacteraceae bacterium | reverse complement strand
AAATTTTCCAAACCCCAACAAAAAAAAAAAACCAAACCCGCCCTTTTCCAACAGAACAGAGTCGTTTTTTTGTTGTGTAATTATCCTACAAGAGCCGCCATATCGTCCACCAGACCGGCGTTACGCGTGGCACTCATATTGTTGACGAATACCACCTTTTTCACACCGTTTGCGGTGACGAATGCGCTGAGCGACTGGGTGTCGTAATAGCGGTAGTCGAGCACGTACACCTTTTCAAAGTGATCAACGAGGAACGGTACAAACGCGTTGCCGAACGACTCTTTCACCACCACAATCGACGAACCGTCGTGCACCGCATCCGAGGTGATCTCGGTATACGGGTTGTCGCCGCCGATAAAGGCATTATATTTGGAACTTGCCGCCCAAGCAGACACGTCGGTAATGATGTGCCAATCCAGTCGGCCGCCGTCGCGGTCGATAAAATACAGCGAGCCGCCGCCGATGGGGTTGTAGGCGATAACCGAGTCCACGCGCAGTTTTGCATCCTGCGTTTCCGAGAAGAACGAGCCTTGGAAGCCGTCAAACACCTCTTCGGAGTATTCGCTGAGAGCGTGCGGTGTAAGCCCTGCTTTTTTCGCGAATTCCGCATACGCATAATACGCGCCGCGCGCCGTCCAGTGGTGGTCGGAGTGGAAATAGAGATACTCATTATTGTGACTGCGAAGCACGTCGATAATCGGAACCGTCACCACGTCCGCCGACATCGAGCCGTAAAGGTAATCGGCGGCTTTTTTCTGGTCGGAACTGTTGAGGTTGTCTCTCACCGAAGCCGGCAACATCACGTCGATACTGGTCGGCACCACTATATCGTATACCGTGGCCTTGCCTTTCAGTTGCGACGCCGCTTTGTTGATAACACGAACGTATTCGTCCGCCGTGCTCTTCGAAAAATTGTAATACTCAAACGCACTGTCGCCGCGCACCAACACGCCGCCGAGCGTTTGGGTCGGCGCGTTTTCCGGCACGCCGTCGTGCCAATAATCGTGGTCAGCGGAAGCGCGCGTTGTCTTGGGCGCCGGTTTTGTGGTTGTGGTCGGCGCGGCCGTCGTCGTTGTGCTGCCCGTCGTCGTGGTACTACCGGTCTTGCCGGTGGTCGTCGAGGTGGGCGCGGCCGTCGTCGTTTCTTCCGTCGGGCGCGTGGGTGCATCGGGGATGTCGTCCCCTTGCTCCACCGTGCCGTAGAGTTTCTCGTCGCTCATTCGATAAAAGCGGTTCGCCCACGCATCCAATTTCACAAAGCCTTCGCGGCCGGGGAACGTATCGGCAAACCAGGTGTTGATATCGTCGAAATACTCACCGGAGAAAAAGGTTTTGAAGGTAATCGCCGGGAATTTCGCCAAATCGCGCTTTTCCACGTCCGAATGGGTGGGGTGAGGCGCGACCCATACCGCCACGCTGAAAATAAGAAGCATTAAAAAGAACGCCGCCACCCGAATGGGATAGCTCCACGTCGCCACACGGGACGCCGTTTCTTTTTTTGCGGCCGGCTCGTCGATTTCCGGCAACGTCTCCTCTCGCGCCAGTTCTTCCTGACGGCGATTCAACTGGTCGTCCAGCTGACGGGACAAGCGAATTTTGTCCGGCTTTTGCATTTTATAGCGTTTGAGCCTGCGTTTCGGCATCGGTCTCACCTCCTTATCGAAAATGAAAAATCAACTCAGAATTGGAAATACAGGAACGGGTTGTAGCTGTCGCCCACCAGCGCCGCCGTCGAGAAAACGAGCAAAAACACCGGAGCGACGGACTGAATCACCCCATACACGATCGCGGCACCTTTGGAAGTCTCGCCTTGTTTCTTCATCTCTTTGCCGATAAAAGAAACCAGCGGCGTGGTCGCCACAATTGCGAACACGAAGAACAGGAAATAGCCGCCGAGTGCCGCTTTGGTCTCGGCCGTAATCCAGTAGTTGCCCGGCACGCCGAACAGTCCGCGGAACATCGCCGTGACCAGCGAGAAATCCTTAAAGCGGAACAGCACCCAACCGAACATCACCACAAGCAAGGTGTAAATTCGTCCGATAAAGTGCGGAATTTTGTCGAACACTTTGCCGAGGAACAACCGTTCCATCGTTAAAAACACGAAATAGTAGAGTCCCCACAGCACGAAGTTCCACGACGCACCGTGCCAAAAACCGGTCAGCATCCACACGATAAACAAATTGAAAATCGTGCGCGCCGTGCCGCCGCGGCTGCCGCCGAGCGGAATATAGACGTAATCGCGGAAGAAGGACGACAGCGAAATATGCCACCGCCGCCAGAAATCTTTCACCGTACGCGCGATGTAAGGATAATTGAAGTTTTCTTTGTAGTGCAGTCCGATCATACGGCCCATACCGATGGCCATATCCGAATAGGCGGAGAAGTCGAGATAAATCTGCAAGGTGTAGCAAATCATACTCATCCACAGCGCCGCGCCGTCGCTCGCCTCAATCGCGGCGACAGAAAGCGTGCCGCTCTTTAACAAAAGGAGCGAATCGGCAAGCTCGCCGCACACGTTGGCGAGAAGCGCCTTTTTCGCGAGACCGATCGCGAAGCGCGACACGCCCTCGCCAATCTCACGCAGGTTGGTTTTGCGGTAAAGCAGTTCCTCCGATACGTCGCGATACCGCACAATCGGGCCGGCGATGCACTGGTGGAACAAACTCGCATAAAGAAGCAGCGTAAAGACGTTCTTTTGCGCCGGCACTTCGCCGCGATACACGTCCACGACGTAAGAGAGCAACTGGAACGTATAGAACGAAATGCCGATGGGGAGCGCAATCGCCGGAAGCAACGGCTTCGCGCCGAACAACCCCATAAACGTGCTGTCGAAGAAGTTAAGATACTTGAAAACGCCGATAAGTCCCAAATTGACAACACACGCGGTAACGAGCCACATCTTTTTCTCGCCCGTTCGCTTGCCGTTTTCGATGTTTTGCGCAATCTTCCAGTCGGCAACCACCATCGCGATAAGGAGCAACAGATATTTCGGCTCACCCCACGCATAGAAGAACAACGAGAACAACAAAAGCACCGTGTTTTTGCCGCGAATGCCCGGCACCAACACGTAGCACAAAAGACAAAGGGGCAAAAATGCGTATAAGAACAACAGACTCGAGAAAACCACGCATCTTCACCCCTTTCTATAAAATAATTATTCCAAATTAGTATCCGCCATCGCAGGCAGAAAATCAGTATACCATACCGCTTTTCGGTTTGCAATAAAATTTCCGCAAAAAAACCAAAAATTCCTTTAATTGAGACCGTTTTCACCAACATCGGCAAACAGGCGATCCACCTGCGCCGAAAGCGGTGCAAATTCCGGCTCGTTTAAGTGCGGCAACAGCGCGCTCGCCGCCGCACGTACCGGTTCGAGCATCGCCACGTTTTCCGACAGCGCCGCGATTTTCAGATGCGGCAATCCGTGCTGACGGTTGCCGAAAAAGTCGCCCGGACCGCGGAGTTTCAAGTCCTCGTCCGCAATCTTAAAGCCGTCGGTGGTATCTTTCATCACGCCGAGGCGGCGTTTCACCTCTTCGCCGTGAGCATCCGAGATGAGAATGCAGTCGGAAGCGTATTCGCCACGTCCCACGCGGCCGCGCAACTGGTGTAACTGTGCAAGGCCGAAACGGTCGGCGTTTTCCACCACCATCAAAACGGCGTTCGGCACGTCCACACCGACCTCGATAACCGTTGTGGAAACGAGCACGTCGAGTTCGCCCCTCGAGAACGCGGCCATCACCGCCTCTTTTTCGGCAGGCTTCATCCGCCCGTGTAACAGTCCCAAACGGCAGTTGGAAAGCGCACCGGCTTTCAACTCTTCATAGGTGCCGATCGCGGATTTCGAGATTTCGTCAAACGCTTCCTCGTCCTCGTCATCTCCCACAAGCGGACAGACAATATACGCCTGCCGCCCCTCGGCCACAAATTTTTGGATATACTTGAGCACACGCTCACGCTTGTCGCCGCCCACCGCATAGGTGCGAATGGGCGTGCGTCCGGCAGGCAATTCGTCCAAAATCGAAATGTCAAGGTCACCGTAAATCACAAGTGCCAGCGACCGCGGAATCGGGGTTGCCGACATAACGAGCGTGTGCGGATGGCCACCCTTGGCGGCGAGCTTGGCCCGTTGCGAAACGCCGAAACGGTGCTGTTCATCGGTAATGACAAGCCCCAAATTGGCAAACACCGTACTGTCCGAAAGAAGCGCCTGCGTGCCGACCACAAACGAGAGCGAGCCATCGCTGAGTCCTTCTTTTACAGCGCGTTTTTCCGCCGCCGTGCGCCCGGCGGTAAGCAATCCCACCGAAACACCGGCAGGCGCGAGCATTTTTTTAAGCGTTTTGGCGTGTTGCTCCGCCAAAATCTCCGTCGGTGCCCTCATCGCCACCTGAAATCCGCTTTTCACCGCAGCATACCCCACCGCGGCGGCAACGGCGGTTTTGCCGCTGCCCACGTCGCCTTGAAGCAGGCGCGTCATCGCGAAACCGCTTTGCATATCCGAAAGACAATCGTCCACCGCGCGGCTTTGCGCGCCGGTCAGCGTAAACGGAAAGAGCGTTTTCGCTTCGCTCGCAAGTCCTGCGCTCACCACCGCCTCCGTCGGCGTTTTTCCGCCAAAGCGAAGCCGCGACAGACCCAACTGCAACAGCAAAAGTTCGTCGAACGTCAACCGTTTGCGCGCTTTTTCCACGTCGGCACGCGACTGCGGAAAATGAATGAGCCGCACCGCCGTCAGCCGATCGCAAAGCGCATACTGTTCCAATACAGAGGCAGGCAAAAACTCCTCGCCGGCCGCATCGCCAAGCGTATCCAGTGCGGTTTTTACCACCTTTTCGATGGCGCGCGAGGTAAGTCCTCCGGTCAGCGGATAAATGGGATGCATTCCGTTCACGTCGCCGCTCGCCGGCTCGATTTGCGGTGAGGACATCTCACGCCGAAAATACCGCGTATCCACTTTACCGAAGAACAGATACTCGTCGCCGGCTTTGATTTTCGCGGCGGCATATTTGTTGTTGAAAATCGTCACCTGCATCGCGGCTTTGCCGTCGCTCGCCGCAAACTGGAAAAGCGACAATCCTCGCCGAATACGCCGTTCCACCGGCGCGTTCGTCGCCGTCGCGCGGATACAGCAAGGCCGATCGGTCGGGGCATCCTCGATAGTACAAACAGACGACCAATCCTCATATTCTCGGGGATAATGGCACAAAAGGTCGCCCACCGTGGCAATATTCAGTTTGTGAAACAACGCCGCGCGTTTTTCGCCCACGCCTTTGACGTACTGAATGGGCGAATCCATTGTCAGCGCCATACGCTCCCCTCCTTTTCGTAAGAAAAAAGGGCCGCTGCAACCGCAGCAGCCCTTTTGACAGTTTGGTTTATTCGACCGACAAAATGTAGTAATACACCGGCTGACCACCCGAAAGAAGTGTCACTTCCACGTCATCGCCGACTTTGGATTTGACAATATCGAGCGCGGCAGTCGCGTCTTCCTCGGTTACGTCCTCGCCGTACATCAGCGTGACGAAAGCCGTATCTTCACCGGCGGCTTTCCGCTTTTGAATCAGCGATTTGGAAAGTTTGCCGAGCGCTTTCGGCAGGTCGTTTTCCACAAACGCCAGTTTGCCGCCGTCCATCGCGAGGATTTGTCCCTCTTTGATGTTGCGGCCCTCATAGTTGCTGTCGCGCGCGGCAAAGGTCACCTGACCAACCGACACGCCGTCCGCCGCCTTGCCCATGGCGAGCAAGTTTTCCTCCACCGAAGCGGTGGGGTCGAACGCCAACATCGCCGACATACCCTGCGGCACCGAGCGCGTCGGCAACACGTGCACCTCGCGCGTCGAAAGCGGAATGGCTTGCTCCGCCGCAAGAATGATGTTTTTGTTGTTCGGGAACACGTACACCACTTTACCGGGCGTCGCCTCAATGGCTTCCAAAATATCCTCAGTCGACGGGTTCATCGTCTGACCGCCGGACACCACTTGCGCACAGCCGAGATCCGAAAACAGCGCTTGCAGACCCTCGCCGGCGGCGACCGCCACAAAGCTGTATTCCTCCGTCACCTCTGCAGGAGCCGGCGGCGCAACTTCTTCGCCACCGTCCTCGCCGACCCACGCGGCGTTTTGGTGTTGCAGACGCATATTTTCCACTTTCACCGTTTCAAACGAGCCGTATTCAATCGCTTCGTGAAGCACACGACCGGGATCGTTCGTATGTACGTGGACTTTAATAATATCGTCGTCATCCACCACCACGACACAGTCACCAACCGACTCCAAGAACGCGCGGAGTTTCAGCGGATCGTTGTCGTTTTCGCGCGCCACGATGAATTCGGTGCAATACGCGAAATGGATGTCCGTCTCAAACGAGCCGGCGGCAGAAACCGCCTTTTGCGGCGCGGCAGAAACCGCAACGCCGCCCTCTTTGATGGCGCCGCCCTCAAAGACGTCTTTCATCGCACGCAGAATGATGCAAAGGCCACGGCCGCCTGCATCCACCACGCCGGCTTTTTTCAGCTGAGGCAGCAAATCGGGGGTACGCGCGAGCGAAGCATCCGCCTCGTCACAGATAATCGCCCAAACCGACAGCGCATCGTTGTTATCCAACGCGGCGGCTTTGCCGGCGGCGGCAGACTCGCGCGCCACGGTCAAAATCGTGCCCTCTGTGGGCTTCATAACGGCTTTATACGCCGCATCCACGCCCATTTCGAGCGCAGCGGCAAGCGCCGTGCCGTCCGCTTCGTCCATGCCTTTAAGACCTTTGGAAAGTCCGCGGAACAACAGCGACAAAATCACGCCGGAGTTGCCGCGCGCACCGCGCAGCATCGCCGAAGCCGCCGTATCCGCAGCGGCGGTGACGGTGGTGTCACCGAGACGGGCCAATTCCCGTCCGGCGTTGCCAATCGTCATCGACATATTCGTTCCCGTATCGCCGTCCGGCACGGGAAACACGTTCAGTGCATCGACCGCTTGTTTTTCGGCCGCCAACGTGTTGGCGGCGGAAATCAGCGCGTCACGAAAAAGATTACCGTTTATCAAGTGGTGTCACCTCGTATTCTACGCCGATTATTCGGTCTTCATTCCGTCAACGAACACGTTGACGCGTTTTACGGAAAGTCCGGTCACGCTCTCCACCGTATAGCGCACCTTGTTCACGATGCTCTTGGAGATTTCGGAGATGTTCATACCATAGATGACCGCGATATGCAGGTCAACCACCAAGCTCTCGCCCTCACTGCGCACCTGGATGCCCTCGTCCGCATAAGTGCGGCGGAAAAGAAGCGAGCGAATCCCTTGTTTCGCACCGGTTTTCACCATTCCCGCCACGCCGTAGCACGAGGAAACCGCGTGCCCGATGAGATTCGAGAAGTATTCCTGCGAGATTTCGATCGTTCCCAAATGGTTTTCCAAAGTAATCATATATCGTTACCCCTTTCTGTCAGGTAAATTGCCAGTGTTCCGCACCGCAAAACGCCCCTGCGGCGGACGGGCAAATCCCCGTCAACCGTTTGGAGGAAAGCATCAACCCCTGCGCATAGCACAGCGGCAAAAACGGTGCCTCTTTTTGGAACGCCTCCACGAATTTCGCGGTGGTCAGTTCTCCGTTTTTATATTGCGCCCACAGCGCTCTTCCGCCGGCAGACGTCCCGTAGGATGCACCGCCCGAACCGGAGAGCACCGCGTCCAGCGACAGCGTATTCGGCAAGCGCACCTCGCCGAGATACCAATCGTAGTTTCCGCTTGACAGCCGCGCCACATACTCGTCTTCTGACAACGCTTTAACGCTCACCTGCAAGCCGGCGGTCTTCAGTTCTTTGGCAATTTCGTCGGCCGCGGCTTTGTGCATCGCGTTGCTCTTTCGGCAAATCAGTTCCGCCGACAAACGGTTTTTCACTTTGCCGTTTTCGGTGACGTTATAGCCGTTTTTCTTCCACACCGCCACCGCTTTGGCGACGTTTTGCGAAAGATTCGCGCCTGCCACGTCTTTCACCCCGGCATACGTGGGGCAAAACGGGGTCGCTGTCGGCACGGCATAGCCAGAAAATCCCACCGCCGCCACGTCGGCGTGGCTGACCGCATCACCGATGGACGCACGAATGGTCGCCGACGACCACGGCGCGCGGTTGGCGTTAAACCCAAGATACACAAGGTACGGAACGGTCACCGGTGTCAGCGTGACGTCGGTGACGGCGTGCGGCACCGTTCCGGTGGCCAAATCATCGAAATACGCACACACCGTTCCCGTTTCAAGCGCAAATTGCATCTCTTCGCGGCGGCTGACGTTTTGCAGTTCAAACGTCTCGATTTGCGCGGTGATTTTGGAATAGGGATTCCGCTCCAGCGCCGTCTTTTTGGTGTTCAGGCGATACGCACCGGTGCCCACCGTGCGGTTTTTGACCGTTTTTACAACGGGGAAACTTAATTCCGCCTCATAAAACGGCACGGCGCGCGCCAACGTAACGTTCAACGTGCGGTCGTCTTTGGCGGTAACGCTCGCCACGTCCGCCACCAAATCGGCGGTAGCCGCCGACTGGGCCGCCAAACGGAACGAGGTCGCTACGTCCGCGGCTTTCACCGGCGAATTTTCAGAAAATTTGAGTCCCTTTTTCAAGGTGACAATCAAATGGGTCTTGTCTTTTTTCTCGATGTTCTCCGCCAGACACAACGTCGCGGAAAAATCGTCACAAACCGTGGTCAGCCCTTCGTACAACAACGGAGACAACGCGCGATTGACACGCGTTTTCGCCTCGTACGGCGACAGCGAATCGCTTTTGTCGAAACTCAGCGCCGGCGTTACGTCACGTTCCGGCGCGGCCGTCGTTGTCGTTGCCGTCTTCGCCGTCGTCGTGGTCACCGCCGCCGTTGCCGTCGCGTCGGGAACGCTCGTCTCCTCGCTCGCCGTGCAACCGCACAGCGTCACGCATAAAGCGGCGCACGTCCAAAGAGCGACCTCTCTCAGCACGCGGTTCAAGTCTTGTCGTCCTCTCTGCGGTCACAGATGAGATAGCGCGGACGACCTTTCACCTCGTCGTAAATACGCGCCACGTACAGCCCGAGAATGCTGAGACTGATCATAATGCACGCACCGATAAACAGTTGAAGCAAAATGACGGTCGAGAAACCGGGTGCGGCACCCATAAAGTATTGAACAAGCGTCTCAACAGCGAGCACCACCGCCGCCACCGCCATCAGCACGCCGAGCCACAAAATCACGTGAAGCGGCGCATTGGAATAGGCGGTAATGGAATCGGTCGCGAGTTTAATCAGTTTGCCGAACGTCCATTTCGTTTCGCCGCCGGCACGCGGCGCAACCTCAAACGGCAGTTGGCACCGCTTAAAGCCCACCCACGCGGACAAACCGCGGAAAAAGGTGTTCCGCTCGGGGAATTGCTTCCACGCATTGAGCGCGGCGCGGTTCATCAATTTGAAATCCGACGCGGCGCCGAGTTCCAAACCGGTGGTCTTGCGAAACGCGCGATAAAACATTTTGGCAGACAACTTGTTGGCGAGCGACTCTTTGCCGCGAGAGGTTTTGACCCCTTCCACCACGTCGTAGCCCTCTTCTTTCCACAAGCGCACCATTTCGGGAATGCACTCCGGCGGATGCTGTAAATCCGCATCCATCACAACGACGGCATCGCCCTCGGCGTTTTCGAGCGCGGCACAAAGCGCCGCCTCTTTGCCGAAGTTACGGGACAGCCGCAAAATCTCCACGTTCGGAAGATCCGCATTCAGGCGGCACAGCGACTCCCACGAATTATCTTTTGAGCCGTCGTCCACCAAAAGAAAGCGCGCGTCAATCGCGTTGTCTTTCATCAAGCGGTCCACGGTACAGACGTTGTCGTAGATATACGGTCCTTCGTTATAGACCGGCATCACAATGGTAATCATTGATTCTCACCCGTTTTTTGTTGGTTTTGTCCCGTCGGCGGCACCGCCGTATACGGCGCTGTACGAATGCCCTGCGGCGCAACCGGTGCTGCAGACGCCGGCGGCACAGGTGCCGTGGAAACCGGCGGCACAGGGGTCGCTTCCTCCTGCGGAAGAATGGTCTCGCTCACCGGAACGGGAACGACTTTTTTCTTTTTCAGACTTTTCAGTTTCTTCTTGGCGCGCTCCAGTTTTTCCGGATGCTTTTTCACCACCAGGATAAACACCAGCGCCAACACGCCGAGCACAAACAGCAGGATACCCGGCAACAAGCCGACCGGGAAGAAGGTCATCTGGATATCGTGCGCACCGGCGGAAACGTCAAACGAAAGCATACTGTTGGCAATCGCGTAGGTCGCCACTTTCTTGCCGTCCACTTTGACGGTCCAACCCTTGTCGTAAACGATGGAGGTCATCACCGCACCGTTGCGCGGCGCAGTCAACGTGCCGGCCACTTTCGTGTCCTTAAACGTCTCCACGTTCATCTGGTTGGCGGAAAGCAGGGTCATATGCTCTTGATACACTTCCTCGTTGAGGATCATCGCGTAAATGCTGCCGCCGCAACTCGACTCGGCGTTCAGCGTTACACTGGCGGAATCGCCGACCGCCACCGTACCGGCATCAATAATATGCGGTTCGTGCGGCGTCACCGACCAGCTGTTCGACGTGCTGTCGCCCGACACGCCGTAGGTCGCGGCCACCGAGATGGATTTCGCGGCGCGGCAATCCACGTAGAGATACAACCGACCGGCTTTCGTCACCGGCACCGTGAAGGTGGACGTGCCCTCCGACATGGAAATACCCGAAAGGCCGGACACCGACGCCGAGCCGGAACTCTCAACCTGCAAGCAGTCGTACACGTCGCGCTGGATGCCGGTCATCGCGGACAACAGCGAGTTGTTGCTGTTGTGCACGTTGTAATAGTTGTAGGACCAATTCTTAGCGGCGCTGTCCACAAAATAACCCACCGACAACGCGTCCGGATTTTCATAAATCGTGTAGGTGGCGGAACCAAGCGTTACGCGCTGACGCTCTTTCAGTTGCGGCGGCGCTTTGTACTCGCTGTTCATTGCCACGTAGCGAATGCCGAACAAGCTGTCGCCCACCGGCACGAAGAATTTATAGAGATAACTGTTCACGCCGTTGACCGCATAACCGAGGCTGCCCATAAACCGGGTGTTCTCGTACGGGTTGCTGGACGCGAAAATGGTAATGCCGTTGTAATCATAAAGCGCGGTATCCGCACACGTGCGGCGCGGCAGGAACTCCACGCGATAGAAGCCGCTCGTCTCGGAGTCGCCGAAGCTCTCCATCTGATCCACCGCACTGTGGAGTGCTTTGGTCGTATCGTTGTCCACGTAGTCGCCGTGGTTCGTAAAATACTCGTTGGAATTCAGTTTAAGGAGCGTTTTGTCCGTCCCCGTCACCATTTCCGCCACCACAATAACGAGCAGTAAAATCATACCGGCGTCTTTCAGCAGTTTTTTCTGGGAAATCATAAAGGTGACAAGCGCATACAACACGATAAGCGCAAAGCTCAAGTACAGCGACGTAAAACCGTACGCCTCGTCGCCGAATTTACCTTCCAACACGAGGTACGCGCCAATGCCCACCAACGACAGCACAATTTGTTTCGGCTGAATGTCCTCGATGTGGGTCAACGTCTCGTAGGCGATGAGCAACAGCACAAAGCAGTACAAGAACGAGAAGCGATACGGCAGGTCGTTCGGGCTGTGCAATCCGTGCCACAGCAAATCCATATTGTTGACGCAAAGGCTCACCGCCATCACGGCGAGCAAGCCGCCGTAGGCCGCGCGACGGCGACCGGGAATGGTTTTCGTGGTCGCAAACAGCGGCAACAGCAAGATAGCAAACACACCGCAGTAAATGTTCGGCAGGTTGCCCGAGCGAATCGTCGGCGTCACGTCATAGAGATGACGGCCGAGCAGGTCGAAGAAATCGAAGTTGGAACTCCACGACGCGGCAAATCCGCCATCCGATGCCGAGGTCGTCCCGAGCGACAGCGCCACCGGCACGAGGAGCAGCGCGGACAGCGCCGCTGCCAACACCGAGTAGCCGCCGAAACGCAGGAAGCTGGACGCCACGTCGCGGCTCTCGCGTTTTTCGCGCAGCACGTACACCACGAAATACAGCACCATAAACACGCACACCATAAACGCGATGTAGTAGTTCACAAACAGCGCGTAGGCAAGCGAAATCGTATACAGCAAGAATTTCTTCTCGCGCATCATCTGCTCGAAGCCCATCACGATAAGCGGCAACACCATAATGACGTCCAGCCACATGATATTCCACGAATACGCGATCATATACATCATCATCGAGAACATGATGGACACCGCGCTGATGGCGTAAGATTTTTGTTTGTAGGTGTATTGCAAGCAAAGAGCAAAGAAGCCGGCGGTGAGCGCGTTTTTAATCAGCGTGATAACCAAAATCGCCTCAGTCAGCAAATTCTCGGGGAACAAGAGGAGAATCAGGTTAAACGGGCTCGCGCAATAGTAGCCGATCAGCGGCAGATAGCTGGCGCCCATACCGAGGTCGAAGTTATACAAAAGGCTTTGACCGTTCAGGATGGTGTCACGCATCTGCGCCAAAAGCGGCGCGTATTGGTGGTGCATATCGACGAGCATCACGCTCTTGGTGCCCACCGGCCACACGCCGAGGAAACTGTAGCAAATCACCATGCACACCAGTGCCAGCAATCCGGTAAACACCGGGAAATAGGAGGCCGTATAGGCTTCCTCTTCATTGTCGGTGTTCAAAAAGCCGAGTTGTTTAAGCAACCACAACGCCGCGAGCGCCGCCATCACAAAGGCGAACACAATCGGGTAGATGCGTTTCTGGCCATCGGTGGTCAGTTGATCCAGATTTTTGCACAAATCAAAAATCGCGTAAAAAACCAACCCGAAGAAGATGGCAACGCCACCGTAACGGGGCAGGTTTTTGTCTTTCAGCAAATTTTTCATGCCGGAAATCTCCTTGCTCAATGTTATTTAAAACAAAAGTTTTATAAGTAAAGTACAGTATACCACATAACTTCCCGTTTGACAACTGTTTTTGCATAATTTACAAAATTGATGCAAAAACAGCGTTGGAAACCAGAAATCCCTCCGGCGAAAGACGAATGCCGTCCGCATCCACACACACAAGATGCCGCGGCAATCGCGCCGCGCGGTCACGCCATCGTTGCGGAATCGGCTCACCGAATTTTTCGCGATAGAGCGTCTCCGACAACCCGTCCGCAAGCCGCAAGCGCAACAAAGCGTATTCCTCGCGCGAGCCGGCGGCAAAAGCGCTGTTTTCCTCTTCCTCGTCGCAGCGCGACAATGTGTTTGCCAAATACCCTGCCAAATCGCGCGGATAAAACGTGCGTTTGCCGTCAAAAAACGAGTGCGCCGCCGGCCCGAAGCCAAGGTATTCCTCACCGTTCCAATATTTGAGGTTGTGGCAGCTTTCAAACCCCGGCTTCGCAAAATTGGAGATTTCATACTGCAAAAGCCCTGCCGTTGCCGCCGCCTGCACCGCCGTTAAATACAACGTCGCCGTCTCGTCCTCGTCGGGGAGCGACAGCGCGCGCGTCGCAAACGGCGTGCCGGCCTCAATTTTGAGCAAATACGCCGACAGATGGGTCACATTCCACGACGCAACCGTCGCCACCGCGTGCCTAACCGCGTCGGGGGTCTGCCCCTCGACGCCGAGCATCAAATCCACCGACACGTTTTCGATGCCGCAACGGTGCGCCGCCTCAACCGCGGCCCTCGCCTGCGCCACCGTATGCCGTCGTCCGAGCGCACGCAAGGTCGTATCGTCCGCCGCCTGCACACCGAGGCTCACGCGATTGCCGCCGGCCGCCTTAAACGCGGAAAACACCGCCGGCAACGCGTCGCCGGGGTTGGCTTCCATGGTGATTTCGCCGTCGTCGGGAATGGCGAATCCGGCTTTCAGTTCCGCGGTCAACCGCGCTATCCGCTCCGCGCCCAAAAGAGACGGCGTGCCGCCGCCGAAATACAGCGTGTCGGCGCGCACGTTGCCAAACAGCGGTGTCGCCTCGCGCAACACCGCGGCAACGTAGTCGTCTTTCGTCGCATCATCCGCCGCGAGCGAATAAAAATCACAATATGGACATTTCCCCTCGCAAAACGGAACGTGAACGTATACGCCAATCGGGTCACGCATAACCGTACACCCCCCGTACCGACACCTCGCCGGCGCCAACCGCGTGGGAAATCCCCTCGCCGTCGGTTACGAGCAAATTGCCGTCTTCATCCACACCGGTCGCCTCACCGCACAGCAAGCCGTCGCCCGTCGGCGACAACACGTTCACGTATCGTCCGAGCGTCAGGCAACACGCTTCGTACTCCGCTTTCAGCGGCGCAAATCCACCCTCTTCCAGCGTTTCCAGCACTTCGCCAACAGCGCGCGTCACCGCCTCTGCCAGGACGTTCACCGAAACGGTCTTGCCCGTTTCAGACAGCACAGAACCACCGTAAGAAAGCCCTTTTTCTTCAAAAAACGCCGCCGTTTGCGCAACGTTTATCCCGATACCGAGCACTGTGGCGCTCCGTTCGCCCACAATTCCCTCACATAAAATGCCACCGATTTTCCGGTCGCCGCATAAAATGTCATTGGGCCACTTTAAGCGCGCCTCGACCCCGACCGTCCACGCAAGAGCGCGCACCGCCGCCACGCCGACGCACAGCGTCACCGCGCTGGCCAGCGTCTTTGGCACCAACACCGACAACGTCAGCGTTTGGTCGGGCGCACTCTCCCATACGCGACCGAGCCGTCCGCGTCCGGCCGTTTGGCGACGTGCCGCTATCGCGGTCGGCACTGTCAACTCACCGCTCAGAAATTTTTCTTTTACATATCCGTTGGTCGACGGCGTTTCGTCTAACCATCTTACCGGAATTTCCACCGTCAGACCTCCTTTTTCTCGACGGTAATCTCACCGTCTTTGCCGTCCCACGAAAGCACCAGATAGGTGCCGTTAAACCCGAGCGAACCGGGGTTGCAGGCAAGCACCGCTCCGTCTCTTTCCACGTGGGAACAATGGGTATGACC
The DNA here is from genome assembly GCA_045640165.1 of Acutalibacteraceae bacterium. Classification (GTDB taxonomy): domain Bacteria; phylum Bacillota; class Clostridia; order Oscillospirales; family Acutalibacteraceae; genus RGIG426. The sequence continues at coordinate 19,153 of JAZUEK010000003.1, read as the reverse complement.
GAACAACAGCACGTCCGCCTCCTGCTCGCGTGCAAACGCCAGCGCAGGCTCTAACGTGCGTTTTACAAACTTCGTGTGCCCGTGCATAAACACAAGGCGCTTGCCGTCGAGCACGTCGATACCGATGGTGGGGTGACCGCCCACCCAGTCGCAGTTGCCACAGACAATATGAAACGTGCGGTCGGGATTGGCGTCGGCCACCGTCTCATATTCGCGCACGCCGTCGCCGAGACAAAACACGTGTTGGCTCGATTCCGCTTCCAACACCTGCCACAGCGCAAAGTCGTTTCCGTGAACGTCCGCCACCACGACGATTTGCATAATGCGGTCACTCCTTTCATAGGCTTTTCATATATAGAGATAGTATACCACACTTTTTCACAGAAAGGAAGAGGTTTTATGAACACACCGCCGTTAAATGATGCCCAAAAACGCGCCCTTTTGCAAGAGGCGTCCCGTCGGCTCGGCACGTCTGCCGAAGAATTGACCGCCGCCATCGAACGCGGAGACAAAAACGCGCTTACCGGTCGCCTTACGCCCGAAAACGCGGCGCGGCTGAACGCGCTGTTGTCCGATGAATCGGCACGCAAAGCACTGCTCGCTCGCCCTGAGCTACAGGAGCTTTTGCGCGCGTGGGACAAAAAGGGTGGGGCCGATGGATGATTTCAACGAAAAATTAGACCGTCTGCTGTCCGATCCGGCAACGGTGGCAAAAATGCAAGCGATGCTCGACGGACTTTCGGGCAAAGGAGAAGCGCCGTCCGCGCCGCCGCCTGCAACGAATGTGCCGCCACCATCCACTGCGCCGGACGACACCGCTCTTCTCAAAGCCCTACGACCCTATCTTCACGGCGAACGGGAAAAGAAACTGGACGAGGCAATCAAACTCATGGAGCTGTCCCGTCTGCTTCCGCTGTTGCGGTCATAAGGAGGAACGCCTATGGAACCCTCCATCTGGGAAATGCAGCAAGAGGCGGCGCGCCGCGTCGAGCGAATGCAACAAACCACCCGTCGCGTGGCGGCAGGGCAATCCCCCTATGCTTCCCCCACGTTTTCTCACCGCACTACCGCGTCATTACGGGCCAGTCGCCCGACGCCGTTTGTGCCGACTTTTGAAAACCAAAACCTACCCCACACAAACCAAAACCTACCCCGAGTGCCCGAGAGGTCTGTCGACCGCGAGCAGATTCTTTTATTGCTTCTCACCGTGTTTTTGGCAAAAAACGGCGCGTCGCCACAGTTGATTTTGGTGCTGTTATATTTGGCATTTTAAGTCTTAGAAAAACTTTCTAACGAAAAAACGAAAAATCGTGTTGACGAAAAAGGCCTTGTCGTATTACAATAAGGAGAACACATATGACTTATAAAACAAAGAAAGGAGACGGCACCGTGAAACAACTGGTCGCGATTCTTACAGTCATCGCGCTTGTGTTTTCCTGCGCCGCCATCTGTGCCGCCGCCGGTTTGCTTGTCGGTGACGCGAACGGCGACGGTGTCGTCAATACGAAAGACGTGCTGGCTCTGCGCCGCTATCTCGCCGCACTTTCCACAACGATTACGCTCCCGAACGCGGACGCCAACGGCGACGGGGCCGTCAACACGAAAGACGTGCTGTGGCTGCGCAAAACCCTTGCCGACCTTGACCCGAACGCCACCGCGCCCACACGCACCGCCGCCGTCATCCCCACGTCCGACGAAGAACTGCGCGGCGTGTGGCTGGCCTATTACGAAGTCGACGGTCTGCTTAAATCCACGCCGGCCGCCACCAAAACCGCTATCGACAATGCGTTCGACACGTGCCGCGCTTTCGGGCTCAACACCGTGTTTTTCCACGTGCGCGCCAAATCCGATGCGTATTATAACTCCAAAATCTTTCCGCCGGTCGCCGCCGTTAAGTCCTTGTTAAACCAAGGCTTCGATCCGCTCTCCTACGCGGTGGAATCCGCCCACAGCCGTGGCCTCGCACTGCACGCGTGGCTCAACCCTTATCGCGTGGGCGACGGCAAAAACGCGGTCTGCCCCGATACGTTTACGTTCGACAAAACGGTGTACTACAGCCCGTCCTCCGAAACGGTTAAAACGACCTTGCTTTCCGGCATCGAAGAAATTCTTAAAAACTACGCGGTAGACGGCATCCATTTCGACGACTATTTTTATCCCTCCGGTGTGCCGACAACCGCGCAGGCGTTCGACGTCGGCTATACCGCCGCGTGCGGCAATTTGGCCGATTGGCGCCGCGCACAAGTCACGGATTTCATACAGCGCGCCTACACGCTGACCCACGCGCTCTCGAAAACCGCACAATTCGGCATTTCGCCTGCCGGCAACCCCGATTCCGACCGTAACACGCTGTATGCCGACGTGGAAACGTGGCTCAAAACCGCCGGTTGCGTGGATTATCTTTGCCCCCAGCTCTATTACGGCTTTCAAAACAGCGCCGCGCCCTTTGCCGACGTGCTCACACAGTGGAACACCCTTCCTCGGGCAAGCGGCGTTCGCCTCTACGTCGGTCTTTCCATCTATAAAGCCGGCATCGCCGAAGATATCTGGGCAGGCACCGGCAAAGCCGAGTGGGCCACGGGCGGCGACATTTTAGCGCGGCAAGTCGCCACGCTACGCGCCGAAAGCGGCGTTTCCGGCTTCGCGCTGTTCTCTTACTCTCATCTGACCGGCGCAGGATTTGACAAAACCGGCGACAAAACCGTTATCCAAAAAGAATTAGACAATCTTAAACGCGCCCTTGTCGCGTAAACAATACGTTCCTCAAAAAAGAAGGTGAAACCATGCGCACTCCGCCCCGGCATATGAAACCCACCAAACGCAGTTCGCGAAGTGTGGAAAAATCCATCGAAGCGGCAAAAAAAGCCAAGCTGAAAGAAGCCGCGTTGCTGGAAAAATACGAAAAACAAGCCGAAAAGTTGCGTCAAAAGACGCAAAAAGAGCAAGAACGTGCGTTTAAGCACGTTCCCGTCGAGGCGCCGTCCACCAAACCGGCTGTCGCTTCCGACGGTGAATGGGAAGAAGAACCCGAAAAGCGGAAAGGCGGCGTGTTTTTCACCGTAGCCGGCATCATTTTCCTGCTGATTGCCGTTTTGATGACTTTGTGGCAGTTCGGCTTTTTGGACAAGCTGTTGCAAAAGCCCGTGCCCAAGCCGACGGAAACGTCCGTGGTTTCCGTCGTGGCGGAATCGGTTCCGGCCGACGACAGCCAAACGGCGTAAGGGGGATTGTTGATGAAACACATCCAAAAAGGTCTATTCAAAGTAGCGGTAGCGCTTCTTTTCACTCTGTTGCTGTCGTTCGGCGTGGCGGCAGCTTCCGGCGACCTGAACGCCGACGGCGCCGTCAACACCAAAGACGTGCTGACCATGCGCCTGTATCTCATCGACAGCGGCACGCCTGCCGACCTTGCCGCCGGCGACTTAAACGGCGACGGCGCGGTCAACACCAAAGACCTGCTGCTCTTACGCAAACAACTCTCCGACGTTACGCCGACCGAGCCGAAACCGGCACCCAAAACGCTCGCCACCGGCAAAATTATGAAAATCACCACCGATTTTACCGAGACGTTCAGCGGTAACGTCACCGGCGACTACTCGAGTCCGGCCAACGCCTATCTTCCGGCCACCACGTTGGACGTGCTGAAAAAAGAAGTCACCGACCCCGAAACTGGGTATACGTACTACCTGCTCGGCTGCGGACGGCGCGTGTATACCGAAGACGCCGCCGTCTACCAAAAATCCGGCAAACTTACCGAAAACACGCTATCGGCAACCGCGGCCGTCTCTTCCGCCGCTACCACCGTCACGTTCGGCGCGTCGTGGCACGTTCCGTTTCAGTTGCAACTGAAGCCCCAATCCTATCCCTACGTTTCCCAAATGGGCGATTTCGGCCCAAAATACGACGTGACCTCGTTCACCGCCGAATACGTGGAACTGACGTTCTCTTACACCACCTACGCCAGCGCTACGCCGGACGTATCCAAAAGTCCGCTGTTTTCCTCTGCTTCGTGGCGAAAAAACAGCGACAACACCTACACGCTGAAGCTGAATTTGCGCAAAAAGGGCGGCTTCTACGGCTACCACGCGGAGTGGAGCGGCGACAACCTCGTCTTCACCTTTAAGCACAAAACCGACATTTCCAAAAACACCGCGTCGAAGCCGCTCGCCGGTATGAAAATCGTTGTCGATGCCGGTCACGGCGGCGAATGGTCGGGCACCTACGGCGTCACCCCGGGATTATACGAAAAAACGCTCACGCTGCAAATCGCCAAAAAACTGCAATCGAAATTGCAGTCGCTCGGCGCAACGGTCGTCATGTCCCGTACCACCGACGTCAAGGTGGAACTGCACGACGTGGCAACCATCACGCGCAAAGCCAAACCCGACCTCTTTATAAGCATCCATATGGACGGCGTGGACGCCGAGTCCGCCAACGGGCCAACCTGTTTCTACTATAACGAATACTCCTGTGCCCTTGCGAAAAGCATTATCGGCAAAGTGGATGCCGTCTATCAAAACCATAAGGAAACCACCTACCGCGGCGCAAAATGGAATCCCTACTATGTCACGCGCGTAAGCGACTGCCCGGCGGTACTTCTTGAATGCGGATTTATGACCAACGCGGCAGACGAAAAGCTCTTAAAAACCGACAGTTTCCAAACCGAACTCGCCGCCGCCATCGCCAACGGCATCACCGCGTTCCAAAAGAATTTACCGTAATTCTTAATTCTTAATTAAAAAATCCCGTCCTTGCGGACGGGATTTTTTCTATCTTATTCTTTCGGCGACACCGTAATGCCGAGCTCTTCGAGCTGGAGGTCATCCACCGGGGCAGGGCAGGAAGTCATCGGCTCCACCATGTTTTGCAGTTTCGGGAACGCCACCACGTCGCGCAGCGACGAGGCTTTGAGCATCTGCATCACGAGGCGGTCAAGACCGATGCCCATACCGCCGTGCGGCGGTGCACCGTAGCGGAACGCGTCAAGCAGGAAGCCGAATTTTTCGTGCGCCTGCTCGTCGGTAAAGCCGAGCGCGCGGAACATATGATTTTGCAGTTCCGGATCGGTGATACGAATCGAGCCGGAGCACAACTCCTCACCGTTCAAAACGAGGTCGTACGCTTTGGCAAACACCTTTTCCGGCTCGCTGTCGAGGTACGGAATGCACTCATCAAGCGGCGAGGTGAACGGGTGGTGCATCGCATCCCAATGCTCGGTCTCCTCGTTCCACTCGAAGAACGGGAACTCGGTAATCCAAAGCAGGTTGTACCCCTCGCGTTTGACGTTCAGTTTTTCGGCAACCGTAAGGCGCAGCGCACCGAGCACGGTCTGTACGTGTTTTTTGATGCGGTCGGCAACAAACAACACCACGTCGCCCTCTTTGGCGCCGAGGAAGGAAAGCAGGTTGTCCATCTCGCCGTCGGCGAGGAATTTGCCGAACGACGAGGACACGCCGTCCGCCGTCCAACGCACCCACGCAAGGCCTTTTGCGCCGATGCCTTTGGCCTGCTCGGTCAGTTTGTCGATTTCTTTACGGGTCAGCACCGAAGCGCCGCCCTCGGCGACGATGGCGTTCACCATACCGCCGTCGGCAATCGCACCGGAGAACACGCCGAAGCCGCAATCTTTGACGAGATCGCTCACGTCTTTCAGTTCCATCCCAAAACGGGTATCCGGTTTGTCCGAACCGAAACGGGACATCGCGTCGGTATATTTAAGGCGCGGAAGCGGCAGAGCCACTTTTTCATCCAGCACGTGTTCGAACAGATACGCGATGAATTTTTCGCCCATCGCCAAAACATCTTCCACGTCCACAAACGACATTTCGAGGTCGATTTGGGTGAATTCCGGCTGACGGTCGGCGCGCTGGTCCTCGTCGCGGAAGCAACGGGCCAACTGGACGTAGCGGTCAAAGCCGGCGACCATCGAAAGCTGTTTATACAACTGCGGCGACTGCGGCAGAGCGTAAAAACTGCCGTTGTGCGTACGGGACGGCACAAGGAAGTCGCGCGCGCCCTCCGGCGTGGAACGGATAAGCATCGGGGTTTCGATTTCCAAAAATCCGTTCTCATCAAAGAAGTCACGCGCAGTTTTCGCCACGCGGTGACGAAAAATCAGGTTCTTCTGCAAATCCGGACGGCGCAGATCAAGGTAGCGATACTGCAAACGAAGAAGTTCGGACGCATTGCTGTTCTCCACAATTTCAAACGGCGGCGTTTCCGCTTTGTTGAGGATACGCAGTTCGGTCACGAACACCTCCACGTCGCCGGTCGGAATGTCGGGGTTTTTGGACGAACGCTCACGCACCACGCCTTTCGCCGCCAACACGTATTCGCCGCGCACGGTAAACGCCTTGTCGAACACCGCGCGGTCAGTCGCATCGTCAAACGCGAGCTGAGCAATGCCGGTACGGTCACGCAAATCGACGAAAATCAGTTGGCCGATATCGCGTTGACGTTGCACCCAACCGCAAAGCGTAACTTCCTGCCCGACGTGTTCCATGCGAAGCGTTCCGCAATAATGGGTACGGGACAAGCCCTTTAAGGTTTCTGCCACAAGAATCACTCCTGTTTTATAAAATCAAAACTTATTCCGCCACTTCGGAGAGAAGGTCGGCAACGCCCGACAACTGGCGGTCGAGCGCTTTGTTGTAAAGCGTCGTATACAAACTGTCGTCCAACCGCGCAGGGCTGACCTCACCGGTTTGCATATCTTTCAGCTGTACGTCACCGGTTTCGAGCTCGTTGTCGCCCACCACAATGACGTAGCGCGCACCGAGCTTGTCGGCGTATTTCATCTGCGCTTTGAGACCGCGACCGGCAATATCCGTCTCGGCAGAAACGCCGCCGGCGCGCAGTTGATTCGCAAGCGCAAAGCAGGCTTTTGACGCGGCATCGCCCATCGGCGCAAAATACACCTCACAGGCAGGCGGCTCGGGGAATTTGTAACCGCAGGCATCAAGCACAATGAGCAACCGCTCGAGACCCATCGCCCAGCCGAGCGACGGCAGGTGCGGTCCGCCGAGTTCTTCAATCAGTCCGTCGTAACGGCCACCGCCGAGAACGGTCGCCTGCGAGCCGAGCACCGGCGCAGAGGAGACGAACTCAAACACCGTACGCGTGTAGTAGTCAAGGCCGCGCACAATCCCCTCGTCGATTTCAAAAGGAATGTCGGCGGCAGTAAGGCACGCTTTCACCGCTTCAAAGTGGTCGCGGCACTCGTCGCAAAGGTGGTCGAGGATTTTCGGCGCATCTTTGGCAATCTCACTGCACACCGGCGACTTGCAGTCGAGGATGCGCATGGGGTTGCGCTCGAGTCGGTCGCGGCAAGTCTCGCACAAATCGTCTTTTTTCTCCTCAAAATACGCTTTCAGCGCCTTTTGATATTCCGCACGGCAGGTCGGGCAACCGATGGAGTTGATAAACAGCGTCACATCCGGCACCTTGAACTCTTTCAAGATGGTGTCGGCGAGCGCGATGATTTCCGCATCCGCCGTCGGCGACGCCGCACCGAAGCATTCCACACCGAATTGGTGGAATTCGCGCAAGCGGCCGGCCTGCGGTTTTTCATAGCGATAGCAAGAGGTCACGTAAGCGGTTTTCACGGGAAGCGCACCGGCATACAGTCCGCTTTCGAGCAGCAGACGCGCCGCGCCGGCCGTTCCTTCGGGGCGAAGCGTAATCGAGCGCTTGCCCTTGTCCTCAAACGTGTACATTTCCTTTTGCACCACGTCGGTGGTCTCGCCCACCGAGCGCAAAAACAACTCGGTGTGTTCGAACACGGGCGTGCGGATTTCTTTGAACCCAAAATCACGCGCAATGGCAAGGCAGGTCTGCTCAACGTGTTGCCAACGGTGGCTGTCGGCAGGCAGAACGTCTCCGGTGCCGCGTGGGGCTTTGGTAATCATTTCCATAGCGGTTTCTCCTTGAAAAGAACTTGCCTTTCGGCGGAACAAAACGCACACGTTCGTGTGCGTTTTGACAAAGTCACATTATTTACGGGGATTCACGATGTTGCGCCAATCGAGGTCGCCGCGCGCCAGGCCTTGGATAAGCACCTCGGCGGTCGCAATGTTGGTCGCAACGGGGATGTTGTTTTTGTCGCAAAGGCGAAGCATTTCGAGGTCGTTCGGGTCGTCCTCTTTCGTGCTGACCGCGTCGCGGAAGAACAAAACAAGGTCAATCTCGTTGCAGTCGATACGGGCGGAAATCTGTTGGTCGCCGCCGCTTTGGCCGCTCATCTGGCAGGTGATTTTCAGCCCCGTTGCCTCGCTGACGAGGTTGCCGGTTGTACCGGTGGCAATCAGGTCGTGGTGGCACAAAATGCCGCAGTACGCGATGCAAAACTGCACCATCAGTTCCTTTTTCGTGTCGTGCGCAATAAGAGCAATATTCATACGTCTTTCCCCTTTCCGAAAGGTATGTTTCGTGTTTTTCCAATCTTTATTACGGCGCCATTTTTTCAAGCGGCAACAGCGGCGGTTGATCGCCGAGCAGGCGCGCCGCGACGTTGCGGAATCCCTCGGTCGCGGTCGAGTTGCGCGGAAGCGGATTGCCGTTGGCAGAGGCCACGGCGACTTTTTCATCCTCCGGCAAGATGCCGAGGAGACGCACACCCACCGTATCGATAATATCGTCCACGTCGGGAGTGGTGCCTTTGAGAATGGGGGTCGCGCGCAGGCGGTTAATAATCAGCCGCGCGGACACGCCTTTTTTGCGGAGCAAATCGCCGACGATAGCGCCGTCGCGTGCACACACCATATCCGGCGTGGTCACGATAAGGGCGCGGTTGGCGGCGGCCACCGCGGTTTCGAATCCCTCGCCGACACCGGCAGGGCAATCCACGATAACGTGGTCAAAATACCGCGCGAAGCCTTTGCATAACCGACGCAAATCGTTCGGCGTGCACAGGTTTTGCAACTGCACCGGCGCCGGAATGAGCGACACGCCCGGGTACACCGGCGAAGAATAAATCGCGCGAATCGGCTCACAGTTGCCTGCAAAAATATCCGAGAGGTCGAACACGGTCTCGCCGGCAACACCGGTAATGATGTCCAAACTCCGCAATCCGGCATCGCCGTCCAAAATCAGGACGCTCTGTCCCCGTTCGGCAAGCGCGCAACCAAGCCCGGCCGAAACGGTGGATTTGCCAACGCCGCCCTTGCCGGACGTAATGACAGTGGTAATTCCCATACCGCGTTCTCCTCCTTTTTTATAATTATAGACCAGTATACCATTTTTTTCGCCGAAAAGCAACCTTTTTTCGCTGTTTCGCGGCGTTTTTTGCCAAAAATTCTTACGGAAGCAATTCTCCCACCGGCGTATCGCCTTTTCCGGTGGCGTTCACCTCAAAGCAGGCGTCCATCACCTTGCGCGCGAGCCGTCCCGAACCGGTAGCCGTGCCGTTTTCCATCACCACCGCCACCGCGTAGCGTGGTGTCGAGTCCGCCGGAGCGTAGCCGATAAACACGCCGTGGTCCGAACCACCGTTACCTGCCTCTGCCGTACCGGTTTTGGCGGCAAACTCATAATCGACACCCACGAAAAAGCGCGTCGCCGTACCGTCGTGAGCGGTGAGCAGCATCCCCTGTTTCACCGTATCCCACACGTCGGAGCGCACGTCCATTTTGCACACAACTTCTTTTTCGGTCTTCTGCGCCGTACCGTCATAGCCGAGCACCGCCGACACAAGATGCGTTTTATACCGCGTACCGCGGTTGGCAATGGTGCTGACGTAGGTCGCGAGTTGTACCGGCGTAATCATATTGTCCGACTGACCGATGGCCGCCTGCGACGCGTCGGCAGGCACCCAAATGCCGCCGGCTTCTTCCCGTTCGGCAGGGCCGGCAAGCGTGCCGGCCGATTCGCCGATTTCAATGCCGGTTTTAACGCCCAACCCCAGTTGCTGGCAGTAGTCGTTCATCCGTTTGATGCCGAGCAGACGCCCCATCTCGCAGAAAAAGGCGTTGCAAGATTTACCGATGCCATATACCACGTTACAGTTGCCGTGGTTGGCCATACAGTGAATCATCAAGCCCTCGTTTTCATAGTGGCGATACCAACTACCACAATAAAACGTGTAGTCTTTTGTAATCAGCCCCTCGTTCAGCGCCCCGATAGCCATCGCCGGCTTAAACGTCGAACCGGGAGCAAAACCGCCGTCAAGCGCGCGGTTAAACAGAGGGTTGTCCGGATCGTTTAGAAGTTTTCCGTAATCCTCGTAATAGCGATTGATGTCAAACGTGGGCCAACTGGCAATGGCTTTCACGGAATTATCACGCACGTCGAGCACCACCGCTGCGCCGGAAGAAATATCCTGCCCGTCGTAACCGGCCGGCTGGCCGCGCATTTCTTTGACCGTCTCATCCAAGGCGGCCTCCACTTTCTTTTGAAGCGCCATATCAATCGTCAGCGCGACCGCGCTTCCCGGGACGGGCGCCACCGTCTCCTCTTCGCTGATAACGTTTCCGTCGGAGTCCTTTTGCAACGTACGCTCGCCGTTTTGTCCGCGAAGCGCCGCTTCCATTGCCTGCTCAATGCCGTTTTTGCCGATAACGTCGTTGTAGGAATAGCCGGCATCCTTCACCTGCTCGTACTCGTCGTCCGACAAAAGACCCACCGTGCCGAGAATATGGGCCGCGTGGGTGCCGGTGAGATATTTTCGTTCCGGGGTCAGTTCCACCGTTACGCCGGGGAACTCCGTCGACCGCTCGCCGAGCGTATAGGACGTCTCTTTCGAGACGTTTTGGGCAAAGGTGAACGGCACCGTCGAGGAAAAGCCGCGTACTTCCATCTCGCGGTGGATACCGGCGAGCGTGCGCGCGGTGGCGGCGTCATACTCCGTCAACGCATACGTTTCAATCAGCGCCGCCATACAGTTGTCCGCCGTGGCATACAGCGCCAACCGCAAATCGGTTTTTAAGGTATCCGCCGCCGATTCCCGTCCTTTTTCGAACGTATACGGCGCGGTTTTGGAAATAGGAAGCGTGTCCGTCCACGTTTCGCCTGCGGCAGAGAGCAAATCGCACAGCGAAAGTAACATTGCGTTTTGCTGTTTTAACACCTCCGGCGAGTTGCCGTGGGGAAAATAGTTGTAATCAAACGTCACGGTATAACTGGTCGTGTTCACCACCAGCGGATTTAAGTTGCAGTCAAGAATTTCGCCGCGCGTCGCCGCAACGGGAAGTTTTGTACGGCTTCCGGAATACACCTGCGCGGCGTATTCGTCTCCGTGAACGATTTGGATTTGGAACAAGCGAATGCCGCACGCCACCACACAAAGGCACACCAACACACACAGGAACGCCACGCGGCGGTGACTGCGTTTTTGTTCGTTCTTTTCCACGGACGTTCCCTCCTTTCGGAATCTTTCGGCATCAGTCGTGCCGTTGCACAAAGCGCGCGACGGCAAGCGTCAGCAAATACAGCAGCGGCGAGACAAGCAGCGTATACAACGCGCAGGGCAGATACGTTCCCCACAGCGCCGCAAAGGGACGGTCGCCGCCGAAAAGGCAGTACCGAAGTCCCCAATCATACAAAACCTGAAGCACTAAAGCCGCGGCGCAAAGGAGCGTGGCCGTCAGCAGGTTATTGCGCATCAGCAACACAACCAACAACCCACACACGCACCCGACAATCAACAGAAAAAGCCCGTGAAATCCGGGCAAGCGGTCGGCATAAATATCCCACAAAAACCCTGCCGCCGCGCCGGCAGCACCGCCGCCGACCGGCCCGGTCAACAACCCGATTGCCACCGTCAGCGGTACGAAAAGCAACGGCTTGGCGCCGGCAATTTCCAGCGCGTGGGGAGCGGATTGCAAGAAAAACGCCGCCAACAGTAACAGCCCGTAAGCCGTCCACTGCACCGCTTTTCCCTGCACAACCGAAAGAGGGTTTCCGTTTCGAAGCGTCGTTCGTTCACTCACGGCGTTCCCTCCTCTGAATCGGTAATGACAAACACTTCCGCCACCGAAAACACCGGCGCAAACGGAGAAATTTCCGCATATTTGCTCAGCCCATCCGTCTCGGATTTCACCGCCGTGATTTCTCCGACGAGCAAGCCCGACGGATATTGTCCGCCGTAGGTAACGACAAAGTCACCCACCGCCGCCGTAGTGTCCCTCGTCAAACGACACAGTTTCAGTTGGCCGTCAGCGGCGAGGTCGTAACTGTTTCCGGTCAGACCGTCTTCGCGCGTGCGGCTGTCATACGCCGCAATTTGAAGCGACGGGTCAAGCACGGTTTTAACTTTCGCATAGTTAAGCCCCACGTCGCTGACCACGCCGACAAGTCCCTCCGGCGTAATCACCGCGTTGCCGACGCTCACGTCTGCAAGCGAGCCGGCACCGATGGTGAAGTTGCCGTAAGGATCGGTCGGGTCGGCGGCAATCACGCGCGCATCCACGAACACAAAATCGGGATTTTCCTCTTTCAGCGCCAAAAACTCTTTATACGTCTCGTTTTGGCGGCGCAGTTCCTCAAGTTCCACCTGCTGTTTGCGCAGGGTGTTGAGCTCCTCTTTTAACGCCTCGTTTTCTTTTTTCAGCGTTTTGGCAGAGTCCCCGAACAAACCGCGCACGCCGTCGGATACAGCCGAAATGCCGCTTTGCAGAGGCTTCAGCACCGCGCCGCTGATGGTCTCGTAGCCGGTGACCGCCGCATAAATCATCATACCGATGAAAAACGCCGCCACACACGCGAGCACCTTAAACGCGCGGCTCTTCCAAAAATCTTTCATGTTCGAGTCCTCCTTTCGTCTCTTTCAAAAAAGGCAGACCGCACAGCCACTCGCCGAGCCGGTCTGCCCTCTTATGTGTACTTGTCTTAACGACGGTTCGAACGGAAATTACCGGTCGCGCCGATGTCGAGGCATTTGCCCGTACCGTTGACCACGCAATCCAGCGGATTTTCCGCGACGTGCACCGGCATACCGGTCTCACGGGAAATGAGCGTATCGAGACCGCGGAGCAACGCACCGCCACCGGTCAGCATAATCCCGTTGTCGATGATGTCGGCCGACAACTCCGGCGGAGTGGTTTCGAGGGTGGAGCGAATCGCATCCACCACCGCGCTCACCGCATCCGTCAACGCCTCACGCACCTCTTCGGCGGTGATGGTGATGTTCTTCGGCAGACCGTCGAGCAGGTTGCGGCCTTTGATTTCGAGTTCGCCCTCGCCCTCATACGGGAACGCCGAACCGATTTCGATTTTCACATTTTCAGCGGTACGCTCACCGATGAGCAGGTTGTATTTTTTCTTGATGTAGGAGATAATCGCTTCGTCGAAATCGTCGCCCGCGGTACGCACCGAGCAGGACGCGACAATGTCGCCGAGCGAGATAACCGCCACTTCGGACGTGCCGCCGCCGATATCGACAATCATGCAACCGGCCGGCTCTTCCACTTTAAGACCGGCACCGATCGCCGCCGCCATCGGCTCTTCAATCAGCTCCACCTCGCGCGCACCGGCTTGACGGGCGGCGTCTTCCACCGCGCGGCGCTCCACTTCGGTCACACCGGAGGGGATGCACACGATAAGACGCGTACGGCGGAAGAAGGTCGAACGCACCGCGCTCTTGATGAAATAGCGCAGCATTTCACTGGTAACTTCAAAGTCGGCAATCACGCCGTCTTTCAGCGGACGTACCGCCGAAATCGAGCCGGGCGTTCTGCCGATCATATCTTTGGCTTCTTTACCGACCGCGAGCACCTCGGATTTTTTCACGTCCACCGCCACAACCGACGGCTCACGCAACACAATGCCTTTGCCTCGCATATACACGAGGGTGTTGGCGGTACCGAGATCGATACCCACGTCGCAGTTAAACATAAACATACAAAAACGTCCTTTCTTCGAACAAAATCCCATACATAGGGTTATTATATACGCTTTTTTTGAAATGCACAACACTTATTTTCATATTTTTAAGAGTTTTCGCAAGATTTTTTCAAAAATTGCCACAATTCTCCGCACGGAAGTCCCATAACGGCGTAAAAATCGCCGCAAAGCCGGGTGATATACCGTCCGCCGAAGCCTTGGATGCCATAAGCACCGGCTTTATCCATCGGCTCGCCGGTCGCCACGTAAGCGTCGATTTCTTCGTCGGACAGCGTGGCAAACGTCACGCGGTTGTCGCTCGCAAAGCCGCGCCCCTCGCCGGATTCTTCCACGAGCCACACCGCGGTCACCACGCGATGTTCGTTCCCCGACAGCGCGCGCAACATCCGTTTCGCGTCGGTCTCATCTTTCGGCTTTCCGAGCACCGTTTCGCCGATGGCAACCACGGTATCCGCGCCGAGCACCGCGCGTCCCGGATTGGCGGCGGCAATTTCTTCCGCCTTGGCGCGCGCCACCGCCGTCACCGCGTCGCACAGCGGCAAATTCGGGTCGATGGCCACTTCGCTTTTTGCCGGACAAACGGTAAACGTCACGCCCAATTTTTCCAAAATTTCACGTCGGCGAGGCGATTGCGACGCCAAAATCAGCGGTCGCGCCGCGCTTCCGAGCCTATCGTTCATTCCGTCTCCTCCGTTTCGGTCGCCGCCTCAAGCGCTTCGCGCAACGTATCGAGCGACGACAAGCCTTTTTTCATTTTCACCGCGTAATACGGCGTATTTCCTGCCGAAATCATCACACGCCCCTTAAGCGCCGAAGACATCCGCGCCCCTAATTCCATATCCAGCGTGCGCGGCATCAGCAAAAGCGCATCCGCCTGCTGTTTGACCTCGAAAATGCCGAGGCCTGCCGCCATATTGCGTAAAAGCGCCACGTCGATAAGCCCTTGTACCGCCGTCGGCGGCTCGCCGAAACGGTCAATGAGTTCATCGTAGACGTCGAGCGAATCGTCCACCGTGCGGATATCCGCAATGCGGCGATACACGTCGAGACGCGCCGCATGGTCGGCAATATAGCCGTCCGGAATATGCGCCGCAATCGGCAAGTCGATTAAGCACTCGTCCTCGCGCGGCTTCTTCGTTTCGCCTTTTTGCTCCGCCACCGCATCGCCGAGCATTTTTAAGTACAAATCGTAACCGACCGACTCCATATGCCCGTGCTGTTGCGCGCCGAGCAAGTTGCCGGCACCGCGCAACTCCATATCGCGCATAGCGATTTTGAAACCGGCACCGAATTCGGTAAATTCACGCATCGCTTCGAGCCGCTTGGCGGAAATATCCGTCAGCACCTTGCCGCGGCTAAACGTAAGATACGCAAACGCGCGCCGAGAACTCCGTCCCACGCGTCCGCGCAACTGGTGAAGTTGCGAAAGCCCAAAACGGTCGGCGTGTTCGATGATAAGCGTGTTGACGTTCGCGATATCCACACCCGTTTCGATAATCGTGGTGCAAACGAGCACGTCAATTTCCTGCTCCATCACGCGCCGCCAGATATCCGACAGTTCTTCCTCGCTCATTTTGCCGTGCGCCACCGCAACGTTGGCGTCCGGTAAATTGGCTTTTAAGTTGACCGCCACGCGTTCGATATCCTCCACGCGATTGTGCAGATAATACACCTGCCCACCGCGGCGCAGTTCGCGCCGAATCGCTTCAAGCAGCACGCCGTTGTCGTGCTCGAGCACGTACGTCTGCACCGGTCTGCGATCCTGCGGCGCCTCCTCGATAATGGACATATCTCGAATGCCCGAAAGCGCCATATTGAGCGTGCGCGGAATGGGCGTCGCCGACAGCGTCAGCACGTCCACGTTCGGGGTCATCTCTTTTAAGCGCTCTTTTTGGGTCACGCCGAAACGTTGTTCCTCGTCCACAATAAACAAACCGAGGTCGCGGAATTCCACGTCTTTCGACAAAAGACGATGCGTTCCCACCACAATTTCCACCTCGCCGCGTTTCACGGCGGCGACGGTTTTTTCCTGCTGTTTCGCCGTGCGGAAACGGGAGAGCATATCGATTCTCACCGGGAAGCCCTCAAACCGTTTAAGCAACGTTTGGTAATGTTGGAACGCCAAAATGGTCGTCGGGACAAGAATCGCGCATTGTTTGCCCTGCGACACACACTTGAACGCGGCACGAAGCGCCACTTCCGTTTTGCCGAAACCCACGTCGCCGCAAAGCAAACGGTCCATCGGCACGGCGCGTTCCATATCTTTTTTAATCTCATCGGTACACCGCAGTTGGTCGTCCGTCTCCTCATACTCGAAGCGGCGTTCAAAGTCATATTGCCACTCCTCGTCCGGCTCAAACGCAAATCCGGGCGTCGCCATCCGCTTGGAATAGAGCGCGATGAGTTCTTTCGCAATATCCTTGACCGCCGACCGCACGCGAGACTTGGTCGCCTGCCACTCCTGACCGCCGAGGCGGTGGAGTTTCACCGTCGCATCCTCCGACGCGCCGATGTATTTCGACACGAGATCCAACTGCGTCACGGGAACGTACAGCACGTCCCCTTTCGCGTATTTGAGTTTTAAGTAATCCTTGGCAACCCCTTGCACGTTGAGTTGTTGCACACCGCAATACTGCCCGATACCGTGCACCGTATGCACCACGTAGTCGCCGGGGCGAAGTTCGGACAAACTGTGCAGTTCCGAGCCCTTGTTCTTCGCTTTATAGCGCGGCTTTTGCCGCTTGCTCGCCACCCGACCGTGGGTGAGAATGGCAAACCCGGCATCCGGGAATTCCGCGCCGGCGGAAAGACCACCGGTCAAAACGGTCACGTGGCGTTCGGTCAACTCCGACGGGCTTTTGGCATACAACGCCGGCACGTTTCGCGCAGTCAAATCCTCCGCAAGCAGCGAGGCGTTTTTCGGCTCGGCACCGGCAAGCACCACCACTTTCATTTGGCGTGCACGCAAATCCTCTAAATCCTCTTTGAGCACCGTCAAATCCCCCGACCAAACGGGCAACTGACGGGCATCCATCGCCACGAGTTCGCGCAGTTCAAAATTCCGTTCGGTACGGGCAAACGTATTCATCAGCACCACGCCCTGCGCTGAAAGTTGACGCACCACCTCGTCGTAATCGAGCGCCGCTGTGCACAATTCTTTGCAAAGCAGTTGCTCTTTAAGCAGGTCGGTCACGTCCTGCCGCCACTGAAAGGCGAGCGCATCCGCGCGCTCGCGCACCGCGTGCGGCTCAGACAGCACGCAAAGCGCCTCCGACGCATAGTCGAACAACGTCGCCGGCGTTTCATAAAGAAGCGACACGTATTTGTCGCCGTTAAACGGCATTCCGTCCGCGATTTTATCCGCATCGGCGAGCAGTCGTGCTTTGCACTCCGCCTGACGCGGCGGCAAACTGTCCGCAAGAGCGGCAATACGGTCAGCGACCGCCGTGCGGTCGTCGGTCACGCGCTCAACAGCCGGCGGTACCACAAGCGTTTTCAGCGGCTCTGTACGGCGCTGAGTCAAGCGGTCGAACGCCGACAGCGAATCCACCGTATCGCCCCACAACTCCAGTCGCGCCGGCTCGCTTCCTGCGGCAGGAAAAATGTCGATAATGCCGCCGCGCACCGCAAACTGTCCGGCACCCTCGATTTGGTCACACCGCTCGTAGCCGGCCTCGACCAGCGTTTTGGCAAGGTCTGCCACAGGGAGCGGTGCGTTGTCTTTAATGGTCAGCGTATGACTCGCCAGCACGTCCGGCGGCAAGGTAAACTGCGCCGCCGCCTCGACGGTGGTGCACACCACGTCGCAGGCGTCCTGCGTAAGCGCCGCCAACACGCCGAGCCGTTGCTGTTCGAATTCGTGCGAGCCGTAGGTCACGTCCCTAAGCGAAATCTCGCGCGCCGGATACACCAAAGCCCGTTTGCCGAGGGCACAGAGGTCCTCACACAAACGGGTGGCTTCCGCTTCGTCGGCAGTGAGCAGTAACACGCGCTTGTGCGTGCTCTCTCCCAAAGCCGCCGACAACAGCACTTTATGAATTTGTCCCACACCGGATACACTCACCGGCGTGTTCCCCGTTTTCACTGCTGTTTGCAGTTTCTTAAACGAGGGCGAGGCGCAAAGCCCCGAAAACAGGACGTTCATAGGTTCTCCTTATTTTGAATAGCGGTTCATCGCCGCATCAACGCTGTCGGTAATCACAAGTTTGGCGGCTTCCGCGGCGGTTTTGGCGGCTTGATCCATCGTCTCGCCCTCCGCTTTGGTAAACCGCGACAACACCCAATCGGCAAGCTCCATTTGCGGATGCGGTTTTTCGCCGACACCCAATTTGATACGCACAAAATCCTCCGTGCCGAGATAGGTAATAATACTGCGAAGCCCTTTTTGGCCGCCGTCGCTTCCTTTGCGGCGCACACGCACCGTTCCGAGCGGAAGCGACACGTCGTCCGAAAACACAAGCAACTGCGACGGCTCCAGCTTATAAAACTTCATCGCCGCCGCGACCGCCTCGCCGGAATTGTTCATATACGTCTGCGGAAGCATCAAAAGCACGCGACTGTCGCCGATGTTGCTCTCGCCGCAAAGCGCCGAAAATCGCGCGCGTTTCACGTCCGCACCGAGATCGTCCGCGAGCGCATTCAGCGCACGAAACCCGGCGTTGTGACGGGTGTTTTCATATTGTTTTCCGTAGTTTCCGAGCCCCACAACCAAAAAATCGATAGGCCCCGTTTTCTTAAAAATCATTGTTGTTTCCCTCGCTTTTTGCGTTTTCACAAATGCGTTTTGGGCGAGATGGCCGCGCCACCTCGCCTCGTTTTCGTATTTCGCCCTCATTATGCCACAAACCGCGGCGGAAAGCAAGCAATTTTTGCCGAATTTTTTCGCCACCGGTCTTTGAGGAAAAAATAAAAAGCAGAACACACGCGGTGTTCTGCCTTGTTTGGTGGAGATAAGCGGGATCGAACCGCTGACCTCTTGAATGCCATTCAAGCGCTCTCCCAGCTGAGCTATACCCCCATATTTTCGGAACGACATTTACTTTACCATATTCAAAACGGAATGTCAACCCTTTTCTTAAAAATTTTCAAAGAAAAAAGAAAAGCGGCAGGGATAAAATCCCTGCCGCTATTTGTGAGACGATATTAGATGGTGTCGACGATGCCCGCAATGAATTTACGGAGCAACAGAACGTCTTTCATGTTGATATCGCCGTCCGCATTGGCATCCGCCGCCGCTTCGTTGATTTCAACTTCGATACCTGCGATGTATTTGCGCAGGGTCAGAACGTCTTTCATGTTGATGTCGCCATCGTTGTTG
>JAZUEK010000002.1:0-14869 GCA_045640165.1 Acutalibacteraceae bacterium | reverse complement strand
GTTATAATGGACGATGTTCAGATGCTACTGTGGCTCAGCTGGTAGAGCAGCTCACTCGTAATGAGCAGGTCGTCCGTTCGAATCGGATCAGTAGCTCCAACCCCCGAATTTCGGTTCGGGGGTTTTCCTATGGAATTTTTTTGAAAGGGGCGAGCGAAATGGAATTTGACGTCATGAACGTCGTGTTTGATTTGGCGGTCATTTTGCTCGCCACGAAATTTTTCGGGCTGGTTACGCGCCATTACGGTATGCCGCAAGTGGTCGGTATGGTGGTTGCCGGTCTTTTAATCGGGCCGGCCATCGTGTCGCAGTTGCCGCTCGGTATCGACGGCCTGATTGCGCCGACCGAAGCGGAGATGAACGCGCTCCACGCGTTCGCACAAGTGGGCGCGTGCCTTGTGCTGTTTTCGAGCGGACTCGAAACCAACCTGACCGAACTCAAAAAGAGCGGTGTGAAAGCCACCCTCGTCGCCTGCGGTGGTGTGGCGGTGCCGCTGCTTCTCGGCACGGTGGGTGCGCTCTTCTTTATGGGCGGTTTTTCCGCTGCCGCGGACGTGCACGTGCTGTATAACGCGCTGTTCATCGGCTGTATTCTCACCGCGACCAGCGTGGGCATTACGGTGGAGACGCTGCGCGAGCTCAAAAAATTGCAAACGCCGGTGGGTACGGTGATTTTAAGCGCCGCCATTATTGACGACGTTTTGGGCATTCTCGTGTTGAGCGTGGTGACCAATCTCAAAAGCGGCGGTAGTATGTGGACAACGCTCGGGCGCACGGTTGGATTCTTCGCCTTTGCCGTCGGGTTCGGACTGTTGTTCCGCGCGCTGTTCCGTTGGCTCGGTAAAACGCGACCGCACCGCCGCCGCACCAGTATTTTGGCATTCGGTCTGTGCTTTTTGTTCGCCTACTACGCCGAGGAGTATTTCGGCGTCGCCGCGATTACCGGCGCGTATATGGCCGGCATTATGCTCAGCGGCCTCGAGGACACCTCGTTTGTCGATCGCAAAGTGGTGGTGTCCGGCTATATGCTGTTTACTCCGATTTTCTTCGCGTATATCGGCATCAGCGCCGATTTCAGCCAGTTTAGACTGTCCGATTTGTGGTTCTGCCTCGCGTTTGTGGTGCTCGGCATCGCCGGCAAAATTCTCGGCTGTGCCGGAATCGGGCGCGCGTGCAAAATGCCGCGAAAAGAGGCGGCGACTGTCGGTTGCGGTATGATTGCGCGCGGCGAAGTCGCTTTGGCGGTGTATGCCGCCGGCTCGTCGCTCATTTATACGAATGCACAGGGCAAGCTGCTCGGTATTGACCCGCTTGCCGCCACGATTTTCCTGATTTTGACCTCGTCGGTGTTGTGCCCGATTTTGCTCAACGCCTGCTTCGGAAAAAAGAAGAAAAAGAAAAAAGCGTAAAGAATTGCACTCGCTTTGGGTGATGTTGTAGGGGTCATTCACGAATGACCCCTTTATTTTTTACCAATCGTAGAAAGGGGGCGATTCTTGAATCGCCCCTACGGACACGTCGCACGTTTTATCAAAATCAAAAAACCTTTGATTTTTTGGAAAACTATGCTATAATGAAATTTCAGAGAAAGAGGGAGCCCACGTTGAAACAACACATCGCGATTTTCGACACGACGCTGCGCGACGGTTCGCAGGCGGAATCGATTTCCTATTCGTTACAGGATAAATTGCATATCGTACGCGCGCTGGACAACTTCGGCGTGACCTATATCGAAGCGGGCAACCCTGCCTCCAACCCGAAAGATTTACACTTTTTCGAGATGCTGAAAGAAAATCCGCCGAAGCACGCGAAGCTTTGTGCATTCGGCGCAACGGTACACCCGTTTACGCCGGCGGAAAAAGATAAAAACCTGCAAAGTTTGCTTGCGGCGGAAACGCCGGCAGTGGCGGTGGTGGGCAAAGCGTCCGCCGCCCACGTAACCGAGATTTTGCAGATTGACAAAGACGAAAATCTCCGTATGGTGAAAGACACGGTGGCGTATCTTAAGGCCGCCGGTCGCGAAGTCATCTTTGATGCGGAACACTTTTTCGACGGCGTTCGTGTCGATGCCGATTACGCGCTTGCGGTGCTTGCGGCGGCGAACGAGGCCGGCGCGGACGTGCTGTGTCTGTGTGACACCAACGGCGGCACGTTGCCGGAAGAACTGAAAGCCGCGGTGGCGGTGACCAAAGCCGCTTTCCCCGAGGCGACGCTCGGCATCCATTGTCACAACGACAGCGGTTGCGCCGTGGCGGCGACGCTTTCGGCGGTGGACGCCGGCGTCACCCACGTGCAGGGCACGTTTTTAGGTCTCGGCGAGCGGTGCGGCAACGCGGCGCTCACCACCGTGATCGGCAACCTTACGTTTAAGTGTGATTGTGATTGCGACGTGAAACTCGGCGATATGAAACGTGTCGCCGGCGAAATCGCCGAAATTTCCAATATCCGGATGCAACGCAGTATGCCGTACGTCGGCAAGTGCGCCTTTGCCCACAAAGGCGGTATGCACGTGGATGCGGTGATGAAAATGCCGTCGTCGTTCGAGCATATTGAGCCGTCGCAGGTCGGCAACGAGCGCCGCTTCCTCTTGAGCGAGGTGGCCGGTCGCGGCACGGTGCTTCCGCGATTGCACAAATACGCGCCGGAACTGACGAAGCAGTCGCCCGAAACCGCCGCCATCGTTGAAGAGGTGAAACAGCGTGAGTACGCCGGCTACCAGTACGAGGGCGCGGACGCGAGTTTTGAACTGCTTGTCAAGCGCTTCCTCGGCAAGTGGAAACCGCACTTCAACGTTATTATGTATAAGCTCAGCGAAGATTTTCCGGCGCCCGACGGCGAGCGGCAGTCCACCGCGGTTATCAAAATCGAAGTGGACGGCAAGACCCAAACCGCCGGAGCGATGGGTATCGGCCCGTTGCACGCCCTCGATACCGCGATGCGCGAAGCGCTTACCGCGTTTTATCCGGAAATCGGCGAACTGCGCATGAGCGACTACAAGGTTCGCGTGATTGAGACTAACAAAGCCACCGACGCCACCACACGCGTTCTCATGGAGACCACCGACGGCGCCAAAAACGTGTTCGTCACCGTGGGCGTTTCCACCGACGTGGTGGAAGCCTCGTTTATTGCGTTGGTTGACGCGTTCGAGTACGCGCTGTCGCGAAACGACAAGTAAAAAGAGAAAGAAAAACACCGCAGACGACTGTCTGCGGTGTTTTTTATTGCAAAAACCTCAATCCTCGACCGGGCGGCAATGCCAGATGCGGTCGGAATAGTCTTTGATGGCGCGGTCGGCGGAGAAAATGCCGCTTGCGGCGGTGTTGAGCAACGCCATTTTCGTGAAGCGGTCGCCGTCTTGATAAATAGCGGCGGACTCCGCTTGGGCGCGGCGATAGTCCTCGAAGTCCGCGAGCACCATATACGGGTCAACGGTCAACAGCGAATCGACGATGTCTTTGTAGTTTTGGCCGCCGAAGCCGGCAGACATCACGTCGAGCGCACGGCGGATGCGCGGATCGTTTTCGTAGTAGCGGCGCGGATCGTAGCCGTCGCGTTTCAAAGCGACGACTTCCGGCGTTGTCAATCCGAACAAGAACGCGTTTTCTTTTCCCACGGCGTCCACAATTTCGATGTTTGCGCCGTCCAGCGTGCCGAGGGTAACGGCACCGTTCATCATCAGTTTCATATTGCCGGTGCCGCTCGCTTCCGTGCCGGCGAGCGAAATTTGCTCACTTACGTCGGCGCAGGGGATGAGTTGTTCGGCGAGGGTCACGCGATAATCTTCGAGATAGACCACTTTGAGGCGGTCGCGTACCGCCGGGTCGTTTTCAATTTCCTGCGACAGCTTGCAGATAAAGCGAATAATCTCCTTAGCCAAAAAGTACCCCGGAGCGGCTTTTGCGCCAAACAGATAAATTCGGGGGGTATATTCTTGGTTGGGATTTTCCTTTAGGTCAAGATAGGTGTCGAGGATGTGCAGGGCGTTCAAATGCTGGCGTTTATACTCGTGAAGCCGCTTGACTTGTACGTCAAACAGCGCGTCGGGGTCGAGCGAAACGCCGTTTTGCCGTTTCACGACGTCGGCGAACGCCGCTTTGTTTTGGCGTTTGACGTCGGCGAACGCGGCGAGCGTTTCCTTGTCGTCCGCAAACGCGGCAAACTTTTGAAGTTCGGCGGCGTCGGTCACGAACCCGTCGCCGATGCGGTCTTTGAGAAGCGCGGTCAAACGGGGGTTGGCTTGGCACAGCCAGCGGCGGTGAGCGATACCGTTTGTGACGTTCTTGAATTTTTCGGGCGAGACGGCCGCCGCCGCAGGAAACACGGCGGTTTTTACGAGTTCGCTGTGCAGTTTCGATACGCCGTTGACCGAGTGGGATGCGGCGACACACAAGTTGGCCATTTTGACAAGCCCAAACCGCAAAATGCCCATTTGATCCACGGCGGCTTGGTTGCCACCGGTTTTTTCGAGCATTTCGGCGGTGTGGCGCGCGTCGATTTCGCGCACGATTTGATAGATACGGGGCAGTCGCTCGGCGAACAGGTCTTCCGGCCAGCACTCGAGCGCTTCCGCCATCACGGTGTGGTTCGTATAGCCGACCGTGCGACAGACGATGTCCCACGCCGCCTCCCACGTATAGCCGCATTCGTCGAGAAGAATACGCATCAGCTCGGGGATGGCGAGCGTCGGGTGGGTGTCGTTAAGATGAACCGCCGCCATATCGGGGAAATTGTCCATTGTGTGATAATGCTTTAAGTGGCGCTCCACGATGTCTTGCACCGAGGCGGACACCAGGAAATACTGTTGCGTGAGCCGTAACGATTTGCCTTCGCGGTGGTTGTCGGCAGGATACAGCACTTGGGTGATGACCTCTGCCATTGCCTTTTTCTCCATCGCGCGCAGGTATTCGCCTTGGTTAAACAGCGTCATATCCATCTCCGGCGCAGAGGATTTCCACAGCCGCAGGGTGGAGACGCAGTTGCCGCCTTTTGACGGCACCATCATATCGTAGGCGTGGGCAAGCACGCGCGTAGCGTTTTCGTGCGAGACGTGGTGATAGCCGCCGTCCCACGATTCCACCACGTTGCCGCCGAACAGCACTTCTTTCGTCAGTTCCGGACGCGGAAGCAGCCATCCGCCACCGCCGGGAAGCCAGAAATCGGGGAGTTCCGTTTGCCATCCGTCCACTAATTTTTGGCGAAAGATGCCGTATTCGTACAAAAGCGAATAGCCGACGGCCGGCACTTTTGCGTTGGCGAGTCCATCCAAAAAGCAGGCGGCGAGCCGCCCGAGACCGCCGTTTCCGAGGCCGGCATCCGGTTCTAATTCATATAAAGATTCCAATTTTGTGCCGAGCGCGCGGCAGGCCTCTTCCGCCTCGTCCACGAGCCCTAAGTTTTCGAGGTTGTTTCTCAGCGAGCGGCCCATCAAAAACTCCATGCACAGATAATACACCTGCTTCGCGTTTTGGACGTAGGCGCGGTCGGAGAACGCGACGCGGTTTTCGTGGAGTCTGTCGCGTAAAATCAGCACCAAGGCGTCGTAAAAGTTTTCGTCCGACGCGTCTTTGGGTTGCACCGAAAAGCGGTGGATGAGTTTTTGCTCGAGTTGTTCTTTAAGCGTTGTGTTCAAATCGCGAGACTCCTTTCGCAGAATTCTCCTTTATTATATGCGAAAATTCGCCGAATTGCAAGGCGGTAACCAAAAAATTACCCCCGTTTTCAAGAAGAAAGTGGAAAAACCTCTTGACAAACCATAAAAATGGTGTATAATAAATGTATATGTAAAGTTTTCTACCTTTACGAAGGTGCAAAAATCATTAAAGCGTGGTGCTCATTATGGCTAAAAATATGGAAATGGCGTTTCTGTGCGATTTTTACGGAGAAATGCTTACCGATAAGCAACGCGACGTGATGGAGTTATACTACAACGACGACCTCTCTCTGTCCGAAATTGCGGAAAACGCGGGTATTACCCGTCAGGGTGTGCGCGATTCCATTAAACGCGCCGAATCCCAGCTTGTGGAGATGGAGGAACGCCTCGGTTTGGCGCGCCGTTTCCGCGAACTGCGTGCGCAGATGGAAATTGTGGAGAATGCGGCGAAAGAAATTCGTGAGCAGAACAACTATCTCTCTCGCTCTCGCGAGATTGAGGAGCGCGCCGCCCGTATCGAGGAGATTGCCTCCGCGCTCGCGGAAGAATAATCCGACAACCCCGTTTTTTGTAAAGGAGATTTCCCGTGGCATTTGAAGGACTTTCCGAGAAACTTGCCGCCACGTTCAAACGCCTGCGCGGCAGAGGAAAACTGAATGAAGCGGACGTTAAAGAAGCGATGCGCGAAGTGCGCTTGGCGCTTCTTGAGGCGGACGTCAACTATAAAGTCGCAAAAGAGTTTACGAACAACGTGACCGCTCGCGCCGTCGGTGCGGACGTGATGGAAAGCTTGACTCCCGGCCAAATGGTCATCAAAATCGTCAACGAGGAGTTGACGGCACTGATGGGCGGCACAGCGGAACGGCTCGCCACCACCAACCATCCGCCCTGCGTGATTATGATGTGCGGTCTTCAGGGTTCCGGTAAAACCACCCACAGCGCGAAACTCGCGAAAATGCTGAAAAGCCAAGGCCGCCGCCCCCTTTTGGTGGCGTGCGACGTGTATCGCCCTGCCGCGATTAAGCAGTTGCAGGTCGTCGGTGAGCGCGTGGGCGTGCCGGTGTTCGAAATGGGCACCGAAAACCCGGTGAAAATCGCCCAAGCGGCGGTGAGCCACGCCCGCGACCACGGCAACGACTATGTGATTTTGGATACTGCCGGCCGTTTGCATATCGACGAACAGCTGATGCAGGAATTGCAAAACATCAAAAAGACGGTCGAGCCCCACGAGCAGTTGCTCGTTGTAGATGCGATGACCGGTCAGGACGCGGTCAACGTCGCCAAAAGTTTTGACGATACGCTCGGCATCACCGGCGTCATCCTCACGAAACTGGACGGCGATACCCGTGGCGGTGCGGCACTCTCGGTGCGCGCCGTTACCGGCAAGCCCATCAAATTCGCCGGCACCGGCGAAAAGATGGATGACCTTGAGGTATTCCACCCGTCCCGTATGGCATCCCGTATCCTCGGTATGGGCGACGTGATGTCGCTGATCGAGCGCGTGGAGGCGCAGGCGGACGAAAAAGAAGCGGAAGAGCTTGCGAAAAAACTGCAAGAGGAGACCTTCGACCTCGAAGATATGCTCGACCAGTTCCGCCAAATCCGCAAAATGGGCAACCTCAAAGAAATGCTCGGCATGGTCCCCGGCCTTTCCAAACAAGTGAAAGACCTCGACATTGACGATAAACAAATCGTTCGCGTGGAGTCGATTATTTTGTCGATGACTCCGGCGGAACGGCACAAACCGTCGCTCATCAACCCCTCTCGCAAGCGTCGTATCGCCGCCGGTTGCGGTATGAAAGTGGAAGACGTCAACCGTCTTCTCAAGCAGTATGAGCAGACGATGCAGATTATGAAGCGCTTTAAAAACCCGAACAAGGGCAAAAAAGGCAAAAAGGGTCGCCGCGGTTTCGGCGGACTGCCCGGGATGATGGGCGGCATGCCCGGAATGCCCGGCGGACAGAACCCGTTCGGGTTCTAAACGCACGAATGGAGCCTCACGGAGAGGCGCAACTTACACGAGTTGAGCCGCAACGAGAGGCGAGGAAGAAACGAGAATTCTTGTTTCGTTTCCATCGTGCTATGAAAAAGTATTCAAACCGAATGAGTAATGAGGTTGAATAAAGTATTACACAAATCACATCAAAACTAGGTTGGAGGTAAGGAAACATGGCAGTCAAAATCAGACTTCGTCGCATGGGTGCGAAAGGCGCTCCGTTCTATCGTATCGTTGTGGCGGATTCGCGCTTCCCGCGTGATGGCCGTTTTATTGAAGAAATCGGCTATTACAATCCGATGGAGAATCCGGCGGATCTCCGCGTGGACACCGAGAAAGCGCAAAAATGGATCGCGAACGGCGCTCAGCCGACCGCTACCGTCAAAGTCCTGCTGATAAAAGCGGGCATCTAATTTGTAGGCAAAGTTTATTATCGCAGTAAAGGAGGTTAAGGGCAATGAAGGAACTGTTGAAGTTGATCGCTCAAGGTTTAGTCGATGATCCGTCCGCTGTTGAAGTGGTGGAGGACGAGCCGAACGAAGAAGGCGTCATCGTATTCCATCTGCACGTCGCGGAAGGCGATATGGGTCGCGTGATCGGCAAACAGGGACGAATTGCAAAAGCTCTCCGAACCGTCATGCATGCTGCTGCTGCGCGTCAAAGCGTTAAGGTCTCTGTGGAAATCGACTGATACTGCGAACAGACAGACTCGTGAGCAACCTCACGAGTCTGTTTTGTTTCGCGCGCCCTTTTTGTGGGGAATTTTACTTTTTTAGGAAAGAAGGTGTTGCTCCTTGAACGGCTATGTGCTCTATAACGGCTTTTGGAACGAGAATGCCGTACCGGATACCGTCTCTCGCCTTTGCGAAGCAGGAGCGGCACAGGAATTTTCCCTTGTTCCCTGCAAAAATACCGCGCTTGTCGCCGAGTGGAGTGAACGCGGTGCGCGTATCCGCGGTATCGGCGTGCCCGATTTGAACGAGGGAGACGTCGTTTTCTGCTTCGACAAAGATACCCGACTGCTTGCCGCGATGGAAGCCGCCGGTGTGCGCGTGTTTAACACGGCCGCCGCAGTGACCATCTGCGATGATAAAGCCAAAACCCACGCGGCGCTTGCTAAAGCCGGCGTTCCGATGCCGAAAACGCTTGTTGCGCCGATGACGTACGTGGACTATACGGCGGCAGGCGACGGGTTTTTGGCGCTCGGCGCGCAAGAACTTGGCTTTCCGCTTGTCGTGAAAGAGTGTTTCGGCTCGCTCGGCGAGCAGGTGTACTTAGCGCAAGACGAGCAGCAACTGAAGGCGCTTGCGCGTCATATGAAACACCGTCCGTTTTTGTTGCAGGAATTTATCGCCGAGAGCGCCGGCGCGGACAAACGGCTGTACGTCGTCGGCGACCGCGTGGTTGCCGCGATGCGGCGCCGTTCGAATGGCGATTTTCGCGCCAACATCGGGCTTGGCGGCGCCGGCGAGGCGTATGTGCCTACTGCGGAAGAAACGGCGCTCGCGCTTCAAAGTTGTCGCCTGCTGGGGCTTCATTTCGGCGGCGTGGATTTGCTGGACAGCGACCGCGGACCGCTGGTGTGCGAGGTCAATTCCGGCGCGCAACTCAAAGGCATTACCGCCGCTACCGGCGTGGATGTGGCGACGGAAATTTTACAATATGTAAATTCCGTATTATGATATACGTTTTGTAAAGGAGTTTTTCGGTATGAAGTATCCGCATTGCGACCGAACCCTGCTGATTTGGGCGGTTGTTCAGTTGGCGGTTTCCTTTGGATTGATTATCCCGTTCGCGTTGAGCGTGTCTGCGTGGGGCGGCTTTTTGGGATTCGGCGCCATCCTATTCGTGTTGTCGGCAAAGTTCGACCAAAAAGTACCCCATATTCTTGAAAAAGTTTTGTGGGCCTTTGCGACGTTGGCGCGTTGGGCGCTGGTTGCGTGGGTGGTGTATGCGCTGTTTTTCTTTGCGCCGGACGCCACCGCAGGATACGACGCCGAAAGTCGCGCCACGATTTTGTCGGCGGCAATGGTGCCGCTGCTGTGTCTGTGTGGGGTTACGCTTCCGTCCCAAGCGGCGGTGGCAGCGCGTTCGAAAGCGGATTCTCGCCGCGCTGTGTTGACCGCACTGTTTCAGCTGGTGTGTGCCGCGCTGCTTTACGGGTACGGTGTGCTGACGAAAAACGCCATTGTATTTGTGGCGGATGGCGCGCTTAAAATTGTGTTGAGCCTGGTCGCGCTGTTGGTGGCTATCGCGGTTTTGGCGGTGGCATTCCGCGGCGTGCTTGCCCAAAACGGGCAACAAAAAACGGCTCCCGACGAGGCGTCGGAAGCCGAAAAATAACTGAGCGATTCAAAAACAAGGGGTAGGTTTTGGAAAACGGGGGCAGGTTTTGGTTTTGTGCCTTATTCGTCTTCCAAAAGGCCCTCGGCTTTGCGCAAAAGGTTGAGCAGAGACGAGGCAAACATCGGATACTCTTTTTGGAGCGCATCCGGCAGGATAAGGGGCGCTTCTTCGGGCGCAAGACCGGCTTCGCCGGCGACCTTTCCGCCTTTGGCGAGGTGTTCGACCTGCGCCGCGAGGCGTTCCATTTTGCCGGCCGCATCCGCGCGGTAGAGATATTCCGGCGCGGAGAACAGCGCCGCCGGATTTTTCGGGTTGGCGGAATAGAGCTTGCGGAACATCACGTACACCGCAAGCGTCAGGTAATCGGACGTTTCGGCGGTCAGCTCTTTGTTGTTGCACCGCTGTAACAAATCAAACAGAACGTTGATGGAGTTAAACAGCAGTTTTTTGTTGAGGACGGGGAGAACGCTGCCGCGCATTTTCTGGTCGCCGCCGGCGTTTTCGGAATCGGGAATTTCGTCCACCGCAATCATCGCGCCAGATTTGTCCGCCGTTCTGCCGAGAAGGTAGTCACAGGACACACCGTAAAAGTCCGCGGCACGGACGACGAAATCCAGTCCGCATTGGCGAATGCCTTTTTCGTAGTGGGACAACAGCGCTTGCGAAACCTGCAATTCGGCGGCGGCTTCCTTTTGGCTGATGCCGCGCTCTTTACGAAGCAGGGTCAGCAAACGGGGAAACGACGTGACCATAAAACTCCTCCTCTCTGAAAACGTTCCGCGTTAGGCGGGTAACGACTATTATACGCTAAATTATACGATTTGTAAATTGTGAGAAATGTAAAAAAGGGCAGGCGATTTTTGTGAAAACTTATAAAATTTATCTGATTCGTCACGGAATGACCGAGGCAAACGATAAGGGGCTGTACGTGGGAAAACAGGATTTGCCCTTGTCCCCGAACGGATTGACCCATTTATTACAGATGAAAAAGACTTTTGACTATCCGTCGGCGCGCCGTTTTTATGCCGCGCCCCAGATTCGTTGCCGCCAAACGTTGGAAGTGCTGTATCCGGGCTGTGACGTGACGGATGTGCCGGGATTGCAGGAGTGCGATTTCGGCGATTTTGAGGGCAAAAGCGCCGCCATGCTCCGCGGAGACGAGGCGTTTCGCCGTTGGGCGACCGGTGAGACGAACGAAATCCCGAACGGGGAGACCGCTACGGCGTTCCAATACCGCGTGATGCAGGGATTTGAAGCGCTCGTGAAAGACATCCTCAAAAGCGGTGAGACCGAAAACGTGCTGTGTCTTCCGGGCGGTGTGCAGATGATGATTTTGGCGGCGTACGGCTTGCCGCGGCTCGAAATGCGCGAATGGGCGGCGGACAGCGGCTGTGGTTTTGCGTTGCGTATTACGCCGGAGCTGTGGATGCGCGAGCCGGTCGCGGAAGCGCTGTGTGCCATTCCGTGGGAAAAAGAGGACGCAAAAAATTAAGGGTTTTGCGGAAAAATTTCTTGAAAACGAAGACTTTACGCTATATAATAAGGGCGTAAAGTCTTTTTGTTTGGGGGAATTCCAAATGATTCGTATTGCCATTGCCGGTTACGGCAACCTCGGCCGCGGCGCAGAATACGCCGTGCGCCAAAACCCGGATATGACGCTCGTCGGCGTGTTTACCCGTCGCGACCCGTCCACGGTCAAAACCGTTACCGGTGCACCGGTGTTTTCTTTGGACGACGTGGCGGCGCATAAAAACGACATCGACGTGATGATTATTTGCGGCGGCAGCGCTACCGACCTGCCGAAGCAGACGCCGGCGCTTGCGCGCGACTTCTGCGTGGTGGACAGTTTCGATACCCACGCCAATATTCCGGCGCACTTTGCCGCGGTGGACGAAGCCGCCAAAGCTGGTGGCACACTCGGCGCGATTTCGGTCGGGTGGGACCCGGGCCTTTTCTCGCTCGCCCGTGCCTACGGCGGCGCGATTTTGCCGAGCGGCGCGGACTACACGTTCTGGGGCCGCGGCGTGAGCCAAGGTCACTCGGACGCCATTCGCCGCATTGACGGCGTGCTGGATGCGCGGCAGTACACCGTGCCGGTGGAACGTGCGGTGGAAGCGGTGCGTGCCGGCGAAAACCCGACGCTTTCCGCACGGCAAAAACACACGCGCGAATGCTACGTGGTTGCCGCCGAGGGCGCGGATTTGGCGCGCATCGAACGGGAGATTAAAGAGATGCCCAACTATTTCGCCGACTACGACACGACGGTGAATTTTATCTCGATGGAAGAACTGAAACGCGACCACGCCGGCATTCCGCACGGCGGCTCGGTGATTCGCAGCGGCAAAACCGGCAACGGGACGAACACCCACGTTGCGGAATTCTCGCTGAAACTGGATTCCAACCCTGAATTTACGTCCGGCGTGCTTGTGGCGGTGGCGCGCGCGGTGGCGCGGTTGCATAGCGAGGGAAAAACCGGTTGTCTGACGATTTTGGATATTCCGCCGGCCTATTTGAGTGCGCAATCCGGCGAGGAACTGCGCAAAACCCTGCTGTAAGTTGCAAAAAAGCCGCGAGGCGGCTTCAATAGAAAGGAAGAGCAAGATGAAAAAGAGTATGAAATCCCTTTTGTCGCTTGTGCTCGTGCTGTCGCTTGTGTTCGGCGGTGCGTTGGCGCTCATTCCGGCGGCAGCGGACGACGGACTGGTTGAAACGGTGCTGTATGAGAATACCAAAGCCGGAAGCAAGACCGTGAAAACCGACAAAACCGACGCGTATTTCAAACAAATTGCCGCTATTAAAGCGGACGTGGACGCGAACGGCGCGATTGACCCCGCCGCCGGCGAGTATTACGAACTGACCGTCACCGCCGCGGTGGATATGGGCGAGGCGGAGCTGTATATCGCCGAAAACAACTCGTGGGAAGAATATCACGGCACGGCGTCCGGCGTGTTTACGACGACCGAATCCACCGTTACTACCCAAATCCGTCAACAACTGTTCGGTATTGAGGGCGAACTGTATGCGGCGGACCACGGCGACTACGGCCACACCATTAGTTGGTCGTATATTAAATGCAGCGTGTTCCGTAAGGCCGGCGCAACCACCGCGCCTACGACCGAATCCACGCAAAAACCGTCGGCAGGCACCACGCGTATCGAAACGCTGTATTACGGCGACGCGAACGCGGACGGCACGGTCAATATGAAAGACGTGCTGGTGCTGCGCAAATACATCGCCAATCTCGACGTGACTTTCTCGGCGGAGGCGGCGGATGCCACCCAAGACGGCGAAATCAATATGAAAGACGTGCTCGCCATCCGCAAATTTGTGGCGGGTCTCGCCGAACTGCCCGACCCGAAAATCACGGTGGTTACCGACCCCGTCGTTGACCCGTCCGGCGACTACGATTACGTTCCCGACCAGATTACGCTGACCTTCTACGGTGCGTCGTCGGTGGACCACGCCGTGACGTGGCACACCTATAAAGAGTCGAAAAATCCGGTGGTGCAGTTCGTGGCGTGTGCGGCGGATGCCACACCCGACTTTACGAAAGCCACGACTGTTTCGGCGAAAACGACCGAGTATAAATCCCGTTCGATGCCGTACGATCCGGTGGCAAACAGCTTTGAATACGGCACATTCGAGGACAATCTCCCCGACTACAGCCACCAAGCGGTGATGGCGAATTTGGCGTTCGCCACGGCGTATGCTTACCGCGTGGGCGACCCGGATCTCGGCGTGTGGAGCGACGTGGGCCGCTTTACCACGCGTCCGGAAACCGTGGACGCGTTCTCGTTTATCTATACGAGCGACACGCAGGTGTCTACCTCGCGCGAGACGACGCAGTATCTGTATTTGCAAAACGCGCTGACCGGCGCGTTTAAGGACGATCCGAATGCCGCGTTTATCGTCAACGGCGGCGATGTGGTGCAATACGGACAATACCTGCATCAATGGCGCAACGTGCTGAACGGCAACAAACAGTTCCTCATGAACAACGTCATGATGCCGGTCACCGGCAACCACGATGCGGCGTACAGCGAGTATCTCAGTTATGAAATCACCAAGCACTTCTGTGTGGACTATCCGCAGGACGTGAACACGGTACTCAACTACGGCTTCTTCTACTCCTATGACTACGGCGACGCCCACTTTGTGGTGCTCAACACCGATTCCATCAAATCGAGCGACGGCATTATTGACGATGTGCAGCTCGATTGGCTCAAAAAAGATTTGGCGGCGACCGATAAAACGTGGAAAATCGTAGAGCTGCACCGTCCGCTTATCAGCGTGCGCGCTTCCACCCAGTCGCCGAGTTTCGCGCAACTCATCGGCGTGTTTAACGACGGCGGTGTGGACCTTGTGTTGCAGGCGCACGAGCACGTGTTCCTGCGCTCGCATCCGATTGACGGCGAGGGCACCATCCTCAAGGATTCCGAAACGGTGGAAGAGGACGGTATTTCCTACTACAAGAATCCGCAGGGCGTGCTGTTTATGACCTCCGCCACCGGCGGCAAAGACGGCAAGGCGCCGTCCGGCACCGAAGTGGACAGCGAGTATTGCTACGCCTACAGCACCGGCAAAGCCTCCTCGTGGTCGAACATCACGATTGACGGCAACAAGCTGACCATTCATCAAAATTACTACGCCGCAACGAAAGTCAACACCTATGAGGATGGCGTGTGGGGCATCCTCAAAGACGCCGCATAAGAGAACAACCCGAAAACGGAGCAACGTTGGCCGGGAGTTCGTAAGGAATGTATTCCTTAAAAACACGAGATTTTGGCGCAGAACATTGTCAAACCGCCTCGCTATACGCCAGTATAGTCGAGGCGGTTTTTCGCGTTCTCCATCCAAAATCTGTGTTTTAAGGCGCT
>JAZUEK010000001.1:0-8967 GCA_045640165.1 Acutalibacteraceae bacterium | reverse complement strand
GCGCAGAACATTGTCAAACCGCCTCGCTATACGCCAGTATAGTCGAGGCGGTTTTTCGCGTTCTCCATCCAAAATCTGTGTTTTAAGGCGCTTCGCGGTTTCGTAGCCAATAAAAATTTTCGTTCTGGGAAGTTGAAAAAGTTCGTAACGCTGACGCATTACGGGCTTTTGATACAATGCAGACGGGAATTTTTAGGCGAGAAACAACACATTCCTTGCGAACTCCCGGCCTTTCCCTTGCTCCGTTTTTTCTTGTGTTTTTGAAGGGACGTCGAGGGCGCCGTCCCCTACAAAGAGGTTGTAATTTTTACATTCCCGTGATACAATACTTGCGAAAGGAGGCGAGGGAATGGAAACCGTATCTCTTAAAACGCTGTTTTTCACGTTTTTCAAAATCGGACTGTTTACGTTTGGCGGCGGCTACGCGATGTTGTCGCTGATTGAAGAAGAGTGCGTCGGCAAACACGGTTGGATGACCAAAGAAGAACTGCTCGATATGATTGCCCTCGCCGAATCCACGCCCGGCCCGGTCGCGATTAACAGCGCGACCTATCTCGGATGTCGCCTGCGCGGATGGAAAGGCGCGGTTGCCGCAACGGGCGGTGTGGTGTTGCCGTCGTTTGTGATTTTGTTTCTCATCTCGCTCGTGTTCGATGCGTTTCTTAAAATCAAACTGGTTGCCGCCGCGTTTCGTGGAATTCAGGTCGCGGTGGGACTGCTTATCCTGCGCGCCGGTTGGTCACTCCTTAAGGGGCTTCCGAAAAAGCCGTTTCCGCTTGTGTTTGCCGGACTGGTTACAGCGCTGCTTCTTTGTGTTAACCTCTTTGCGTGGAACTTTTCCTCGCTGTGGTGCATTCTCGTGGGCGCGGTATGTGGGCTGGCGGTTGCCGGCGTGAAAAAACTCTCCGAAAAGGAGGGTGAGCCGTGATTTACTTGAAGCTTTTTTGGGAATTCCTCAAAATCGGCGCGCTGTCGTTCGGCGGCGGCTACGCGATGATTGCGCCCATCCGCGACGTGGTGACTCAAAACGGTTGGATGACCGATACCGGTTTTATGCAGTTTATCGGCGTATGCGAATCGACACCGGGCGTGCTCGCCGTGAATATGGCGACGTTTATCGGCAGCACGCAAGGCGGCTTTGTCGGGGCAACGGTGGCGACGCTCGGGGTGATTTTGCCGGCGTTTTGCGTGATGTTGCTGCTTGGCACGGCGTTTTCTCGCTTTCGCGACAGCCGCGGTCTTGCCGCCGCGCTTTCGGGAATTCGCCCTGCCGCGCTCGGGATGATTCTCTCTGCCGGCTTGTGGCTTACGGCGCAGACACTCGTTTTCTCCGGCTCGAAACCGGCGTTTTCGCCCGACCTCAAAGCCGTGGCCATCGCGGCGGTATTGCTTGTGACCATGGCGGTGTGGAAAAAGAAAAAAGAGAAAAAGATGCCGGCGGTGCCGCTGATTGGATTGTCGGCGGTGCTCGGCGCGGTATTATACAGTGTGTAAAAAGGAAAAAAGATAAAAATTTTGTCGAAAAAACCCCTGTTTGTGTGAAAATCCATACAAATAGGGGTTGCTTTTTTTTATAAAATATCGTATACTGACTTTGATTTCGGATTTTTTTGAAAAACAATGTTCAGGTGGTGAAACCCGTGTCCAACCCTCTCCAAAAATCGCACAAAAAATGCCTGCTCGGCAACCGCCCCACCGTTCTTCTCGGCGGATGGTTCGTGCTTGCCGTGTTGTGGTGTGAGTTGTGGTTGCGCGTTTCTTCCTCCTCGCCGAAATTGCCGTTTTTTACCGTCGGCATTCCGCTGACGTTGTTGCTTACCGCCGCGGTGTTCGGCTTGATTTACGGCGCGTCTTTGCTGTTGCCGCAAAAATGGCGGTTCGGCGTGCTGACGGTGATTTTGGGATTTAGCACCCTCGTCTGCATGGTGCAGACGGTATATTTCCGCATTTTCGATACCTATTTCGTGCTGTTTTCCGCCAAAGCGCTCGGCGCCGCCATCGGCGACTACGACAACGTGATGTGGACGAACGTTTTGCGCCGTCTCGGCTATCTTTTGCTGGAAGTGACGCCGTTTGTGCTGTGGTGTGTGTTCGGCTGGCGGCTGGCGAAACCGGCAACGCCGCACAAACGCAAAAGTTTGCTTGTTATCGCGGCGTCGGCGGTGCTGTATGCGGTGTTTTTCGTGGTTTTAGCGGTGCTTCCGCGCGGCGACTTGTCCCCGTGGCACCTTTACTGGAATACGCTTGAAATCAATCCCTCTGTGCACGATTTCGGCGCGCTGAACAGTTTGCGCCTCGACGTGAAATATCAGGTGTTCGGCGGCGCGGTGGACGATGTGAACGACGGGCCGACCGACCTGCCGACCATGTCGAAAGCTACGACGACAACAACGGTTGCGCCGACGGGAACGGCGAACGAGACCGCTCCGACCGCGGTGCCGGTGATTGCGCCGACGTTTGAGCCGCAAGACCAGGTGATGGACTTGGATTTTGCCGCCCTCGCCGCAAAAGAAACCGATCCCGACGTGAAGATGTTGCACGAATATTTTTCCACCATCCAACCGTCCCAAACCAACGAGTATACGGGGATGTTCAAAGGCAAAAACGTCATTATGGTGACGGCCGAGTCGTTCCATTCCTTTGCGGTGGATAAAGAGTTGACCCCGACGCTGTGGAAAATGGCGCACGAGGGCCTCGAGTTTACCAATTATTATACGCCCATCTGGGGCGTGTCTACGCTGGACGGCGAATACGCGAACCTGCTTGGAACGTTCCCGAAATCCGGCGTGTGGAGTATGTGGCGTGCGCGCAAAAACAACCTCTATTTTTCGCTCGGCAACGTGGCGAAGCGCGCCGGTTACACAACGATTGCCTACCACAACGGCACCTACGATTACTATGACCGCCACGAATCCCACTTTAATCTCGGCTACGACAAGTGGATTGCGGTCAATTCCGGCCTCGAAATGCCCCACGACACCTGGCCGAACTCGGATATCGAACTTGTTGACGTGACGACCGGCGATTATATGAATTCCGACAAGCCGTTCTCTGTCTATTACTTGACCGTCAGCGGCCACGCGCCCACCACGTTTGATGGCAGCGCCATGTCCGAAAAACACGAGGACGAGGTCCAAGACCTGCCCTATTCCGCCGAGGTGCGCGGCTATCTCGCCGCCAACTTGGAACTGGAGGGCGCGATGAAACTGCTGCTCGAGCGGCTGGAACAAGCCGGCAAACTGGACGATACGCTCATCATCCTTGCCGCCGACCACTATCCGTACGGCTTGACCGAGGCGTCGCTTACCGAAATGCTCGGCAAAGGCTACGATAAAACGTTCGAGATATATCATAACACCTTGATGGTCTATAATCCGCAATTCGAGCACAAAGTTATCTCGAAGCCCTGCTGTGCGGTGGATGTTTTGCCGACTGCGCTCAACCTGCTCGGCGAGGAGTACGATTCCCGGTTGCTGATCGGCTCGGATATTCTGTCCGATGCGCCGTCGCTCGTGGTGTTTGTTGACCGCTCGTGGATTTCCGATTACGGTTGCTATAATTCGGTCACCGGCGTGTTCACTCCGAACGAGGGTGTTACCGTGCCGGACGGCTACGTGGATAGTGTCAACGCCGTGGTGTCGAAAAAGTTCACCGTCTCGTCGTTGATTCTGGATAAAGACTATTACGGAAAACTCTTCGGACCTACGAAAAACCATCCGTAAAGATACGCCCGTAAACCCCCTGTTATAAAAAGGAGGAAGTAAAATGAAAGACGTGTTGCTCCCGATTTTCGAGCTGTTCGGCGGTCTTGCTTTGTTTTTGTACGGCATGAACGTCATGTCCAACTCGCTCGAAAAGCGGTCGGGAGGAAAACTCACCAAAGGCCTACGCAAAGCGACATCTAACCCGTTTAAGGGATTGCTGCTCGGCGCGGCCATTACCGTGGCGGTGCAGTCGTCGTCCGCGGTAACGGTGATGCTTGTCGGCCTTGTCAACTCCGGTGTGATGGAGTTGTATCAAACGGTCGGCGTGATTTTCGGCGCGGACATCGGCACAACGCTTACGGTATGGATTTTAACGCTGCTCGGCATTGACGGCGACAGCAACTTCTTTGTACTGCTGTTGAAACCGTCGACCTTTACGCCGCTCGTGGCGCTCGTCGGCGTGTTGATGATGATGGCGTGCAAAAAACAGAAGAAGAAAGATATCGGTGTGATTCTCGTTGGTTTTGCCGTTTTGATGTACGGTATGATGGCGATGAGCGATTCGATGAAACCGCTGACGGATCAGCCGGGATTCAAAGATTTGATCAGCACGATGCAAACGCCGAGTCTCCTTGTGATTGCCGGCGCATTTTTGGCGGCAACGCTGTTTACCGGTATTATCCAAAGTTCTGCCGCCGCACTCGGTATGTTGTTGGCC
Source organism: Acutalibacteraceae bacterium (assembly GCA_045640165.1). Classification (GTDB taxonomy): domain Bacteria; phylum Bacillota; class Clostridia; order Oscillospirales; family Acutalibacteraceae; genus RGIG426. The sequence goes on along the minus strand of JAZUEK010000001.1, from coordinate 4,545 downwards.
GTTGTCAGCGCAGGTGTGGATCTGCCGTTCTTTGTGGCGTTCCCGCTGATTCTCGGTATGAATATCGGCACGTGTATGACCGCGATCCTTTCCTGCTTCGGTGTGGGAAAAGACGGCAAGCGCGTGGCGGTGGTACACGTTGCCATTAAAATCATCGGCGCAATTGTGTTCCTGTTCGGCTATTTCGGGTTGGATGCCCTGCTCCATTTTGGGCTTACCGATGCGATGATGAACGAAGTGACCATCGCACTGGTGCATACGGTGTTTAACCTCTTGAACACCTTGCTTCTGATGCCGTTCAGCAAGCAACTTGTGAAACTTGCCGAGCGCATCGTGCCGGACAAAGAGTCGAAAAACGAGGAGATTTTCCTCGACGAGCGGTTGCTCAACACCCCGACGGTCGCCATTCAGCAATGCCGCAGTATGACGGTGGATATGGCGATTGCCGCCAGAGACAACCTGTTTGCCGCGATGGATATGCTCAAAACCTATGATGCCAGCGGCGTGGACGATATCAACGCTGTCGAAGAGCAGGTGGACCTGCGTGAAGACCGCCTCGGCACCTATCTTGTGAAAGTGTCCGCCAAAGAGTTGTCCGGCCGCGACAGCCGCGAGGTGTCGCGCCTGCTCCACTCGATCGGCGACTTTGAGCGCATTGGCGACCACGCGATTAACGTGCTCGGCGTTGCCACCGAACTGTTTGACAAAGAAACGAACTTCACCGACGAAGCCAAATCGGACGTGGCGGTGCTGTCTGCCGCTATCCGCGAAATTGTGGGGTTGGCGGTGGATGCGTTCCTTAAAAACGATATCGAAAAAGCCAAACTCATCGAGCCGCTTGAGCAGGTGATTGACGACCTCATCGACGAGGCGAAACTCCGTCACGTGCGCCGGCTGCAGGCGGGCAAATGCACGTTGAAACTCGGCTTTGTGCTGTCTGACCTGCTGACCGATTTCGAGCGTATTTCCGACCACTGCTCGAACGTTGCGGCCTGCCTCATTCAGCTCGAAGCCCACGCGCTCGACACCCACGAATACCTGCATCAGGTGAAATCCGAGGAGAACGAGAGCTTTATGGCGGAATACAACGCGTTTGCGAAAAAGTATTCTTTTGCCACGACCTGAAAAAAATAAAAAAATACTTGACAACGGGTTTTGCATTCGCTATAATAGACACGTTGTCAAGATTTGGACGTTTAGCTCAGCTGGTAGAGCATTCGCTTGACGTGCGAAGGGTCAGCGGTTCGAGTCCGTTAACGTCCACCAAAAAGAAACCACCCCGAACGGGGTGGTTTTCTTTTTCGATAGAAAGAGTCCGGACGAGAACCGCCGGTTCGATAAGTGACGCCCCAAGAGCGCGAAGCGAGAAAAGAGTCCGCTCCGTGTTCGTACAAAAACAAAAAAGACCGTCGTAAGACGGCCTTTTTCTTATTCTTCGGTTTTTTCGTTAGGCTTTTCTTCCTCGGTGCTGTTTTGCTCGTCTTTCTGTCGTTTCGTGTTCGCGGCGCCGAGGCAGAGGAACGTCGAGCCGATGCACATCCACATAATGCCGAGCGAGGTATCGCCGCCGCCGATAAAGTAGGAGAGGGCCACAAGGTAGTCGATCGCCGCCACAATATAAAACAAGGTGGCGGTGGCGCGCAGTTCATTTTTCTTCTTGTCGTTTTTCATTTTAAGACCTCCTCAATCGGAAGCGGTTTCGGTTGGCCGCCCTCAAACACCGTGATATAGCGGAAGCCTGCTTTTGCTGCGAGCGCTATGCCGTCGTCAATGTTCGCGCCGACGTCCTGCGTATAGTGCGCATCCGAGCCGACGGTAATGAGTTCGCCGCCGCAGTCGAAATACCGCTGAATGAGCGGAAAATCCGGCGAGGTTACGCCGATTTTTTTGCGCAGTCCCGACGTGTTGATTTCCATTGCGCGACCGCTTTCGGCAAGGGCTTTTAAGATGGTCGTGATGTGGTCGTCCCACCGCGCATAGTCTTTCGGGCGCAGGTCGTCCGGAATATAGCGGAACGGATAGGTAAGATGGGCGAGGGTGGAGAATTTTCCCCATTTCACAATGTCGTAAATTCCCTCGAAATAGTCGTCAATCGTTTTAAGAATGTCGATTTGGGAAAAATCGAGAAAATAAAAATCCGGATGCCGCCCGAGCTGGTGCAGCGACGCGAGCACGTAGTCGTACGGGTGCGCCGCGAGGGTTTTCTCGGTTAATTCCACGTCTAAGAGCGGCGAGCCGATTTCGATGCCGCGCTCCACGCGCAACCGCCCCTCCACCGCCGCTTTTGCCGCGGTTTGCTCCGCCCAGGAGCGCTCGGTGCGCTCGGCGTAGTGGTCGGTTTCGTAATCGGGGAAATCGAGATGGTCGGTAATCGCGATATGGGTAATGCCTTTGGCGATTGCCGCCTCGCACATTTCGAGCGCCGAGGCGTTTCCGTCCGGCGACGAGTCGGTGTGCATATGAAAATCAAAGGTTGCCATAGTGTCTCCTCCATTTTTAACACACCCAGTATACCACGCCTTTTTTTGCGATTGCAACCCTAAACGCTCGCCAAATTGTAATATTTACGCTAAAATATACGAATTGTAAAACAAAATCGACGAAAATCAACGAAAAAGTGGCTTTTCTTTTGGGTGTAGGCGTGGTACAATAGTAGCGTTGAAATAAAAAGAAAGGCGGTGGGCGTATGCGCGCGATTATCAGCGTCATCGGTCACGACAAAGTAGGTATTTTGGCAAAGGTGACGGCGGAGTGCGCCGCGCGAGGGATTAACGTCCTCGACGTGACCCAGTCGGTGCTCCAAGATATGTTTGCGATGATTATGCTGGTGGATTTGTCCGAGGCGACGGCGCCTATGGATGAGTTTGCCGACACGCTCGACGGTATCGGCAAGGAAATGGGGCTCGCTATCCACGTGATGCACGAGGATTTGTTCAACGCCATGCACACGATTTGAGGGAACGGCTATGCATACGATTAACACAAAGGATATTCTCGAAACGATTACGATGATTCAGGACGAAAACCTGGATATTCGTACGATAACGATGGGCATTTCGTTGCTCGATTGCTGTGACAGTTCGTCGGATAAGATGCTTACACGCGTGTATGATAAAATCACGCGCAAAGCGGAGCATCTTGTGGAAACCGGCGAAAAGTTAGAGCGCGAGTACGGCATTCCGATTATTAACAAACGCATTTCGATTACGCCGGCGGCGATGGTGCTTGCCGCGTGCGAAAACCGCGATCCGCTCGCGCTTGCCAAAACGCTGGACCGTGCGGCGAAAACCTGCGGCGTCAACTTTTTAGGCGGTTTTTCCGCGTTGGTGCATAAAGGTTTCGGCCCGGGCGATTCGGAACTCATCGACGCGATTCCGCAGGCGCTTGCCGAGACGGATTTCGTCTGTTCGTCGGTCAACATCGGCTCGACGAAAACCGGTATCAATATGGATGCTGTGGCGCGGATGGGCCGCGTGATCCGCGAAACCGCGGAACTGACCGCCGACCGCAACTGCATCGGTGCGGCGAAACTCGTCGTGTTCTGTAACGCGCCGGAGGATAACCCGTTTATGGCCGGTGCCTTCCACGGCCCCGGCGAGCCGGATACCGTGATTAACGTGGGCGTTTCCGGCCCCGGCGTAGTGCGTGCCGCGCTCGCCAAGATGGATGGCGGCGATTTGACGGCGGTTGCCGATATGGTCAAACGCACCGCGTTCAAAATCACCCGTATGGGACAACTGGTGGCGAGCGAGGCGTCTAAACGCCTTGACGTGCCGTTCGGCATCGTCGATTTGTCTTTGGCGCCCACACCGGCTGTTGGTGACTCGGTGGCGCACATTCTTGAAGAAATGGGTCTTGAGCAATGCGGTGCCTGCGGCACGACGGCGGCGCTCGCCCTCTTAAACGACGCGGTGAAAAAAGGCGGCGTGATGGCGTCGTCCCACGTGGGCGGATTGTCCGGCGCGTTTATTCCGGTGACGGAAGATGCCGGTATGATTGACGCCGCGCGCGCCGGCACGCTGACGATTGAAAAACTGGAAGCGATGACCGCCGTGTGCTCGGTGGGTCTTGATATGATTAACGTCCCGGGCGATACGCCGGCGGAAGTGCTGTCCGGCATTATTGCGGACGAAGCCGCCATCGGTATGGTCAACAGCAAAACGACCGCGGTGCGCCTGATTCCGGCCATCGGCAAGTCGGTGGGCGAGGAACTGTCGTTCGGCGGTTTGCTCGGCGCCGGCCCGGTGATGAAAGTCAACACCGCCTCTCCGGCGAAATTCATCGGCCGCGGCGGCCGCATTCCTGCACCGCTCCAAAGCCTTAAAAACTAAAAAAGAGCAAAAGAAAACCCCGCGGTGGCCGGGAGTTCGTAAGGAATGTATTCCTTAAAAACACGAGATTTTGGCGCAGAACATTGTCAAACCGCCTCGCTATACGCCAGTATAGTCGAGGCGGTTTTTCGCGTTCTCCATCCAAAATCTGTGTTTTAAGGCGCTTCGCGGTTTCGTAGCCAATAAAAATTTTCGTTCTGGGAAGTTGAAAAAG